>JBEKZY010000084.1:0-16665 GCA_049509395.1 Thermoguttaceae bacterium | reverse complement strand
CGTTTCGTGTCCGATCTGCAAGTGCTACTTGGGAAAATCTGTCAGCGGTGGGTTAACAGAATTGAAATAGGCCCGGGCGTTTATACAAGAAGTCCTTTCAAATAGTGTTTTATCTGTTTTTCCGCCCTCGTCAAGCGTAATGCTGTAAGACACCGAACTGACCGAGCTATCGCACATTACCATGTTAAACGTATAAGGATGGGCACTGCCGAAGGGGACATTTTCATTTGCATTAAATCCCATTCTGTCCCGCCTCGGCTCAACATTTGTCCATCCGTATAGATCCCAATCGTCCGCGCCCTCGAAAGGCTGGTCATCGGAGTAGTGATTTCCGGAATAGTAATATTCGGGCCCTAGAAATTTTTCTCCGGCCAGATAGGTATGGGCCAACCCATTGACGACATCTTTAATTGTGACCATGCTGGCGCGATAGCTAACCCCCCAGCAATTAACCAGCGGAACAGGGGCGGTCGGCCAAGTTGTAATTGTATCACCCCAATAGACCACTACATTGCCGGCATTAGCTTTATAGTCGCTGTGAAACAGTGCGTCACTGGTTTTATCACCAACTTGTCCAGATTTAATCACCGGGCAATTGACTACAACAAGCGGATTGTTTGCGCCTGACACGGCAACTGCCGGCACAACAGGCACCGCGCGACGGCTGGGACAGTTGAAAACTTCCATGGGTTGGGCAAGCATCTGCTTGGTGCCTTGGTTTGGAGTATGCGTGTTTCTTGACATGTCATGAATTGCTTTATACTCCATAAAACCGAGTATATTGTAAAAGAACCCGCCGGGTTGCCGTCGACCGTAACCAAGGTCCGCATCGCCAACCCAATGGTATGACCAGCCGCCGGTGGGAAAATGTCTCTGCTCGTCTACATGATTTTGCACTGCCAGGCCGATCTGCTTGAGATGGTTGATGCACTCGGAGTTGCGTGCCGCCTCGCGGGCGGACTGGATGGCCGGCAACAGCAACGCGATCAAAATCCCGATAATCGCGATGACCACCAATAATTCCACAAGTGTGAAAGCGGCGCCAGGCCGCCGCTTGGGAGAATTCAGAAAAATTTTCATAAAAAAACTTCTCCCTTCTTCCTTAAAAATAAAGATGTGCTTGTCTCCTAATGTATATACTTCCTTAAACAATGTAAATACTTTCTACCAAATGAATATCGAACGATAAACATTTGGCAGGTAAGAAGACAATCTTTTTTTAACTACTGCAGTTATAAAGTGTTACTCCAAAGAGCATAATATTAGCAACAAATCTACACGTGGGCACTATCACCAAGGGATTGCGGCCTTTTATCGAGTATCGGCGACAATTTGCCCGGTATTTGAAGGTAGTGACTGGAATCAGAAATCTTGTCTATAAGCCTTCATTAAATACAGATCATATACAAAATCAATGTTCCAGTCGACGGAATATTGCGCAATTATTGTTATATAATGCGCAAATAGTTCTATGTCTATGTTGGGTAAGTTGATTAGAACAAAGAAACAAATGAAAATGGGTTATGATTTCGAGATTTTGATACTGAGGAAGCTTGGGTTAGCAATATGTATGAGCGGAGTTCCTAAAGTTGCGTTGCCGATCTGACTGATGGCTTGCAACGACGACCGGGGCAGGGACGTGTTGGAGGCTTGCCGCGCCGCCAATCTCGCCGTGCCCGAAGAGGACATCAACGTGGAGGAAATGACGAACACCATCTTTGCCGGCGCAGAGGCGGCCTGCTGCTCAATGCAGGTAGATCAGACGCCCTTGAACGGCCTGATGGAAAGGCTGCGCGATAGTAAAGACATTTTGCGCGTTATGTTAAGTACAAGTAATTGAGTCACATTCAGCATAGCGGACGGGATATACTTTATTGTTTGATACAACTTGTTTCGCAACAATGATTTGCGACTGCAAATCGCAGTCTAGTTTAGTCTTGCGAAATGTCATTTTCAGCCAGTAGGGGGTCAAGAGGGTTCAAAAACGCTTGAGCAGGGCGATACAGCGCGTCATCTTGCCTTTGTATTCCGTGCCGGGGGAAATGTTAATTTCAATTTAACGAAACATTTGCCTGATTGTATTTTTTTATGGAAATGCTTGTAAATTCCCGGTAGGTTGTTATACTACGCCATACACCCTATCGTCAATTTTTGCGTAATGTGATCTAAGCGACAGATTAATGTAACCGGTTTTAGCAACATTACCGCATCAATTCCTTAACTTTTCCCGGAGATTTGGTGTTGGTGGGGATTGTTTCTAATGGCGGCTGCAACTGTGTCTTGGAAGAACATTACTCGCAGAAGGTGTCAGAAGTTTGATGTTCTCGATAATTGATGTACAGGTTTTCGATTTTTGAAATCGGCTTGTGCATCGGGGGTTGAAAGGGCTAAGTGAACTAACAACGTGTCAGCCCGTTTGCTTGGCAACAATGCAATAATTGCATTAAAAGCGTTTACGGTTTAAGCAAGCATATCAACCTTGATACCAGTGAAGGGTTGGGAGATCTGGATAGGCGATAGTCTGGCTTAATGTGTTGTTCCCGAGTGAGTTTAACGCAGAGCCGAGATATCGGACGCAAAGGAGAATGGTTGCCGGCGCGTTTGATAACTAAGCGCAACAGTTTCTTAACCCATTTGATTATTGTTACTATTTGTTCGGGGTCGCCGTCCCTAGATGATGGCTGCCGAAGTTTTATGTTAATCCCCGGACGAAATTGCAGCAATCTTCGATGTAGGTTGAAAGCTGCAAATTCAATGTCATTCACATCAAAACCAATTATTCATCACATTACAGGAGGTTACAGGAGCGTAAATTTACCGACGCAACATTTGTGACGTAATTTGTTAAACTCCAGGTCTTTTATTGTTAGACCAACGTTTTGGCTTAGGCTTGAGAGTTTTTCATGTTCCTTCTTTTTCGGAGGCGCAGACTATGAATTATGAACGAAGTTTCGTATTAAGAATTTTGCTTTGCTTGGCGCTGGCGGGGGCATTGTGCTCGTCCGCTTCAGCCGCCGTCACCGATTATTGGACAGTTGCAACCGGCTCTTGGGGGTACGGAGGGGCCACCTCGACGAACTGGTCGACTGGATATGTACCAGCCGGCGCCGCCTATCCACTCCCCGGCGATACTGCCATAATCAATAATGGAGGGGAAGCAACTGTCGATGTAACTACCGGCTATTTTTACACACCCTCTAACCTATTAAGAAATATTTATGTCGGCTACAGCGACTCTGGCACTGATCCCGCCTCCGGCAGTGGAACACTTACAATGTCGGTCGGATCTGGCACTCAGAGGCTTTATGCGTCTAACGGTATAATAGTCGGATGCGAGACGGCTACAGCCACCGGATCGGTCACCGGCACTTTGAACATTAACGGCGGCAACAGGATCACGATGCTGAACCCGGCCAGTGATAACACGGATAATTTGACAGTTGGGCAGAACGGCAATGGTTTTGACAGCACGGGCATTGTCAATCAAACCGCAGGCACTGTCAATGTAGGAAGCTCGCTCTACATTGGATCAAACGGCGCTTCCACGGGTTCCTACACCATTAGTGGGGGCATCCTTAACGTTCACAATAACGCCGGTGACCCCTGGAGCGGAGCCGCTGGAGGAACACTTATACTTGGTCAAGCAGGCACGTCCTCTGGCACAATGACCATCAGTGGAACTGCACAAGTGAATATCCAAAATGGAGGGGCTATGTGGGTGGGAAATCGCAGCTCCGGCACACAAGTAGTTACTCAGACCGGTGGAACCGTTAATCTTCCAGGCACATTTAATGGAGCCGCGGACACAGGAGGGGGCGCGAACATATTGATCGTGGGCACAAATGCCGGTACTAGCACATATAATTTATCCGGCGGTACGATAAACAGCCCCCAAAATGGCGTTTCCATAGCTTGGTTCGGCACAGCTACAACCGGCACCCTAAATCTTAATGCGGGCGGCACGTTGGTTACAGCCGCCATTTTTGGCGGATCATATTGGGGTATGGGCACTGCCAATCTTTATTTCAATGGCGGCACTGTCGTGGCTGCCGGCAGTCAACCCAATTTCATTTTCACCGCCTTCTCGACTGCGTCGGTACCCCTTAATGCTTATGTCTCTACAGGCGGCGCCATAATTGACACCAGCGGATACGATGTCGGCATTAATGTGGACTTAATCCACAATCCTGCGATTGACATCGTTAACCCCGATGGAACTACCACTCCTGTTATCGACGGCGGTCTAACTAAATTGGGCGACGGCACCCTTAGCCTTAACGGGCCCAACATAAGCTCGGTTTCCGACTTTACCGGCCCCATCCAAGTTAATGGCGGCACATTAAGGGTCAATCAATGGCTGATGGGTGGACAAACCTGCACTGTTGCGTCCGGCGCAGGTATCGGCGGCACGGGCAATTTATATGGATCCACAATCATAGTCGCTAGCGGCGGTTCCGTCTCACCCGGCAGTATAGCCACCCCGGGGACAATAAGTGCCGGCAGTCTTTCGGTTACCGCCGCAACGTTGAACTATAGATTGGGAAGCATACCGGGCGGCACCGGTGACCAGATTGCCCTTACCGGTGATCTGACGCTGGCGGGCATTTCCAACGTTGCAGTGAATCCGTATCAAGGCAGCCTAGGCGCCGGCTCCTATACGCTTATAACCTATGGTGGCGTTTTGACGGGCGGAAAGGACAACCTGAATATGGCATTGGGCGGCCCTTATACGGGTCTTGATCCGAAAACATTCCGTCAAACGTTTGACTTTGATACAATAAGCACACCTGGCGTCGTGTATCTGAATGTCACGGGCGACAAGGGCAATCTAACCTGGACAGGCGCCGTGAACAACAACTGGGATGCCGCCAACCGCACCATCCCGGGCAAAGGCACGGCGAACTGGCTTAACGCCGGTTCTCCCCCCACGCCGGATGTGTTCTATACCGTAGATGACGTGACTTTTGCCGGCGGTGTCAACCCCTTGACCGTTAACCTCACGGAATCGGTCTACCCCGGTAACGTGTCCATGGATCTAGCCGGGGGCACTTGTAATTTGGGTGCTTTTAATTTAACTGCCTATTCATTAACTCTAATTAATGGCAGTATAACAGGCACCGGCACGGTCTCGAGCGTCAGTGCGCCCATCCTACAGAGCGGCACAATTAGCGCCAACATGTCTGGTACGGTAGGATTCCTTAAAACGACTACCGGCACGGTAACCTTACAGGGCACAAATAATGCCCAAACCGCTGGCGGTTACATAGGCGTCAGTGCCGGGACATTAGTCTTCGATACCGGTGCGGTTATGACCGGAAATAGCTCCCTTATTACGGGCGACACAGTAGGTCAGCCGGCCACGACAGTGATTAGATCCGGTTCATCTTATACCGGCGATTGGTTTGTTGTAGGCAACAACGACCTTGGCATAGTAAAGTCCGCAGGCAATATTAACGCAAATGCCGGCTTGATCGTGGGCGGAGCCGCCACCTCAGGCGCTGCCAATGGTTACATGGTACATACGGCTGGAACCATAAACACCGCTGGGCTTAGTATCGCGGATTCAAGTAATTCGTTCGGCTCATATGTTTTGAGCGGCGGAACTATTAACGAGACGAGTGGTGATGCTATTATCGCCAACAACAGTAATGGCATTATGACCATTATGCCCGGCGCCGCCTTTAATGTGGCTGACGGAGCTTTTATGAGTTTCCACATGGGTGGCAGCGGTGGATTGGGCGTCATGGTGCAACGGGGCGGGTCTGTATCGTTCTCCAGCAATGCGGCCTACGATACTTTAGTTAATCAAATGCAGATCCAGGTGAATTCCGGGTCCGACGTTTATAACCAACTAGGCGGCACCGTTAGCGCCGCAAGTTATGATTCCGCATCCGCTACTCCTAATGTGAGCGGCATTGGCGGTATTGGGCTAATTTGGTACAATGGTTGGAATCCAGGCGATGACAATATGTCCATGGCCATTTACAACCTCAACGGCGGCACGCTCACCACTTCCAACATCCATTCAGGATCCATATGGAACGGGAGCAATAACTTGTACGCCTACCTGAATTTCCACGGCGGCACACTACAGGCGGCCGCGGACAGCACCAACTTCATTTACCACGTGCTCGGCACTGCGTCAGGGGCCGGTACGGCTGCCGTGGATATGCCCAACGGCATCACCGCGGCCACGGTTTACAAGGAAGGCGCGGTAATCGACACCAACGGCCACAACATCACCATTCAGACCGCATTGGTGAAACCGGACGGCCAAGGCGTTTCGAACATTGCGGTCATGACCGCGGGCTCTGGATACTTGAGTGCGCCCATTATCCGGTTGGATACGGCCACAGGCGACACCGGCATCGGCGCTACCGCCATTGCGGATATGGTACAGGATCCTGACGGCACCTACCACATCGCCGACATCGCCATTACCAATCCCGGCACAGGCTATGGCGCCGCCCCCACGGTCACGATCTTGGGCGGCAATCCGGCCACCACTGCAACGCTTGGCGTTCCGGTTTTAAGCCTCAACGATTCGAGCGGGGGCCTGACCAAGCAGGGCAGCGGCATACTGACCCTTACTGGGGCCTTGACCTACGGCGGCCTGACGGACATTCAGGCGGGTACGTTGCAGATCAACACCTCGTCCGTACCTGTGTCCCTGGCCGCCATCACCGGCGCAAGCGATGCCGCCTTGGGCGTCGGCGACGGCACTAACGCCACCTCGCTTACGGCCACGTCGGTCTCCGTGGGCACGCTGACCCTTGGAGCGGGCTCTACGCTTACCATCGCCGCCATACCAGGCGGACCTTTGGCCGGACCCGGCGGCATATCGGCGGTGCCCGAACCCTCGACCATCACCCTCCTGGCGTTGGCCGGCACGGGACTTTTGATTGCCGCATGGCGTAAAAGGCAGTCATGATTGAACGATATACCCGGCGGCATGCACAACGTATGCCGCTAAGGGGACTGATACGTCCGTTGGGGCGGCAGTTTAACTGCTGCCCCAACTTTTTTTATGGGGACGAAACGTGGAATAATACCGTTTTCGGCGCATGATATTCCAACAGAGAGCAGCAAGTATGCTTCGATGAAACTGGCCGCTACACCGGTAAGGTTTTTTTCAGGACGGCCGATTCCTCGGCTGTGATGGGCAACAAGGGGCGGCGCGGCGGGCCGACGGGATGGCCGGTCAGGCCGCATCCGGCTTTGACGCACTGGGTGTACTTTCCGCAGCCCTCGGCCAGGGCCAAAAAGGGCATCAATTTATAGAACGGGGCCTTCGCACTCAAAAAGTCTTGTTTTTCCAGGGCAATCCGGTATATCTCCACGTGCTCGCGCGGCAATACGTTGGCCGTGCCGCTCACCCAGCCGGGCGTGCCCAGGAGCATGCTTTCCAAGGCAATGGTGTCGCACCCACAAAACACGGTGATCCCGTCGCCCAAGCGGCGGATGATTTCGCTGATCCGCGTGATGTCGCCGGTGCTCTCCTTGACGTATCGCACCTGTTTCAATTCGGCCAGACGTTCGATCAGATCGGGCTGCATGTCAACTCCTGTGCGTCCCGGGTAGTTGTAGAGCATGATGGGAATGCCGATGGAACCGCTGACCGCGCGGAAATGCTCGACGAGTTCATCGCTTCTGGGCAGCGAATAATACGGCGCGGCCAATAGAACGCCGGCCGCGCCTAATTTTTCCGCTTCACGGCAATACATGACGACGTCCCGGGTCGATCCGGCATTGGCGCCGGCAACGACGGGCACGCGCCCGGCCGCGGTTTGGATCACGGTTTTCAGCACATCCGAGCGTTCCCGGGCAGAAAGGGCGTAATATTCGCCCGTGCTGCCCAAGGGAATGATGCCGTGCACGCCGCCTTTTTCGATCAAGTAATTAACAAAATCGGCCAGCGTTTTAAGATCGACCTCTTCATCGGCCGTCATTGGGGTGACCAAGGCGGGATACAGTCCGTGAAATTTTTCGGCCAAAATAATGTCTCCTATTTTGAGAGTTGCATCCAGATGGTTTTCAACTGCGTGTATTGGTCGTGGGCGTGGATCGACTTGTCGCGGCCCACGAACCCCGATTCCTTGTAGCCGCCGAAGGGAGTGGTAATATCGCCTTCGGAATAGCAATTCACCGATACCGTGCCGGCTTGAATGGCTCGAGCCATGCGATGGGCGCGATTGAGATTATCGGTATAAAGCGAAGCCGCCAGGCCGTAATTGCTGTCGTTGGCTATAGCCACGCCCTCGGCTTCGTCGCTGAAAGAGATGGTGGCGAGGACCGGGCCGAAAATTTCTTCCTTGGCGATTTTCATGTCGTTGCGGACGTTGTCGAAGATGGTTAATTCCACGAAATATCCGCCGGTTTCTTTGAGAACTTGTTTTCCGCCCAGGACGATTTTTGCGCCCTCGGCCTTGCCCGCCTCGATGTAGGCAAGCACCTTGTCCATTTGCCCTTTTCCAATCAGTGGTCCGACGCGGGTGGCGGGATCCAACGGATCGCCCAGGGGCCAGGTCTTGCACACGGCAATCACCTTTTCCATCAACTTATCATGAATTTTTTTGTGGACGATGAGGCGCGAGCCCGCACTGCAGTTTTCGCCCATGTTCCAGAAGGCGGCGTTTACGATGTGCTGTGCCGCGCCGTCCAGATCGGAGTAGTCGTCCATTATCACTTGCGGGCTTTTTCCGCCTAACTCAAGCATGATGTGCTTGATGTTCGACTGGGCCGAATATTCGAGGAACATGCGTCCGACTTCGGTCGATCCGGTGAATGCCACGGCATCGACGTCTTTATGCATTCCAATCGCGCGGCCCACGACTCCGCCCGGTCCGGGCAGCACGTTGAGCACTCCGTCGGGCAGGCCGGCTTCGCTGGCCAGTTCGGCCAGTCGTATGACGCTGAGCGAGGTTTGCGAGGCGGGTTTGAGAACCACGCTATTGCCGGTGGCCAAGGCAGGGCCCAACTTCCATGTCGCCATCAAAAGAGGAAAATTCCAGGGCACGACCGCGCCCACCACGCCGATCGGTTCGCGGATAATCAGGGCGACGTGTTCCTGGCCGGTGGGCGTTACCTCGTAGTTGATCTTGTCGATGGCTTCGGCGTGCCAGCGGAATGTGACCACCGTGTCGGGCAAGTCGATGTTGATGCAATCGACGATCGGTTTGCCCGCATCCAGGGTATCGAGCAACGCCAATTCGGCATCGTGTTTTTCGATCAACTCGGCGAGATTCAGGAGTATTTTTTTGCGGTTGGCCGGACTCATCCGCGACCAATCGCCCTTATCGAAGGTTTTTCGCGCGCTAGCGACCGCCAGATCAACGTCTTTTGCATCGCACTGGGCAATTTGGGCAAGAACTTTTCCGTTGGCGGGATTTTCGGAGGCATAGGTTTTCCCCGAGACCGCATCGACGTACTTCCCGCCAATAAAGGCCTGGGTTCGCAACTTTAAGCCGGCTACCGCCTTTTGAATAGCATTTTTTTCCATTTCTAGAGTCATGACTTTCCTTTCGGTGGCAAGTTTTTAAGAGTTATAGGGAAGATCGGCGGGCGCACGGCCTCAGGCTTAAAACCGAAGAGGAATTCGGTGGCCCCGCCGCATATTCGGCCTTGGCAAGTGCCCATTCCGCAACGGGTCTGTAATTTGGCCGCCCGGGAAGAATCGTATTTCTCGATCCGGGCGCGAGTCACGTCCTCGCAACGGCAGACGATTGTATCGCCCGTGGCAAGGTTTTTCAATTCCTCGCGCAAGGCAAAAGCATGGTCCATGGCGCGGGCGAACCGCTGACCTTTTTTCCTGGCGGTAAAAAGCCTAGTGGCGTTGTCGAATTCGCCCACTGCCGCATAACCGGCGATTTGGCCCTCGATCAAAGCCAAATCCACGCCGCCGATGCCCGTGGGTTCGCCCGCACAATAAACCCCACCGATCGAGGTTTCCTGCCACTGGTTCACGCGGACCACGCCATTTTTGATTTGGCAGCCCAAGAGCATGGGCAGTTCCAGATTGGGAACAAATCCGAAACCGCAGGCCAAAAGATCGCATTCTTCCTCCCAAGTATCATCTCCGGCGCGAAAGGTGACTCTGGATAGTTTCGCTTCCCCATGGGCGGCCACGGGCCAGCAATTCGTCAGGTAACGTACACAAAAAAGCTTGCATTTATAGCATGCCCCTTGCATCACCTTGCTCGGGCTGAGAAAGGGCAGGGCCAGTCCGAAACGGATGAGCCTGGTCCAGGGCGCTTGTTCGGCAATCAGCTTGACATCGGCGCCGTGACTTCGCAGATGCGCCCCGGTGGCCAACAACAACGGTCCGCTGCCGGCAATGGCGACTTTCTTGCCTTTGATCGGGTATCCCGATTTTATCAGGGCCGGCAATCCGCCCGCGCCCATGACATTGGGCAGAGTCCAGCCGGGAAAAGGCAGAAAGCGTTCCCGCGCTCCAGCGGCGATGATCAATTTATCGTAAGCCAATTCGCAAGGGCCCTGCTCTGTTTCGCCCCACAAAACGCCGGGTTCCGAATGGGCCGCGACTTGGATGCCCGTGCGGATTTCCAGGTTTGCCCGGGCCAGCTTGTCGAACCAGACCCGGCCTTCGCGTGTTTCGAGTTTTTCCTTGCCGCCGCGCCAGATTTGACCGCCGGGCAATGGATTGTCGTCGATCAGACCGACGTGTCGCGAGTTGTTTGCCGCGGAGCAAGCCGCCGCCATGCCGGCCGGACCGGCCCCGACTATCAACACGTCGTAGCAATCACTGCGCTTCATCGGTCTGGATCTCCATTCCCGGTCGGCAAACAATTTGGCAGCTTCGCCGATGTGGGCGGCAGTCGATGGTCACGCGACATTCAAAACAAATTCCCATGCCGCATAAAGGACTGCGAGGCGCGCCTGAAACCGATTTTCGAAAACACGACACTCCGGCCAGCGCAATGGCCGCCCAAGCCGTGCTCCCTGCCGGCACCGAAACCGGTTTCCCGTTTACCTGAACGATAATTTCATTGCCCATGGATTTTTCCGTTGCCAAAACGCGAGGGTAAATAAGGTTCGTAAGGAATCACCGTGGGGCGATGAAGAATCTGGTCCACAAGGATTTCGGCGGTGCCCAGGGACGTGGAAATGCCCAGCCCTTCGTGGCCCGTGGCCAGATACACCCGTTTATAATCCTTGTGGGGTCCGATAAGCGGCAGTTTGTCGGGCGTGGCTGCACGAAATCCGGTCCATATGCGGATAGCCGACATCTCAGCCAGCGCCGGCATATACTCCCGTGCCCGGGCGGTCATCCGGCCCAAAATGTTCCAGTCAACTCCCGTGGTGCCATCGTCGAATTGCCGGGACGATCCGATCAGCACTTGCCCGGTGGGCCGGGGTTGCACGTTGAAGGCCACCGAATCGGCTCCAGTGGAATGGGCACTTTTAAGATATCCCAATTCGATCAGTTGATGGCGGAGAAATCCGGGGTAGCGATCGGTGACGACCAGGTGCCCTTTTCGCGGGCGGATAGGAAGTCCCGGCGTAAGTTCACAGGCCCAGGTTCCCACGGCATTGACCATTATGCCCGCGGAAAGCATCGAGCCGTCGCTCAGATGGACGCCGCTATCGTCAATTTGCCTGGCGGCCGTGCCGGTTCGCAAGTGCGCCCCTTGTTCGAGGGCTTTTTTTATCAAGTATCTCGCCACGCAGGGCGGATAAACGACCATGTCGCCGGGCAGGAGCAATCCGCCGACCAGGCCCGGACACAGATTCGGTTCCGCTTCGGCAAGCGCGGGGGCATCTAGCGCCTCGGCGGCGACTCCGTTTTTTGTGTAGAATTTCCTTTTTTGCCAAACGGCATTCATTTCTTCCTGGTCGGCCGCTACCCAGAGTGCGCCGTAGTTTTCGCATTCGCAGTCGTCGGGCAATTGGCCGGCAAGTTCGTGCCAAAGCCGTTGGGAGTAGTTGGTCAAGGCGAATTGGGCCGGGCTGTCGTCCATCATTGCGATGTGCCCCATGCCGGCCGCGGTCGCGCCACCGCCCACGACATGCGACTCGATTAGCATAACCCGCATTTTTTCCCGCGCAAATGCGCGGGCGCATGCTGCGCCGACAATGCCTGCCCCGACAACCACTACGTCATAAGCCGTGGAACTCATCCGTTAATACCGGTGTTAAATGGATCGCGAGGATCGAGCAATAACGTCGATTCGGCATTGACGTACGCCGATCCCTTGATATGAGGGATGATTTTGCCGTCTTCGATTTTCACATAACCTTCGAACATGCTGCCGATAATACTTTCCTGGCGCCACACCTGGCCTTCCTGAAGTTTGCCGTCGGCCGCCAGGCAGGCAAGTTTAGCGCTGGTACCGGTGCCGCAAGGCGAGCGATCGTAAACCCTGCCCGGACATAGCACAAAATTTTTGCTGTCGGCCTCGGGCCGGGTGGGAGCGCCGAAAAGTTCGATGTGATCGATCTCCTGGCCGTTTGCGCCGCTGATTTTTTGCCGGGTAAGCGTCTGCCTGATCTTCCACGTGCAGTCGGTCAGTTGGTCGATGTTTTTCATGCTCAATTCAAGTCCGTGATGGCCCACCAGAAAAAACCAGTTGCCGCCCCAGGCGATATCGCCGACAAGCGGACCGTAGTCGGGCACGTCGATTTTAACGCCTTGGGCCAGCCGGTAAGCAGGCACGTTTTTTAATGTAACTTCGCCCCATGGATGCAACCAGGCGGTTACCACTCCCACCGGAGTTTCGATCCGATGTTCCCCGGTCTGGATGCGGCCCAGATACGCGAGCGTAACCATCAGCCCGATGGTCCCGTGGCCGCACATGTTCAGGTAACCGACGTTGTTGAAAAAGATCACGCCGGCCGTGCAAGCGAGATCACTCGGAGTGCAAAGCAAAGCGCCGACCAGCGCATCCGAACCGCGCGGCTCGTTGACCAAGGCCGAGCGAAATGTGTCGTGCGAATTGCGGAAGCGTTCGCGGCGCTCGGCCAGAAGTCCTGAGCCCAGGTCCGGGCCGCCCTCGATGACGACCCGGGTAGGCTCGCCCTCGGTGTGGGAATCGATCACGTACACGCGATGGATGGCCGAGTGTTGCATCATCTATCCCGATTATTTTGTCTGGCACAAAGATAATTGCTGTAATTAAACACCCTATTTTACATCAGCAGGCCCCAGTGTGAGAGACCCCCGAATACGGAAAGGAAAAAAACTGCGCTTTTGTGAAAGTATTTTTCACACCCTAACCCTCTCCCGGCCGGGGGCGGCGTTTTGAATATCAAGCTATAATTGATGGTTTGGGACTATAGTAGTAGCGGCCCGGATGATGTCTTGAATCCAGCGGCCTGGCGGGATCTGCTCCGCTGTATATAGCTTCTTGGACATCTCTCACCCTCCTGTGTTAGATCCAGGTACATCTGATTCTCACATGTTGCCTGGACTCGGTTTAGGAGGCAAGGTCAACAAACCCCCTTTCCTGACCGGTTTCTAATCACTGTATGGTGGAATAAACCAAATCCGATTTGGAGCCTCCGTCGCATACCCAAAATACCGCGTAAACATCAGGTTTTTTATAAATAAATGCCTTCATTCGAAGATGATTGCATCGTATTAACATATTACAGATTGTGAATTTATATTGACTTTGTGGACTTTTATCTTATAAACAATAAATAATAATAAGGGGAATTGTTTTGATATATTGAAGCGGAAGTCTATGTTGTTTGTATCAGTTAAGATCGTTCTTCTACGCTATCGGGATATTTTTGCGTAAGCTTCAGATCTGTGAGGATTCTACAATGCATTTTAAAAAAATCCCTGTGTTGACGAAAAAAATGAAATTCTCCTTATTTTGCCCCGAAGCGCGCCATAGGCGGACCTGCGATCTCAAACGGTTATCATTCGAACCTTTGGAGCCCAGGCTGGCGCTTAGTTCCAATCCGATCATTACGGAATTCATGGCGTCGAACACTCACACTTTAGCTGACGGCAACGGCCAATATCCCGACTGGATCGAGATCCACAATCCCAACACCACGTCGTTCGACATCAGCGGTTGGTACCTGACGGACAATCCCAATAAGCTTACAAAATGGCAATTTCCCACGGGCACGATACTTAGCGCCGGCGAATATAGAGTTATTTTCTGCGACGACGGCGAAAGCACCTATCCGGCCGGCGAAATACACACCACCTTCAAACTCGACAAAGATGGCGAATACATCGGTCTGGTCAAATCGGACGGGACGACGATTGTCAGCGAATACGGTCCGAACGGTTCGAATTTTCCCGTTCAGACCGAGGACGTTTCCTATGGAATTTACGACCCTAGCGTAAAACTCAGCAACACTTTCGATTCCGACCTCAACGGATTCACCTATCAGGACAGCGTTTTAACGAACAATGCCAGTGAAGCGCGCGTCGACGGAGTTTGGTCGTCAACCGGGGGCAACATCGGCACCGGCGGACTGCAAATCACCGGAACGATGAGCACTACCGGCCGCTACGTCAACGGCGGTTTTTATAAGTCGGTTTCCATTGCCGCCGCCGATAGTTATAATTTCTCCGTTGCATATCGGATGGTGCTGACCGACGGAAGTAATAATTTTCATACCAACGAATACGGCGAAGCCTACTTGGTAGTCAAGAACGCGAGCGGCAATATCCTTTATGGATCGGATGGAACGCAATATTTAATACATCTAGCAGGCAATGGCACTGGTTCGTGCGATTCCGGTTGGCTGCAATCCAATTTCAATTTGAATTTGTCGGCGGGCAATTATACGGTTATTCTTGCCCTGAAAAACTCGCCTCTAACCAGTCCGATTTCGGATAACAACACCGTAGTGCTTGACTTCGACAATCTGGCGATTACCGAAAACACCGCATCGACTACTTCAATCCAATACTTCACCAGTCCCACGCCGGGAGCGGCGAATTCACTGGGCGTTCTCGGCCGCGTCGAAGATCAAGTTGAATTCAGCCAAGATCACGGTTTATTCACCAGCCCTTTCTATGTAACGCTCGCGTGCGATACTCCCGGCGCCACGATCCGCTATACGACGGACGGCTCCGAGCCGCAGTTCAACACGGGAACTCTTTATACCGGGCCGATCCACATAACGGGAACCACCGTGCTTAGCGCTTCGGCATTCAAAACCAATTATGAGCAGTCGGAAGTCGCGACGGCGAGCTATTTCTTCCTTTCCGATGTCATCACGCAATCCGCCAACGGCGTGGCGCCGGCAGGCTGGCCGGCCGCCGGCAACAGCGTTTACGGCACTTACCAGGGCGCCTATCGGTATTTCGATTACGGCATGGACCCCAATATTATTTCGACATATGGATCCAGCGCGGTGATCTCCGCTTTGGAGTCGGTTCCCACGGTCTCGCTCGTGACCGATCTTAATAACTTGTTCGGCGCGTCGACGGGCATCATCACAAACTCGAATCAATCGGGGGACGCCTGGAAGAAAGACGCTTCCATCGAGTACATCAACCCCGACGGAACCGCCGGCTTTACCTCGAACTCCTCAATCAGCCTCCGCGGTTCGGCCTGCACCGACGACAACTCGCTCACGAAGTACAGCTTCCACGTCGCCTTCGACAGCACCTTGGCCTATGCGCTCTTCGGCGACAACGGGACGAACACCTTCGACAACGTCGATCTGGTCGTCACGCAGAACTGGTCCTGGAGCAAGGACGGCGACACCAACGCCACGTTTGTCCGCGACTCGTTCAGCAACGCGACCCAGGCTGATGAGGGCGATTTATACACGCGCGAAAAAGTCGTGCAGCTCTATATCGACGGCGAGTATTGGGGCGTATACACGATACAGGAACGCGTCAACGCCTCTTACGCGGCCGCTTATCTCGGCGGCTCACAAGACGATTACGACGTCGTCAAGGTAAATCGCGACGGTTGGGTCTACAACTCGACCGCCGGAACATGGTCCATCGAGTATTCGGACGAGATGGTCGACGGCAATATGAACGCCTGGCAGGACTTGTATAACCAGATGACGGGACAGTTCACCGTCAATTATTACAAACCCACGTTTACTGTCGGCAGTATTTCCGATGCGGAAAGCGTCATTGGCGACTCATCCTTGCAGTCGAACGCCATTACCGCCGGCGCCTCGACGATCAATTACATCAACACCGGCAGCGACGGGCATTACACGGGCAGCGTAGCCTTTCCGGGCACGGCCTTGACCACGGATTCCGATAATTTCGTCATTGAGGTCCTGGGCACTATCAATATATCCGCCTCCGGCCTTCGGACCTTTGGCTTATCGACCAGCGAATCGTTCAGTTTCGAACTGACTAACGGCACAAACACCTATTCGTTCACGCATACAGGCACGGGAAGCGTTGCGGACGTGTTTCAAACATTCAATGTCGCGGCCGGGGATTATAACCTCCGCATCGTTTATTACGAAACAACCGGGGGCGCAAATCTGGAACTTTATTCGGCGGCCGGCACTTATACGACGTTCAACTCCTCGGCTTTTCACCTAGTCGGCGATACGGCCAGCGGCGGCCTAGGTTTCCCCGGCACGTCCAGCAACGTTGCCTACCAGCGCGTGCAGGGGAATAATCCAGACGGCACCCCAAATACGCACTACGACAAATTGCTCGACGTGCAAAATCTGATCGACTACATGTTAACGATCTTT
>JBEKZY010000083.1:0-16718 GCA_049509395.1 Thermoguttaceae bacterium | reverse complement strand
CCATTTCCAGACTCTGGGCTAGGTATCGCGCCAGTGATTGGAAAAAATCTTCATCTGAGTTCCCGTAACCGCATTGCAACAAGAACGTTTGGGCATCATCGATCCGTTTGCGGGTGGTGATGTCATTGTTGATCTCGATGATAGCCGTAGGATGTCCATGCATATCGGTATGCAAAATCCACAAGCTGGCGACCACGATCTGCCGGCCATAGCGGGTGACTCGATGTAGTTCGCCTTCCCAGCGGCCGTCGCGATGCAGCGCCGCTTGGATTTCAGCGAGCGGCTGAGGGAAGCGTGTTTGCAGCAAGTCGTACACGACTTTTCCCAGCGCTTCCGCGCGCGAGAAGCCGTAAATCGCTTCCATGCCGGAGTTCCACAGAATAATTTCATTGTTGAGGTTTCGTACCAATATGGGAGCATGCTCCAGCAATTTGGCCTGTTGCTGTAAGCTTTCTTCGCTTTGCCGCAGAGCCTTTTCCAATCGTTTACGCTCGATCGCATGATGGATTGACCGCAGGAGCATGCGGGAGGGGGTCTGGCCCTTTACCAGGTAGTCCTGGGCGCCTTTGCGAACGGCCTCAATGCCTAGGGCCTCGTCTTCCAGGCCTGTCAAAACAATAATGGGCAGGTGCGGAGCGGCGGAATTGGCCCGCTCCAGCGTGGCTAAACCCATGCTATCGGGCAGTCCCAGATCGAGCAGGATGACATCAACTTGCCCTCCTTGGTTTACGTATTCCGCGGCTTGCTGCAAACGTTCGACAAGTGTGAGCTTCAGTTGCTCATCAACCTGAGCCAACGTCTCTTGCAGCAAATCCGCGTCGCTGGGATTGTCTTCCACTAACAGGATATGGAGGGCGCCTTCGCTCATAAGGTGTTTTCCTCGCTGCTTTACAGCGATTTATGCTTGGGCAGTTTCACGACGGTCAGCCAGAATTCCTCGATCGACTTGACGACGTGCATGAACTGTTTGAAATCGACCGGCTTGGTGATATAGCAGTTGGCATGCAACTGGTAGGAGCGGATAATGTCTTCTTCGGCCTGTGAAGTGGTCAGGATCACAACGGGAATCTCCGCGAGCTGCGGGTCGGCCTTGATCTCCTCGAGCACCTGCCGGCCGTCCTTTTTGGGCAAGTTCAGGTCCAGCAGGATAATGTCGGGTCGGGGCGCATCGGCGTACTCTCCCCTTTTGTAGAGGAAGTCGACGGCCTTTGCGCCGTCATCCACTACATTGAGGCGATTGCGGACCTTGGCGTCCTGCAAGGCTTCCTTGGTAAGGTCCACGTCGCCCGGATTATCTTCGATAAGAAGGATCTCAATCGGTCGCCAATCTTTTGAGTTTTGATTCATAAAAGTTTCCTATATTGGAATGGTGAAGAAGAAATTCGTGCCTTTGTCGGGCTCGCTGTCGGCCCAAATTTTGCCGCCGTGGCGTTCGATGATCCGCTTGCATATCGCCAAGCCGATGCCCGTGCCCGGATACTGTCCGCGGCCGTGCAAGCGCTGGAAAATCATAAATATTTTGTCTTCGTACTGCTGCTCGAACCCGATGCCGTTGTCCTGCACGCGAAAAATCCAATGCGTCTGATCTTTTCGCGCCGAAACATGGACTTGGGGCAAGCGCTGGGGGGAGCGGAACTTGATGGCGTTGCCGACGAGGTTCTGGAACAGTTGAGCCAGTTGCGTCTGGTCCGCTCTGACCACTGGCAGCGAATCATGCGTAATAGTCGCGGCGCTCTCCTTGATGGCCGAGCCAAGGTTTCGCATTGCCGACTCGAAGGCTTTATTGCAGTCCACGATGCGCAATTCTTCGCCGCGCGTGTTCACCCGGGAATAGTCCAATAAGTCGCGGATCAGAATTGACATCCTTGAGGCCCCGTCCACCGAGTAGTCGATATATTTATCGGCCTTCTCGTCGAGTTGCCCTTTATAGCGTTCGCTTAAGAGTTGCAGGTAACCGGCGATCATTCGCAGGGGCTCTTGAAGGTCGTGCGAGGCCGCGTAAGCGAACTGTTCCAGGTCGCGGTTCGAGCGGGACAACTCTTCGGTCCGTTTTGCGACCAACTCCTCCAAGTGCTCGCGGTAATGGTTGAGTTCTTCTTCGGCCCGCTTGCGCTCGGTAATGTCGCGGGCGGCGGCAAACACGCCTTGCACCTGGCCGGCCTCGTTTTTGTAAAGAGTGGCATTATAGAGCACGTCCATCGTCTTGCCGGAAGCGTGGCGAATCGTCAGCGGATAGTCTTTTACGAAACCTTCCGAAATTACCTTGCGATAACCTTCATTGGCCTTCTGCGGCTCGGTAAAATAGCTGGAAAAATCGCTTCCGATAAGTTCTTTGCGGGTGAGGTCTGTTGCCAGTTCGGTGGCCTGGTTGACGTCGGTAATCTTGCCTTCGGGACTGATGGTCACCAACGGGTCAAGGCTGGCTTCGAGCAGATTCCTGGCATAACTGAACGCCGTGCGCAATTCGTCGGTGCGCTCCGCCACGCGGTGTTCCAACTCCTGGTTGGCCGTTAGCAAGGCTTCCTCGGCCAGTAGTTGTTGACGTTCCGAATGTCTGGACACCGCCGCGGTCCTGAGGACGAGCGTGGAGAGCAAAGTCATCATAATGAGCATCATCACCGCGGTGCCGAAGGCTGCTATAAAATACCCCTGTTCTTCTCCGCGGAGGCGGAACCATCCCAAGACAAGAGGCACAAGAATTGCGGGGGGCAGGAGGCGTCGGGCTATGCTGCCGCCGATTCCTTTGTCATAAACCAGCGATGCAATGCCCTCCTTAGGATAAGCGAAGAAAATGCCCGCGGCCAAAAGCGCAAAGGCCAACGCCGTGTGGAAGGCGATTGCCGTGTACTGCGCTATGCCGTACAAAGACTCGGCGCCGTAGGCGTAGCCGATCAGGCCGGGCGCGGCAATCAAGCCGACGCCCACCGCCAGAATTTGCACAAGAAGGCGGTTCTTCTTGGATCGCTCGTGCAAGAGCAAAAGCGCGAGGCCGCCCAAAATGAAACACAGCGAAGCCGGCAGTCCCGGACGCCCCGGGCTCAAGCTCCCCGGCGGACCGGGCGGTTCATGGAATAATAACTGGTCGATCCCCAAATTCCAACCGACCGCGTGCTCGCTAAGGCTCAGCATGCCGACGATCAGCGCCAGCGCTGCACATACCTGACCCGTTCGCCGCGCCCATCCATGTTGCTGGTCCAAAATAAAAAGGCACAGCGACAAACCCGCCACTATCAGGGCAATGGCCGTGTTGGCCTTGATCGCAATCCCGAAATACAGGAATTGCTTAAATATTCCAATATCGAAAATCCAACCCAGCAAACCAATCATGCCAATGAGCATAACAAGGATGCCGGCGCATAAAGTCGGCAATGAGCAACGGATCCAATCATTTAGCCGCCTATCCATGAGTTACCTTTCTTGACTAAGGCTGTGCATCATGTTGATAGGGTATAAATGTTGATCTGGCGTATGCTCATTGACTAGTTCCCAGTAACTGCGGGCAAAGAAAAAGCACCCTCGCGGCGGCAGTTAAGGATCCAGTCCATGCCGATTGGTCAGATTAAAATTGCGCATCTCTTAATCTAACTTCTCGACCTGGAGAAGTCAATCGAATACCCCTCCCAAAAAATCTCCGGATTCGGGAGAATATGTGCAAGAATTCATGCTGTCGATAGGGGCAATGGCCATACCTGGCAGCGGGTGGGAAAAATGCCCTCTCACGCCGCCATTTCAGATGCGGCTTCGCCTGTTAATCTTGTAGGCCGACGCGCCTGCTTTGCATGCCTGGGCGTCTTGCCTGGATTTCCCATGGGGTGTAGACTGGCAGGGGTAGCAGAGCTTTCGCAGTGGTGAAGAGGGGCTCCACTGAGGTGTCGTTATGGCGTACGATGTCTTCATAAGCTATTCGTTGAAAGACGCCGATGTCGCGCGAAACATTTGTCAGCGGCTCGAAAGCAGCGGCATCGTCTGCTGGATCGCGCCGCGCAACATCGAGCCTGGAATTCCCTATGGCGAAGCGATTATCCAGGGAATAGAACAAAGCCGATCTCTGCTGCTTGTATTTTCCGTAGCGGCTAACAACTCGCCGCAAGTGCTGCGCGAGATCGAGCGGGCCGTCAGCAAGAGCAAGCCGCTGTTGACAGTCCGAGTCGAAGATCAACAGCCGACCGCCTCGCTCGAATTTTTTCTCAGCAGCCACCACTGGTTTGATCTTATTCCCGACGACGACCCAAATCTCCTTTCCGCCCTCGTTCAAGCCGTTCGCCGCTCCCTGAGCCGACAATCCAATACGATGGTTGCTACGACTGGGATGGAACTTCCGCGATCCGCGCTCATGGGCGAATTGGTCCGAAGCAAGCGCGGCTGGTTCTGGGGAATAGGGGCGGCATTGGCGGTTGTTATTTTCCTTGCCATGTTCGTGGCATTAACCTGGAATCGCCCGTTGCAAGCTATTCCGGCGCCTCCGGCGACCGATAAACCCGATCCTTCCGCGGTGGACTCGAAACCGAAGAACCGGATAGGCGTGATGCCGCGGCCATCATTAGCCGGGACCACCTGGGTCGGCTCCGAATCGGCAAGCGACACTAATTCACTTCAGTTTGTTTTTGACAACAATTATTCGGTTACCGCCTACGACGATACGGGCAAAACTTGGAGCGGCACATGGATGTTGGTTGGTGACAGCACGGTGGTGATTCAGCTCACCCAACCCAACGCCGTGAATTACTCGGGGCAGATTGAGGGAGACCGCATGTCGGGAAAAGCCGGACGGCCCGGCGCTTCGAGACAGTGGAACTGGAATGTCCAATGCGTCCAACAGCGGAAGTAATTATGCCGGAACTTGGATAGGGAACGGCAACAGCTTTTCTGTTTATGCGTGGCGGGAGACGAGGGACGAGAAACCACAATTGGTTTCTATGAATTATTCAGCCCTCATCCTTTAAGGCCAACCGGTTCCTCGGCAGGAGAAACGGAAGACGGCGGGGAGGAAAGATCGCTGTGGACATTGGAGCGGGCGCAGTTCAACAGGTCGTTGACGATGTGTTGCACTTCGCTTACCGCTTCCACGGCGTTATCCAGCATTATTTTGGCCTTGGGCTCAAAGAAGTCGGCATATTGATCGGTCAAGGCGAAACAGGAATGGGTCACCTTTTCCAGCGGGACTCGCAGGTCTTTGGCGACCACTCTGGCCAAGAGGCCGAGTTTTTTCGAGAACTGTTGCAGCTCGTAGAATTGCCGCCGATTCAGTTCCAGGAGACGGCTATTCTCGGTCAAAAGCCCGCGATGTTCGATGGCCTTGCGAATTGCGACTGCCAATTGCACGTCGTCGCAGGGTTTAGTGAAGAAGTTGTAGACTTGACCTTCGTTTATGGCGCGGATCGCAATCGAGGTAGTAGCGTTGCCGGTCAACATGATGCGGATGGTATCGGGGGCATTTTCCGCGGCCCATGCCAATAGATCGCCGCCCGAGATGCCGGGCATGATCTCGTCGATCACGATCACGTCAACTTCGCGGTTTTTAAGGATCAACATCGCCTCGTCGCCCGACTTGGCCGTGAGCAGTTGGTAAGGCTCCTTACGCAGCGACCGGACCAGGCCACTGAGTACGTTTTCATCATCATCGATCAAGAGCACTGTCGGTTTCATTGCAAGATTCTCCTTGCGGACTTAGCATAAACGGACGGTTCGCCAGACCGTCATTCTTTAAAGGATAGCATTATTTTTTGGAAAAGAGCGCGTAAATTACCCACCCCAATTACGTATTCACCCCCAGGGTGCATACCCCGGGAAGGTCGCGTCTGTATCATTTTGCGCGTTTATAACAAGCCGGGGGCCATGTCCACGTTTGCCTGGACATGCTGTGCTTTTCTCGCAAATCCGACATGCCCACGACAAGCGTGGGCATGGCGCCGTCCATTTCTCAACAATTGCCCACGTAATTAAGGTTCAGTTTGTGCATTGGCGGCGGTTGTTTTATCTTCCGGCTTTTTTTGTAAAGGCAAACGAATGATGAATGTGGCGCCTTGTCCGATTTGGGTTTGGAATTGAATTGATCCGCCGTGTTTTTTTGTGATGATGTTATGTGCGATGGACAGTCCTTGGCCGCTGCCCTTGCCGGGTTCTTTGGTGGTGAAAAACGGATCGAAGATGCGGTGGCGGATTTCTTCGGGTATGCCGGCGCCGGTGTCTTCGACATGGATTTCGGCCCAGTCGCCGTTTTGCCGGGTGCGGATGGCGATAGTTCCTTGCGGCCCGGTCTGCGCTCCATTTTTTTCGGCGATCGCTTGTGCCGCATTGACGATGAGGTTTAAAATCACCTGGTTCAGATCGCCCGGCAAACAGGCCACCATTGGCAAATGGGGATCGAAGTCGGTAACCACCTTGGCCACGGATTTCCATACATTGCGGGAGATAGTCAGGGCGTTATCGATGGCATGCGTGAGATCGACGTTCTGTTTTTGCCCGATGCCGGGATGGGAGAACTCATTCATGGCCCGGACAATGGCCGCCACGCGGCCCAGGCCTTCCAGCGATTGGTCTATGGCCTTGGGGATTTCACTGTTGAGGTATTGCATGTCGGGGTCGTTAAAAGAGGTTTCGACTTCGGCCAATGCTTCCGGAGTGAGCGATCCGTTTTTCAGCGCCTGTAGCAGCAGTTTTATTTTTTCGAACAGGGCATTGATGTCGCTGAAGGCGTTTTTGAGGAAGCGGGTGTTATCGCCGACGAATTGCATGGGGGTGTTGATTTCGTGGGCGATTCCCGCCGCCAATTGGCCGACCGCTTCCAGCCGGTGCGCCTGGGCCAATTCCCGCTCCATCTGAATGCCCTCCTCGCGAAGCCGGCGCTGGCGCAGGGCATTATCGATTACCATGGGCAGCAAATTGAGGAAGCCGCCTTCAAGATCCTTCACTAAATAATCGCTCAAACCCAGTTTCATGGCCTCGACCGCGATAGATTCGTTGCCCGTGCCCGTGACCATGATCGTCACCGGCAAGGGGCCTGACGCGGCAATGGCGCGGACCAAGTTCAGCCCGTTTCCCTCGGGCAGAGTCTGATCGACGATCAATACGTCATAAGCGGACGACTGAAATTGTTTTTGCCCGCCCTGGGAGTCGAAAGCCAGATCAACGTCATTTCCCATGCGTTCTAATTGCTTCTGAACGAGGCGGGCCAAGGCTTGATCGTCTTCGACGTACAAAATCCGGATTTTTTGGGGGGTAATCATAGATGCCCGAAAAGAAATGGCTCGTCGTTGAGACAAAAGGTACGCCCATTCATGCTATTTATTCTCTCCCCGCCGGATCACATTACACCATATAGGCTGTGTATTATGCGATAAAGTTCATGGTAAACTTATGATTTAAATTATCCGGAGAAGTATATCGTGCAAGTGTGGCGATTAGTCGTTGCCGGTCGATAGGCTTGGAGATGTAATCATCGCACCCGGCGGCGAGACACCTCTGGCGATCCTCGACCATGGCGTGCGCGGTCAGCGCGATGATTGGTCCCGAGTAACCCCATTGGCGCAATTCCCGAGTGGCCGTGTATCCATCCATCACGGGCATCTGCATGTCCATCAAGATCACATCGAATTGCCGGGCACGTTCAAGTGCGGCTAATGCCTGATCGACCGCAAGTTGACCGTTCTCCACGGCCGTCACGTCTGCGCCGGCCTTTTTGAGCAGGGAACTGATCAAGCGCTGATTGTCATCTCCATCCTCGACCAGGAGGATTCGGCCTTGGAGGAGGGGCTTGATCGGGTTTGTAGTAGTTGTCGGCGGCGGAGGCTGCACCTGGAGATCCTGGAACTCGTGTATCATGCGAACCCCGTCCAGGGGTCCCGGGTCGATCGTGACCGTGAATGTGCTGCCAGCACCCGGGGCGCTCTCGACTTCGATGTCGCCGCCAAGCGACTTGGCCATCCGCATGCTAATCGCAAGTCCAAGACCCGTGCCGCTGAATTGGCGCGTCGGGGACGCGTCGGCTTGCGAAAACGGTTTGAACAGTTTCCGCATCTGCTCCTGCGTGAGGCCGATGCCCGTATCGCGCACTTTGAAACAAAGCAGAGGTGGCCGGCCGCATTCGTCTTTGCCGAGTAAGCTACCCGTCGCCTCAACCGTGCCGGTTTGGGTAAACTTAACGGCGTTGCCCACCAGGTTGACCAGGATTTGATGCATGCGTGCGGGGTCCGAGATAATCGTTTCGGGGATGGGACCGGAAAAGTTGCACCGCAGGGAGAGGTTTTTCGCCTTTGCCCGGCCCTCCATTAGCGATTGTACATCGGCCAGCATTTGCACGGGCGAACAGGCGACGCACTTTACGTCCAGCCGATCCGATTCGATTTTAGAAATGTCGAGAATGTCGTTAATGACCTGCAAAAGGTATTCGCCGCTGCGGCGGATCGTGGCAAGGGCGTCAATTCCTTTTTCACGCTGCGGGCATAGCGACAAACTTGGGCAAACAGGGCAGCACATGACCTCGTCGTGAAGTACTTCCGAGAAACCCAGGATCGCCGTCATAGGCGTGCGGATTTCATGGCTCATATTGGCTAAAAACTCGCTCTTGGCCGCGCTGGCCGCTTCGGCTTTCAAAGCCATCTGGTTGGCGTGATCGATCATTTCCTCCAGTTGTTTATTGGTTTGCTCTAATTCGGTCCTTGATTGCCGCAGGGTTTCTTCAGCTTGTTTGTGCTGGGTGATGTCGGTAATGCATTCGATGATGCGATTTTGCCCTCCTTGCTGAACAAGCACCGCCGTCTTGATAACGGACAGCCGCTCGCCGCTGGAAGTCAATAATACCTTGTCGGCATTGTGGACTTGTTGACCCAAGTCCGTGATGGGGCATCGGCCCGCTTCAGCGGGACAAATGTTCCGGTGACAAGTTTGCCCGATGAGTTTTTCCCTTGGAATCCCAATTAGGCGCAAGGCTGTTGGATTGGCATCCACGATATTGTGGGTGCTTGCATCGATGACTAGTATACCCGTCTGCACGTTGTCGAATATTGTGTGGAACTGGGTCTCACGATCCAGCAACGCTTCTCTCTCCGTTAACATCCGTTTGATGCCGCGGCGTTTCGTATCGATCATGCTGAAGAAAAAAGCGACGGCTCCAAGGACCGCGACGCTTAACCCGAAAGCGCTGAGAGTCCAAAAATCACGGGCATGCACCAGCGCAAGACTTGGAAATGCGACTCCACATACGGCCAATCCCGCCAGCAGTCGAGTGTTTACGCGTTTCATTGAATTTCACCCTGTTCCATCATATCACTGAAGTAGTCAGATTATTTATTTTCACTTGTCGCAGCTTTCAATATGTTGCCGAACATCGAGAATTTTACCGGTTAAGGCCGCTAAGTTTGGAAGCGCAAACACCACGACCCGCCAAAGGTCAACTCAAGATAATAAAAGATTAGGTTAATTTTCCCCATTCGGGGGAAACATGCATTCAAGAGATGGGGACTTTGCCGGAAGAAGCGGATTTTCGACTTGAGCGGGCTATTAAAATCACTTACTGCTTTTTTAAAGAGCTTGTAAAAAGAGCGATTCCCTATCGGGCCGTCCAAACTACGGCGTTGGCCAACAGTCTGAGGAAGCAAGGATGGCGGAAGTCGGCGGGAGAGCCCAAAGTGGTGGCAAAAACCCGCCGCCCCAGCCTGGATCGCACCCAGGCCACAGGCAAGGTCTCGCCGGACGCCGAACCAAACAATATCGGCGTGGCTTCTGTCAGGGGCAATTCGTAACGGTGCAGCCCGCCGCGCGAGACAAAGGGCTGCACTCCCCGCAGCAGCGGATGATGACCGGCATGATTCAACAAGCTGATTTTGGCCGGCTGCAGAAGATGCTCGTAATAATATTCGCCGCCGAAAAGTTCGTCGGCGAACCGGGCAGAACCCTGCATGGCAAAATCGGCGATGCGAACAGCGGCCAGCGATCCGCCGCACTGCCAATAATCGTGGATTCGGTCCAGGGCCTTTGCACTCATCGCCTCGGGACGTCCGAATAGAATCAGGCAGTCGATATCGTGCGGATTGATGTCCTCCGGCTGCATTCCATTTGCTTTTATCGAAACCCAATTCCAGTCGAGCGGATAATCATCGCCGAAAAAATCGAGGAGATAATTCTGCACCAGCGCGGCCAGGCGCCGATCTTTGGGACCTGCGATGGCAAACACTTTTCGCGGCCTTAAGACCGCATATTCGAAGCGGCGGGCAGCCAGCGCTATAGAAACCCCGATCGTCGGATGGGCCGAGTGCATGATGTACTTGCGCTTTTGTATTGCATAGCTGGACATGCGGTTCATTATCGCGGCGCCTCCAGGCGCTGTCTATATAAAGAAAGGGTTTCCCGCACAAAAATCCTTTGCTGGCAGTGGGTTATGCAAATTACACTGGTTAAAACAAGAGAGTAAAAAATGTCGGTTTTTTCGGAAATGGCATTCGGTTGTAAAGCACAAGAAAGTGCGAATTTGTTGATATTTTATCAATTCATCCCCATCGGCGTAAACAATGGTTGCCCTCCCAGTTTGCCTTCTTAGCCCATTAAGCATCTTTTACTCACATCTCCGGCTTTTTGATCTTGAAAATCGTTTTTCCACTAATGACGTTTACTCGTTCTCACGAATCGATTAAGGTTCGCGTTTTATTCGCGCGGAGTCTTCCGTTTTTAACACAAATTCAATGCCCATCGATGTATCGATTGGTCGTTAAATTATTCTAAATAAATTGCTTTTGACAAGAAATTCAACTGGGAGCCAAGGCATGAGGCCTGCCTGTGGGACGAAGGATCAAATCGCGGTTTTATTTAAGAAGCAGACACTGAAAGAAATACGGGTGTCTCCGGCAGACCATGATTTGACGGTCATTATACCCGCCTTCAACGAAGAGCAAAGGCTGCCGTGGGCGCTTAATTCGTTAGCGGTTTTTCTTAACGATTGGGCGGTCGATTATCGGGTCTTGGTTGCGGACGACGGAAGCGACGATCGCACTGCCGCTTTGACGGATGGGTTGGGACCGCGATTTTCCACGCTTAGTCTTAAGAACCACGGCGGCAAAGGCCGGGCGGTAAAAACCGCGATGCTCAGCGCAACCGGACGTGTGCTCGCCTTCACCGACGCCGATCTGCCCTTTGATCTGGCCGCTTTGCGGCGAGGTTACGATATTCTCGAGGCGGGCAATTCCCAAGTGGTTTTCGGCGCGCGCGATCTGCCCGAATCGCGCCACCTGGCCCCGCGGCATTGGACGCGGCAAATGGCGACTCGTGTATTTCGAGCCGTCGTCAAAACACTCATTTCGCGGCAAATCACCGATACGCAATGCGGGCTGAAATTGTTTAACCGGCAAGCGGCGCTGGACATTTTTTCCCGAGTGAATATCGACGGTTTTGCCTTTGACGCCGAAGTAGTTTTTTTGACCCATCGGCTGGGTTTATCGTTCCAGCGTATTCCGGTGACATTGGTAAACGATTATGCCTCGACCTTGTCGCTGCGCAGCAACGCCTTGCCCATGCTGGCCGAAGTGCTGCGAATATGGTGGCGGGCGAATTTCAAGCAACTCCCGCCGATTCCACGAATGGTTTATCTGGAAAGAGATTTGGATGAATCGAAGTGGATCGCCTTATGGGAAAAACAAAATGGGATCCGGTTTGGAGCCGGATCGCATTTGAATCGAGAGAACAATGCCGGCGGCGAGGTGATTGCCCCTTTTTTCTTTAAAAAGGCGGTGTGATGGAGATAAAGGGAGAAAATCCCGATTATCGGCGGGTAATCTTTCACGCCGACGACTTGGGCATGAATCGCGGCGTTACCGACGGCATCATGCAGGGTTTCCGGCAGGGGCTTTTGACCAGCGCCTCGTTGTTATCGAATGCCCCGGATGCCGCCCGGGCCTTGAAACTCTGGAAAGAACTTATCGACGATCAAGCGGCGGCTCGATTGCCCCTGCATGCTTGGCGCTCCAGGCTGGAGGACCCTTTCAGCCGCTTCGATCTGGGCGTGCATCTGAATTTGACCCAGGGCCGGCCGCTTACGGGCAAGAACTATCCCGGCGAATTGCTCGACGGCGGCGGGCGATTTCCCGGCATTTTCGCCCTCTTTTCCCGATTGCAACGGCACGGCGTACGGCTCTGCCGGCAGATTCAAAGCGAATTGGCCCGGCAGGTCGAATTTCTCTTCGATCACGGCCTGCAACCGACGCACCTTAACGGCCATCAATACATCGAGATGCTTCCCGTGGTGGCCGATTTTATCCCTCAATTATTGTCCAGATACGATATTCATGTAGTCCGGGTAGCCGAGGAACGCTCGCTTCTTCGCTCCGCGCTGCTTCGGAGCCATTCGCCGCGGGCCTGGATTCTGGCCCGTATAAAGCAGTTTTTCGCCAAACGATTTCACAGCCGCATGGAGCAACTGGAAGTGCATTATCCGGCCTGTTTTCACGGCACCGCGCATGCGGGAAAAATCGACATGCCCTTGATCCGCTTGTTTCTAGGCGACAACGAACCATCCGATCCGGTGGAAATCGGATTGCATCCGGCCATGGAAACCGCCGCGGATGAAAACGGCGAAGAGGACGACGGCTGGACCGATCCGCTGGCTTCCCAGCGCCCCAACGAACTTCGCTTGCTCACATCGGGCGAACTGGCCGAATATCTGGAAACCCACCACTACCGCTTGGGCCGTCTGGCCCGCTTGGCCGCCGCTTGAAAATGGACCGGCGGTTCAGGGTTCCAAATAAACCGCTTGCGGTTTGGACTTCATAAACCGCTTGCGGATTCGCGTCGGGCCTCGTCCAAACCCCCGGTGTGTTCACCGGGGGCTAAATGTAATATCCGCTTGCAAATCGCATTTGCAATCGATTAAACTATCTAGTGCATCCCAAGAGCATTCCACCCTTTTTATGCATGCCACCTAGATGGAGGATTACTCATGTCCCAGTTCACCCGGCGGCAGTTTTTGGAAGATTCTTTATTGGCCGCGGCGGCGATGGCGGTATTGTCAGGCGGCAAACTTCTCGGCGCCGAAGAAAAGCAAAGCGCAAGCCCAAATGAAAAACTAAGCGTTGCGGTAGTCGGCGTCAACGGGAGGGGAAATTCCCATTTAGAGACTTATTCCAGACGAAAAGATACGGAAGTGACTTATATCGTTGACGCGGACGAGGCGGTGGGCCAAAAAAGGGTGGAAGAAGTCGCCGAGATCCAAAGCCGAAAACCCAAGTTTGTGCAAGATCTGCGCAAGGCATTCGACGACAAGTCGGTTGATATCGTAACCACGGCGACTCCAAACCACTGGCATGCTTTGGCGGCGATTTGGGCCATGCAGGCGGGCAAACACGTATACGTCGAGAAGCCCGTCAGCTACACCGTAAGCGAGGGGCGCCGCATGGTCGAGACCGCGCGGAATCACAAAAAAATCTGCCAGGCGGGCACGCAATGCCGCTCATTCCCCGGAACCGTTGATGCGGTTGAGTATGTCCTTGCCGGGAAAATCGGCGAAGTGAAACTCGCCCGGGGACTTTGTTACAAACCTCGTCCTTCGATCGGCGAGCGCGGCGAATACCAGGTCCCGGCAAGCGTGGACTACAACATCTGGTCCGGGCCGGCGCCTGTTTTACCCTTGACGCGGAAAAGATTTCATTACGATTGGCACTGGCAATGGCCCTATGGCGGCGGCGATTTGAGCAACCAAGGCCCGCATGAGATGGACATCGCCCGTTGGGGACTGGGCCAAACCGGCTTAAGCAGAAGGGTCTTTAGTTATGGCGGCCGCTTGGGCTACGAAGACGCCGGCGAAACGCCCAATACTATGGTGATAACGCATGAATTTCCCGACGACGGCAAAACCCTTGTATTCGAGGTCCGGGGCCTGAAAACCGGCGATCTGAAAGGCGCTAAAATCGGCGTGATTTTCTACGGTTCCGAAGGCTACGTCGTGATCACCTCTTATACATCCGGCGCCGCATTCGATCTAAAGGGGAATATAGTGCAAAGGTTCACCGGCGGCGGCGATCATCACGGCAATTTCCTGAAGGCTGTGCGCAGCGGTAAATTCGAAGACCTTAATGCCGATATTCTACAGGGTCACCTTTCCAGCGCACTCTGCCACATGGGCAACATCTCCTATAATCTCGGCCAGGAAATGACTTGTGCCGATCTGAAGAAACGCCTGGCCGAGGTGAAGAGCAACGAAAACGCCGGGGAAACCTTCGACCGAGTGACGGCCCACCTGACCGACAACGGAATTAAAATGGACGAAAGAAAACTCCGCGTCGGTCCGGAATTGACGTTCGATCCGGCCAAGGAGATCTTCCCCGGCAACGCGTCGGCGAACAAATTCCTTACCCGCGATTATCACAAGCCGTTTGTGGTGCCGGCAGCCGGCCAAGTGTAGGGTGCATGAAATGCACCAAGTCGGATGAAATTATCAAAGGTGCGTTTCACGCACCCTACGATGCTTGCCGCACAAAGGGATTGCCGCGTTTTTCCCGGCCCACGGTGGTTGTCGGGCCGTGGCCGGGCAGGAGAATGGTGGAATCGGGCAGCGCGTATAATATCTTGCGGATGCCATCGGCCAGTTGGTTGAAATCGCCGCCTGGAAAGTCGGTCCGCCCGATGCTGCCGGCGAAAATCACGTCGCCCACGAATACTATCGTGGGATTGCAGTCAGTAAGCAGATAAACCACGTGTCCGCTGGAGTGGCCGGGAATAGCCCGGATTTGCAGGCCGATTCCCGCGGCAGTGTAAAATTCGCCGTCTTCGAGCGTGATGTCGGCCTGCGGACTGACTAAATTGAGGCCGAACATGGCCGACAAATTCAAGCCGGGATCTATGAGTTTGGGCGCGTCGGCCGCGCCGATGGCCAATTGGCACTTAGGCCAGCGATTTTTTATGACCTCGTTTCCGGCGATGTGGTCGCTGTGGGCATGGGTGATGAGAATAGCGGCCGGGATCAATCCCCTTCTTTCTAGGTAGTCGATGATTTTTTCCGGTTCAAAACCAGGATCGACGATCAAGCAATCGGTGCTATCGGGCAAATGTGCCACGTAGGCATTTTCCTCGAATGGGATCGACAAAATGGGTGTAATTTCGATTTTTTCTGACGCCAAGAAACTGACCTCCCCATGTACCTTGAAAATAGGTAAAATGTAGTGGTTAATGTTGAATCTTATGGTAGGGCCTGAATAACCGGTTGGGTAAGCACGCCCTACAACAGGAAACATTGTAATTCTATCCAATAAGTATTGCGATAACGTCCAAATAGATACGGCGGCGAATTAAGGCGGCAATATGGCCTTTTCCTTCGTATAAGCCGTAATAACAGGAGGTTCCGTCGTCATCTTCTTCAGGTAAAGTTGACGAGAGTTGATGTGGCATAAAAATTGCTATTAAATTGTGCATATCATCGATTCATGAAGAAGAGTTTCAAGGATGATAATCGGACATCGCCAACTTGCTCGCCTGGCGAGTAAAATATACTTAACCGCCGCGGTGCCCCGCAAGGAGGGCTTTTTTCATGATGCTTAGAAAAATCTTTCATCGCCTGGGTTTACCTATATTGATTATCTGCGTGTTTTTGACCTCTTGTGTCTGGGCCCAAGTTGCCGCGGATACGGGCTCTAATGGCAATGCCCCCGCGCCCAGCCAGCAGCCCGCCGGCCCACAGCACTTTCAACTTGCCGAGCGCTCGGAATCGACCGCCCAGGCGCCCGCCCCGGCGTTGGGAGCCGCTTCGGTCAACGAACACCCGCTCATGCCAGCCCTGCGCTGGGCCTACGAAGGCATGGGCAACCTGGAAAAGATCACGGACTATTCGGCCACCGTGGTTAAGCGAGAACGGATCGACGGGAAACTAAACGAGTACGATCACATGTTCGTGAAAATCCGCCACAAGCCGTTTAGCGTATACATATATTTTCTCACCAAACCTAAAGGACAGGAAGTGATGTACATCGAAGGACAAAACGACGGCCTCATGTATGCGCACACCACCGGAATCAAGGACAAGATGTTCGGGACCGTAAGGATCAAGCCCGACGGACCGGTCGCCATGAGCGGCCAACATTATCCGCTGACCGAATTGGGGATTTTAAATCTTACCAAGCGCCTGGTCGAGGTGGCCCAGGAAGACGTCAAGTACGGCGAGTGCGAAGTGAAGTTTTTCAAAAATGCTTTGATTAAGAACGGCACGGGCCAACCACGCGTTTGCACGTGCATCCAAGTCGTGCATCCCGTGCCGCGGCGGAACTTCCGCTTTCACATGGCTCGCATTTTCGTCGACGACGAGTTGAACATACCCATCCGCTACGAGTCGTACGAGTGGCCGAAAGAACCCGGCGGCGCTCCGGAAGAAATTGAGGAATACACCTATATGAATCTGAAACTCAACAACGGATTCACCGACGCCGATTTTGACATCAAAAACCCCAATTACCACTTCCGTTAATCGGTTGATCAGCGGTAGAAACGATAAAACCCTGCGACCTCGGGCCGACACACATAACGGCCTGAGGTCGTTGCATTTAAAAATGGAATTAAACACGGAGACACGGAGAACACGGAGGAAATCAGTTTTTAATTTATCTCCGTGTTCTCCGTTACTCCGTGGTATATTTTCTGATGACCATTGTGAATAAAGACACAATAAAATTATCATGGCGGCGGCGGATGCTTAGGCTGATCCGGTCCGCGGCCATAGTCTACCTTTTAGTAGTGGTGTGCATGATGTT
>JBEKZY010000082.1:0-16809 GCA_049509395.1 Thermoguttaceae bacterium | reverse complement strand
AAGGATGAAGGATGAAGGATGAAGGATGAAGGATGAAGGATGAAGGATGAAGGATGAAGGATGAAGGATGAAATTAAAAATTTATTTGGCGTCGCTTGCTTTGGCCAATTCGGCGGCCAGGTATTTAAGGGCCATTTGCAACTGGCGATCGACAAACGGTTTTTCTTTTTTTGGGGGGGGAGAGTTTTTGTCGGGGGCCTGCATATCGGCATTTCCGCTGCGCAGGATATTGCGCTGGCGGCGATCTTTATCGAGTTCAACCATTTCTTTATCGCTTAGTTTCAGTTCAAAACCTTTATCGGGCAAAACGCCCCATTCGTCTTGATCCTTGGCGTCAGGGAAGCGGTGGATATTTTTGCCGCTGGGTCGAAGATAGGCGGCGGTGGTGAGTTTCAAGGCGCTTTTGCCGTCCTCCAGTTCGATCAAGCTTTGTACGCTGCCCTTTCCCCAGGTGCGTTCGCCCATGACCACGGCTCGGCGGTGGTCTTGCAGGCATGCCGCGACGATTTCGCTTGCGCTGGCGCTAATGCGATTGACCAGGACGACCATGGGAAAGCCCTCGAAGGTGCCGGGTTTATGGGCATCCCAGGAGTGTTCCGGGGAACTGCGGCCTTTAGTGCTGACAATGCGTCCCTCGGAAACGAATAGATCGCTTACTTCGATGGCGGCGTTGAGCAATCCGCCGGGATTGAAGCGCAGATCGAGGATCAGGCCGCGCATTCCGGCCGCCTGCAATTGTTCCAATGCCCGTTGCAATTCGCCGGAGGTGTCGCGGCTGAAGACCGTCAGCCGGACATAGGCGATGCGGAGGTTCGGATCAAGGAGAAAATCCCATTTTCCATCGGGTTTTAGGCGGTCGCCCAACACGGTTTCGACGTGGATTCGCTTGCGAGTTATCTTGATCTGTTCTTTATTATCGCCGCCGGGATGGATCACCGTAAGCGTGAGCGAAGTTCCCTCCTTGCCTTTGAGTCGGGCGGTGGCCTCGTCGAGCGTGAGGTTGTCGGTGCTTTTGCCGTTGATTTCCAGGATTTTATCTCCCGCCAACAATCCGGCTTTATAGGCGGGCGTGCCGTAGATGGGACTGAGGATTTTCAAATCGCCGTCGTCAAGGGTGACTTGTATGCCGATGCCGTCGAACTCGCTTTCCACGGCGGTGTGAAGTTGTTCGATATCGTTCGGGCTGATATAGGAGGAGTAGGGATCGAGTTTTTCCATTACGCCGTGGATGGCCGCTTCGATAAGTTCCCGGCGATCAAGCTCTAAAACGTAATTCTCCTGCACCTGATCGATCGAATCGACCAGGAGTTTGTACAACTCGTAATCGTTGTCTTCGCCCGATTGCTTGTTTTCGTTTTCCCGAGCGGATTGTTTCTTTTCATTTTCCTTAATGCTCTGTTTGTTTTCGGGCCCAGCGGCCAAACCGGCGCCGCCCAAAAGAAATCCCAAAAGCAGCATTATTACAAAGCGGCGTCGCAACATGGAGCAACCCTTAAATGACGTAATTTACAGGCAATAAACAATAAAGTATAATGGAATTCAAGCGGATAGGCAAGGAGCGTTCATACCACACAATGTAACAGGCACACTCCATGTGCCGTCTATGGCATTTAATGTGCTGTCAAACTTCATTCCAACGGCACACGGAGTGTGCCTGCTACTTCGGCGCAAATTCTTGGGGATTGTTGCCAAGAATTCACTTTCGCAGGTGGTGAACCCAGGCCGGCGGAACGTTGCGCCACACGGCGTCGCGGCGGATTTCGTGAATTTTCAGCACGTCGTGCATGGCGCGGCGGATGCCGCGGAGCCGCCGGCGTTCGGCCGGGCCGCTTACGATGGCTTTCATGCGCCGCATGGCGATGTACTCGAAGAACGAAAGCGTTCCGCCCGGGACCAGGAGGTTTATAAATATTCGCAGTATTTTTTCCACCACATCCACGGAAAAATTATTCAAAGGCAGGCCCGAGACGATCAAATCGTAAGCCGCGTCAGCGGGGAGTTCTTCCACGGGGCGGTGCAAAATCCGAGTGCGGTCGACGACCGGCTGGAAAAGCGGATCGGATTTAAAGCGGTTCTCGAGCAGGCGGACGAACGATTCGTTAAGCTCGACCAGGTCGAGCCGGTCAAGAGGATGCATGGCGCTGATGATTTGCCTGGTGACCGCGCCCGTTCCCGGTCCGACTTCCATGATCCGCCGCTGTGAGGAAGCGGGGTGGGCCACGTATCGCGCCAAGGTTTTGGCCAAGGGACGGCCGCTGGGCAAGATCGCGCCGGTGGTGTGAAAATTCCGTATATACTCGCGAAAAAACAACCTGTATTCAGACATGAGCGTGGCAATGGAGTCGGAAAAAATGCAAGCCGGCTTGCTTGTAATTGCCGGACGGCTCATTAAACGCCGCCCAAACTAGGCTTCAATAAACAAGCAACATACCCGGTTTTTCCGGCAAGTTCAAGGCGCTTTCATTGCCTGATAATACTCTGGCCGGATTCCGGTTCCAGAAGTTGGTCGAAAGACGCCTGAATGGTATTAGTATTGCGATCGGTTAGCAATGCGGCGGCCGGCGTGGTCAGAACCGGCACGCTATAATCGGCATAGAAATGGGCAATTGCGGAGCGTTCGGCTACGTTCAACAAACCGGCCGGTTGCTTGATGGCACCTTGATCGCCGGTTGCCGGGCGTTTCATTGGGCTTGCGGATATTTTCTGCTGGACCGGTTTATCCGCGGGTGCATTGTGGGTTTGAGATCGTTCGGCCGGCGGCGGCATGGGAGGCGCCGGATTCTCGGCTTTTGCGGATTTTTGCACCCGTCCGACAGTCGCCGGTTTGGGTTGATTGTCGTCTTCCAGTAACGGCGGAGGCGGCGGAATTATGACGATGTCGGCAGTCTTGGCAGCCGCATTGGGCTTTGCCGTTTTTGCAATAGTCTGCTTGGGCGCTGTTGCTGTTGCGGCGGTCTGCTTGGGCGTTGCAGCTGTTGCGACGGTCTGCTTGGGCGTTGTCGCTTTTGCAACAGATTGGTTAGGAGGCGCGGCTTCTACAATAGTCTGTTTGGTAATTATCTCTTTTACAATATAAGTCTGCTTGGGAGTCGTCTCTTTCACGACAAAAGTCTGCTTGGGCATTATCTCTTTCACAAAAGATTGGTTGGATAGCGCCTCGCCCAGCTTTAATTTATTGAACCTCGACAGATCGGGGACGGGAAAATTCGCCATCAATTGTTTGTCGACCACCGGGGTGTAACCAAGGTCTTCGGGCACGGAATGATCCGGCGGCGAAAGGCGATTCATAGTGTTCACCAGGCCGACATATTCATTAGCGCTGAGAATGTTCTTGGCATGCGAGAGGATGTTGCGGCGCTCGTCCGGCGTGATTTTGCCATCGGACATGGCGGCGAGGACCTGGTTTTTGATTTCCTGTTTGGCGGCAAAGGCGGCAGGCCCGGTCGATTGGGCGGCAATATTGCCCGCCAAAAGCACAAATACCGCCGCCACCGACAGTGCGAGAAGCATAGTTTTAAAATGGATAGTCATGAACAATCCCCCCTGAAAACTTAGGTAAGGCAAAAATCCCGTCAATTCAATCGTGTTACTGGGTCAAAGACGGTAATAATAGCCACAACAATTGGAATAACCATTACAATCGTCATAGCTAAAAGATTCATCGGAATCGGCTTTACTGGAACTTAACGCACAGTCTGCCTAGATGGAATCATCGAGCAGCGGAGGCCGATACAATCGGAATAACCGATAAATCTTTCCGGAATAACCTATTTTGACATAATCGCAGATTGCCGGGGAAAGCAGACGGGCTGTAAGAAATTATAAGTAAAGCAGTGGCAGGGACTTCCAGTCAGTGAAGAAACAGGGCCAAGATGGCCTTGCCACTTCACCCCGACACAAAAAGGCATACAGTCCCAAGAGTGCGGCAAGAGCCTTTAATAGTCGTACCACAGACCCATGCCGATTTGTTCCTCGTGTGTGCGGTAGAACTGCTCCATATCGCTCATGCCGTCGAAATATTGCATTCCGACGCGGGTGAGATGGCCGGAGTGTCCGCGCCACTGCAGGCCGGTTTGCACGGTGATATTTCCGCTGTAATTGGTCTCTTGAGAGATCAGGCCGTTTATGGCGATGAATGGGCAGGCCCATTGCCCGCGCTGCGTAGGTTCAGCGGGACTATATTCCACGCCGAATTGGAATTTCCAAGGATCAGCGCCTTCTTCGACGTTGAATCCATAATCGGCTTCGCAATACAAGCGGATATCAGGGGTGAGAAAATAACCCACGCCAAGAAGCAGGCAGTCGCGGACGTAGTTGATCCGATCAAACGTCTGATTGCGGACCATGTATTCGTCGCCGAGATGGGAGCTGAGGTGATAGTATCCGAATTTTCCCTGCCAAGGCCCTTGTCGCGTGGTCAGGGGAACGCCGAAACGGAAATCCGCCCCATCCACGTCACGATCGTGTTCCAGATTCATCCGTACAAAGGCGGCGCCTTCTATGTCTAACTGATAGCCTTCGGGCCAAGGACTATTGACGGTGCCGTATCGCAATATGCCCGCCCGTCCGCCTAAAGTGGCATCCCACTGCCAACCTATAGTCTTTTCATGGATCCATTCAGAGGCAAAGCGAGGTTCCTGGTTGCCGGCCAGATAGGATTGGTACAACAAACTGTCGGGAAGGTATTGCCATGTCCAGCCTTCCTCGAAATATTGCGGTCTTTCGGGTTCCTGGGTGAGAGGCAGATAAGGATTAGCGCTCAAAGCTGGATTAGCGGCGGGGTTCATCGGTCCTGGGCTAAGGTTGATCGGACCTTGATTGCCTGTTTGAGGGATTGACAGATAAGACGTTCCGCTTGCGGCAGGACCTGACTGGGCTGCGCCCGGCATGAAATTATAGGCATTCGTCCCGGCATTTGTTTCGGGATAATTTGTTCCGGTAGGAATAGAATTGGTCGAAGGCTCGTTCGGAATTGCCGGGCCTGATGGAACGGGTAAAAAAGGCGTGGCAGAGGTAGGCGTTGATGGCGGAACACCTTGGGCTAAAGATGCTTTGTCGGCGCCGCAAACCATCACTAATACCGCACAGATGAAGTAGATAATTGGGTAATTTCGAGACATGGGAAAAGCCTCCTGAAAAATCTGAAGAGGGGGCATACTATAACGATCTTGGCCGGGCAATGGCAGAGCGATTTTTTATACTCCGTAACTTATTTGGTAGCAATAAGTTATGGCTACAGGCCGCTCTTTTTTCAGAGGTTTGCCGCTTGCCGCGGATAAGATTGCCGACAAAAATGCACTCGAAGTATTGCGGCTTGCCCGTTGTTCGAATCAGAATGCATTATTGACCATCGACCGGTAGACTGGTGAATCATTGGTTTGTGTAAAATAGAAAGGAACAGCCCGCTTTTTCCGGGGTTTATATAAAAATATAATTACCGTTCTCGACTTGCGCTGTAGCAGGCACACTCCGTGTGCCGTTTTCGTACCTATGCATTTCAAACAGACGGCACACGGAGTGTGCCTGTTACATTTGAGTAGGATTTATGTGAACGGTTACAAAATATAATCATCCTTGAAAAAACAGACGAGTTGTAAGCCCTGCAAGATCGCGAAGGAAAGGCCTTTAACGAAATGACCGTACATAATCCGGCGCAAGCCACAAGTTCCTCGGGCTCGGGCCGTTTCCTTCCTTTATTATTGCTGTTGTTTGTGGGCAGCGGCTGCTCAGCGCTTATATATGAAATCGTCTGGTTCCAGTTGCTGCAATTAGTGATCGGCTCGACGGCGGTGTCGCTGGGGGTGTTGCTGGGCACTTTCATGGGCGGGATGTGCCTGGGCAGCCTTGCCTTGCCGCGGATGATCTCGGCGCGGCGGCATCCACTGCGAGTTTACGCCTTGCTGGAGTTGGGAACCGGGATCATCGGCATTGCGGTTTTGTTCGTCATTCCTTTTGTCGATCGATTTTACGCGGCCAGCGCCGGGCATGGACTGCCGGGAATTCTGCTCCGCGGGGCGGTATGCGCGGCGTGTCTGTTGCCGCCTACCTTGCTGATGGGCGCAACCTTGCCGGCGATTGCCCGATGGGTCGAGGCCACGCCTGAGGGCGCCACCTGGTTAGGGCTCTTTTACGGCGGAAACATCGCCGGGGCCGTGTGCGGCTGCCTAGCGGCGGGATTTTATTTGCTTCGGGTCTACGACGTGGCAACCGCTACCTATGTCGCCGCGGGCATCAACGGCACGGTGGCTATGATCGGGCTGATTTTGGCTGCCGTTACGCCGCATCGTGCCCCGGGGAAAAACAAAACGCCGGATCCAGCCGCAAATACCAGGGGGTTGTGGCCGGTTTACTTTACGATCGCACTTTCGGGCATGTCCGCGTTGGGCGCGGAGGTGATTTGGACCCGCATATTGTCGTTGATGCTGGGGGCCACGGTGTATACGTTTTCCATCATCCTGGCAGTATTCCTGGTAGGGTTGGGCATTGGCAGCGGCATCGGGGCGTTTGTGTTGCGCGGAAGGATGCGGCCATGGATTGCGCTGGGCTGTTGCCAAATGCTTTTGGCGGCTGCAATTGGATGGACGGCGTTTATTCTTGCCGATTCCCTTCCTTTTTGGCCGATCGATCCCTGGCTTTCCACCAGCCCCTGGCTCAATTTCCAGCTTGACCTGGTTCGTTGTGCTTGGGCCATTTTTCCGGCGACCTGCCTGTGGGGAGCGAGCTTTCCCTTGGCGATTGCGGCGGTTTCGTCGCCGGGGAAGGACCCGGGTCGCCTGGTGGGCAACGTTTATGCCGCCAATACGGTGGGCGCGATCCTGGGCGCCGTCGGTTTCAGCATAATCCTGATCGGCTGGATTGGCACCCAGCAGTCCGAGCGGGTGCTCATGGGATTGTCGGTGGCGGCCGGCTTGTCGATGTTCGTGCCGTTGTTACGGCCTATTCGGGCCCGGATGGCGTCAGGCGACGCGTCCGGGAAGCCCTGGCTTGGGAGCACGGGCACGGTGGCCTTGGCCGCGGCCATCGGGCTGGCGGCCTTGCTTGCCTGGAAAGTGCCTGTTGTTCCTTGGGTATTGGTCGCATACGGGCGAGTCGTTCCGTCCTGTATCGGCCAGGCGAAGATGCTTTACGTGGGCGAGGGCATGAATTCTTCCGTGGCCGTTTCCGAGATGCAAAACGGGGTGCGGAATTTCCACGTCAGCGGCAAGGTGGAAGCTTCGAGCGAACCGCAAGACATGCGCCTGGAACGAATGCTCGGCCACATACCCGCGCTGTTGCACTCCGGACCGCGTTCGGTGCTGGTAGTGGGTTGCGGGGCGGGCATTACGGCCGGCACCTTTGTGTTGTATCCCGAGGTGGAGCGAATAGTGATCTGCGAAATCGAGCCCTTGATTCCACCCATTGCCGCCGATTATTTCGGCCCGGAGAACTACAACGTGCTGGACGATCCGCGAGTGGAAGTGGTCTACGACGACGCCCGGCATTACATCCTCACCACGAAGGACACCTTCGACCTGATCACCTCAGACCCGATTCATCCGTGGGTCAAAGGCTCGGCCACGCTGTATTCGAAGGAATACTTCGAGATGTGCCGGCGGCACCTAAACCCGGGCGGGGTAATCACCCAATGGGTGCCCTTATACGAGAGCGACGAAGGCGTGGTGAAGTGCGAAATCAAGACTTTTTTTGACGTCTTTCCCGATGGCACGATTTGGGGCAATGACATAAACGGAGGAGGTTACGACGTAGTCATCTTCGGCCAGAACGGGGCGACAAAGATCGACGTGGACCAGATCCAAGGCCGGCTGGACCGCGACAAGCGCGTGATGGGATCGCTGGCCGAGGTCGGATTTTTCTCGGCGCTCGAGTTGTTGGCCACCTACTCCGGTCAGGCCGCCGATTTGCAGCCTTGGCTGGCCGACGCCGAAATCAACAGAGATTGGAACCTGCGGCTCCAGTACCTGGCGGGCATGGGGTTAAATCTCGATCGGGGCAAGGAGATTTTTGCCATGATGTTGTCTTATTACAAGTTTCCCAAGGATCTGTTCGCCGGTTCCGAACTCCGCAAAGCGGCGCTTAAGTTTATGATCCAGCAACGAAATCAATCGGCCATGCTGCGAACTGTCGAATAGTGAATCACGATCACATACTTATTGCAACCTTCAAGATCGAATTCCGTCAGGCGATTCGCTGTTCTTTTCCCGTTTGCCAAATCTTGCGAATCAAACGAAGGCTTCGCTCGATAGTGCTCAGCGAGCAATTAAGTCTCCCGGCGATTTCTTCATTTGTGTAATTCTCCATTTTCGCCAAAGCGACAGGCCGCAGATCATCATCCAGTTGCTCCAGAAGTTTCTGACATTCCTCGGCCACCATTGCCGCAAAGTCCGGGGTTGGCGTCTCGCCTACAACCTGAGCGAGTCCGGGGTTGCTTGCCGATGCATCGCTGATAAACGCGGATTCGCCGCGAACGCGGCCTCCTCCGCGCTTTGCGCGGTGTTCATAACGCATTTGATCTACGGCCTTTTGGGCAGTAATGCATATCAGCAATTGCCAAAGATCGTTGCGATCGGTCAATTGTGGAAAGCGTCCCCCTTCGGCTGCTTTGCAGAACGAGGCAAAAGCGCTTAGAGCGACGTCTTCTTCGTCGGCCGCCCGGCGCGGCGTGCCGCTGAGTTTGGTCCGTGCCAATCGAACCAATTGCTCAAAGTATCGTTGCCATAGTTTTTCGATCGCCTGGGAATCGCCCTGTTTAGCGCCTACGATCCACTGGCTCACCGATTCTTCGCACGACATGTCGGGCCTCTTGAGTCACGTAAATTAACAGACTTCTTTTGCTAGATTAACGCCCTCGGGACAGAATCGTCAATCACCCCCTACGTGATGGGGTGTCTCCGCTTTTAAAGCCAATTCCAACCGCTGCCGAACTTCCTCGACAACCTTTTACATCTCAAGCCGACAAATTTGACGGGTTTTTTGGCCCGTTATCGGTTTACAAGTAGGCGTGACTTGATCCAAACATAATCGCCCGGCAACGGGCTGCTTACCGTGGGAGATGCGAACATGTTTACCAACGTCTGTTTATGCGGTGTGCTGCTGGTTTCTCAAATTGGCGTCTCAAGGGTTTCCGTGCCGGTGGATTGCACTGGCAGGCCGGATATGTCCACTTTGCAACATGCAGATGGCGGCGGCAGATCGAATTTGTCGCCTTCGCGCGCAAGGCATATCGAGTTGGCATGGCAACGATCGGCATACACACCCAAGACGATGACAGCGAATGCCGTTTATGCGTCTGCTCAATACTTGCTGCCGCCAACGTCCAACGACAACATCGTATATTCAACCGTGCTATTTGCAGGCCCTTTGCAGGGAACGCATGCGGTGGTCGCCCAACCGATACGGCTACCTCTGCCAGTTCCTGCAACATCTTTGATTTCACTGAGCACTCCGCAGATAATCGGCAAAATGCCGGCAACAATCGGCGGCGGAGTGACGGCATCGGCCATTGAAAAACCATTCGCTAATTTCAATTTGCCGGCAGTCAACGACCTGAATGGCGTTCGTTATTCGGCCAACCCCTACGGAATTCATTGGACCTGGGAGCGCGACACGTACCGATTGATCGATCTGTCTTCCAGACGCGTCTTGCGGGAATGGGACGGCGGAACAGTAATTAATTTGCGATATGGCAGCAACGGTCACTTACGTTTGGGTGGCCAAAATTTCTTCATGAATCAAGGCGGATGTTTTCAAAACGACGGACACTGAAAAACCTTATTCGAGGTCCGCACTGGAACCGTCGGTTTCATTCCAGTGCGGACGGTTAATATGCACTTTCAGCAAGCGATTGGAGACTTAAAAAAATGCAACTCCTCAACTTAAACTCTCAGTCACGCCTAAATTCCAATCCGACACTTCGCCAGCGGATGCTTCGCGAGACGCAGTGGTATCTTAATCGCTGTTTGCAGGGGACATTTTAGCTCAAAATTGCGATTTTGAGGGGGCGCTGGTTACCGAAGCGTGTTGTTCTTTAACCAATTATCCCGGTAATAAAGAGGTTAGTTGGGCCTGATGACCGGCTCCCGGCTTGGAACTGGCATAAAACAAGGGACATGTATCAATGTTGAACTATCTTAAACGGGTACTTTCAACCTCCAATGATACCCATTATAATGGCGATGATCCATTACCCAAGTCGAAGGATTTATCTAGTCAGTCGGGCTTTTTTATGAGCGAGTTAGAAGATCGCGACAGTCCGTCCTTGCCTGTTTCCAAATGCCTGAAAATTGACAAGATTTGCAGGCAATTCGAGGCCGCCTTGAAACATGGCGACGAGCCCAAGGTCGAGGACTATCTCAATGAGGCGACCGAACAGGAACGCGACGAGTTGCAACGGGAATTACTGGCGATCGAGTCTGAATACCGCAAGTCGTCCAAAAATCGGCCCACAATGTAGGAGTTTACCGAGCGGGTGATTCGTTGCGGCTTGATGACTATGGAAGAGTGCGACGCCTTTATAGCCGGACTGGCGGCAAAGCCGGCAACTGCCGAGGAGTTGGCCAAAGAACTTTATTGTGAAAGTAAGCTCACCAAATTTCAGGCCCAGGCCATCTATCAGGACAAAACCCGCGGACTAGTGGTCGGCAACTACGTGGTGCTCGACCGGCTGGGCAAGGGTGGCATGGGCCAAGTATACAAGGCCCAGCACCGCAAGATGAAGCGAGTCGTGGCGCTTAAGGTCCTGCCATCGGGATCCACGCAATCGCCGGAGTTGGTAAGGCGATTTCAGCGGGAAGTGGAGGCCGCGGCGAAACTTTCCCATCCGAATATCGTCACGGCATACGATGCGGATGAGGCCCGCGGCATCCATTTCCTGGTAATGGAGTATGTGGACAGTTGTGACTTGGCATCGCTTGTCAAGGCTCGCGGCACGCTGAGCGTTGCGGAGGCCGTGGATTACATCGTGCAAGCCGCCCGGGGACTGGAATACGCACACCGCAATGGCGTTATTCATCGCGACATCAAGCCGCACAACCTGCTTTTGGACAAACAGAATACCGTCAAGGTGCTCGACATGGGCTTGGCGCGAATCGAGGAAACCGTAGGGGCGTTGGTTTCCACGACCAATGAAGGGCTTACACAGAGCGGCCAAGTGATGGGCACGCTGGACTTCATGTCGCCCGAGCAGGCATACGACACCCGGCAGGCCGATGTGCGATCGGACATCTACAGCCTGGGCTGCACGCTTTATTACCTGCTTACCGGGCGGGGGCCTTTTATCGGCGAGACGGTGACGCAGAAGATCCTGGCCCACCGCGAGATGCCGATACCGTCGTTGCGGGCGGTGAGGAAAGACGTGCCCGAGTCGCTGAATTTGGTCTTTCAGCGGATGCTGGCCAAAAATCCGCAGGACCGCCAGCAGTCGATGAGCGAGGTGATTGCCCAATTAAAGCAGTGCAAGATCGTAGCAACGCCCGGCCAAGGCAATGCTCCCGTAGGTCCGGCGGCGTATGAGGAGACGCTCAGCTTTCAGCGGCATGAAGTAGAGACTTCGGCCGATCATGTGGAACTGGCCGCGAGAAAGGAAAAAACGCAACTCGACGAACTGCTGATGCAGGAGCCGGTGGCGCTGACCGAGCGCCTGGTCCAGCCCAGCGGCGCCATGCATAAGCGGTTGAAGGGGCTTAGCAAGCGGCAGAAGATCGCGATTGCCGTGGCAGCGGGTTTTGCTTTCCTGGCAATCCTCCTTGGCATCATCCTCAGTTTGCGGACTAGCGAAGGGACGCTGGTGGTCGAGGTGAACGAGCCGGGGGCCAAAGTCGAGGTGTTGGACGAAGGCGGCAAAGTTGAAGTCACGGATCAAAGCGGAGAGGGAAAGCTGGTCTTTTCCATCGACCCGGGCAAATACCGGCTCAAGGTGCAAAAAGCGGGCTTCGAGTTCTTTGCCCAGGATTTCACGTTGGAAAAACGCGGTGAGAAAACTATCAGCGTACGGCTGGAAAAACCGGAGTCGGCGCTTGGGACGCTGCTGGTGAAGGTGAACGAGCCGGATGCAATGGTGGAAATCTTAAGCGGTCAGGGGAAAATCGAATCGATGTACCGTAGCGGCGCTGCGCCGATTACGATATCGCTTCCCACTGGCAAATATAAGCTTTCCGCACACAAAGATGGCTTTGTGTCTTATACCAATGACTTCCAAATCCAATCGGGCAAAGAGCAGACCATAGACGTTGCGATGAATAAGGCTAAAGGTGTCACTGCTGGCTTGTCTAGCAGTGGAACAGCCAACACCGGCAATCAGACGGTCAATGGCAACAGCGCAGTGAAAAGTCCTTATATCGCCCCCGATGGCAATTGGAATTTGCCTGCCGGCTCGCCCATTCCGGCCATCGCCCCATTCGACGAGCAGAAGGCCAAGGAACACCAACAAGCATGGGCCAAGTATCTCGGCATGCCAGTGGAGATGACAAACTCCATCGGCATGAAGTTTGTGCTCATTCCGCCGGGCGAATTCATGATGGGCTCTACGGTAGCCGAGACAGCCAAGGCGGTAAAGGACACTAGCAATTCGCGGTTCATCAAATTTATCGAGAGTCAGACTCCTCAGCATCGCATGAGAATTGGCAAACCGTTTTGGCTGGGTGTGTATGAGATCACACAACAGCAATACCAGATGGTCACAGGAGTTAACCCCAGCGCTTTTTCCAGCACAGGCCAGAAGAAAGACCTGGTGGTTGGCAAGGACACGAATAGACTGCCCGTTGATTCGATCACGTGGGAACTTGCGGTCGCCTATTGCGAGAGGCTCTCGGCGTCCCCTGCCGAGAAGGCATCGGACCATCGTTATCGGCTGCCAACGGAGGCGGAATGGGAGTATACTTGCCGCGCGGGAACAACGACGATATGGTCTTTCGGGGACGATCCAACAGCGCTGGGCGATTATGCGTGGTTTGGAAACAACGCTGGCGATACGACACACCCCGTGGGGGAAAAGCTTCCAAATCCGTGGCGACTGTATGACATGTACGGAAATACGTTTGAAGAATGCTTCGATTGGTACGATTCGAGATACTATTATGAAGCTTCCGGGGTGATCGATGTGGCCGGCCCGCGCAGTGGCGAGACTCGCGTGACACGTGGCGGCGCCTATTGGGCCCCACCGCAATATAGTACGTCGGCGTTCCGCGGTGGGTGGCCTCCAGCCCGCCCGAATACAGACAATTCTTTTCGCATTCTTTGTGAGATTCCGATCGATCCGTCCGCAACAGAAAATGTTCCAGGAACCATTCCTTCCCGGCAGCAGTCTATTGGAACATTTCAATTGCCCGGCGCTAAAAGGCCGAGTTCGCCATTGCTTGGCTACGTAGTCCGGCAACAGCCGGTAAAAGCGGTTGAAGAAATTTCTCCATATACAAATGTCGTGCTTGACAATGGCTGGACACTTTACGGCGACTCTCTAATCCGTACCGCAAGGAAAGCCGGATTGCAGGTCGTAATGAGTTTCTTTGATAAAGAAGAACTCGCGGCATTCAATACTCAGGGCATGGAGCTGGCAAAACAAAATCGAGACGTGGTTATAGCCGCGTGTTGGCATGATCCATACGATTGCGGTTTTTCGCCGTCGGATCTTTCGGTTTTTGGTAAAGACCTGAAAAAAGCTCTTCCCGGCATGGAGTTCTGGGTGCTCTTTGGAGACCCGCCAAAACACCTCCAAGCACGTTCCGCTCCCGATGAAGTGGATGTGTATTTGATAGACTTTGGTCACACTCACACGGCAGATGAAGTGCAACGGAAGGCCAATGAAATGGTTCCGCCGGCAATTGACAGGGCCACGGGGCGTCCCGTGCTGCTGTATTGGACCTGCTATGACGCCCTGCCGGGGCTGGTGCCTAAGTGTCAACCGGGAACGATGGCTATGTGCGGGCAGATCATCAAGAAATATAACTTGGCCGGCCTAATATTCGATAATTATGGCGCGGAGCCGGGATTTCCCGGGGCACAGAAAGGCGCGAAACCAGGATTACTCGTCTATGGAATGGTGGGATTTCAAACCCGGCCGGAACTTGTCTCCGAAATCAAAGAAATCGCCCGTGACTGGGGGATCGAAAATCGCTCTGACAAGTCCGGATCGGAAAAAACTTCGCCTGCCAAGCCATTTTTGTTTGGTTACGCTTTGGGTGATGACGGCGCAAAATGGATGCCCGAAGTTGCTTCCTACACGAATTTCGTATGGGATTGGAATTCGGCTTCAAGTGAAGATGCGCGACCGAAGTTTCAGCACGCGATCGATACGGCACGCAAACATGGGCTGAAATTGGTGATGTCCGTGTTCAGTAAACAGGACATGGACAAGTTTCTCGAAGTGGGATTGGATTCTGCAAAGGCGAATCGCGATGTCGTGTTTGCAGTAGGCGTGGATGAACCGCCATCCTTTGGAGCCAAGCCCGAAGAAATAGCGACATTTTGCGCGAAAGTGAAGCAGGCTTTGCCGGGAATTCAATTTTGGATGATTCTTGTAGAAAACAATAGTCAACGGACATATGCGATTCCAGACGGGGTAGATTTGTTGGTGTTAAAATACCAAGGTTACAGCACCCCGCAAGCCATTCAACGCAGGGCGAGGGAATCGCTCCCCATCTGGGTGAAGAAATTCGATGGTCGCCCCATCGTGCTGGCGTGGGACTTCGGGACAAACAAAAACCCTGGCCTTGTCCCCACTTGCCAACCGGAAACATTTAACGCTCTATCCGAGATTGTCCGCTCTAATCATTTTGCAGGCTTATTGTGGGTTTCCTACGGTCCGGCAACCTGGAGTAACCAAACGTTTATCGGCATCGAAAGCCGGCCGGAACTCGTCTCCGAAATCAAGGAAATCGCCAAGCAGTGGGGAATTGCCAATCCATAAGCTGCTCAGACTATCGGTGTAAGCGCCGACTGGTCCACCAGTGAATCTAACAAATGATGTGCGAGATCAATGCAGTTAATGTGCAATGGTCCCAAAAGAAATAGAAAAACCAATTGGCAATTGTCGCCGAGCGATTTCTATCGTGGGCATCCTGCTCAATCACTAACTACCACAAAACAAAACGCGGTAACAAGCCGTTCTGTGGCGAAAAGCGAGACCCAAGTCCTGACCTTATAACGTCTTACAAAAAAGGGGTGGCTGATGGGACTTGAACCCACGACATCCAGATCCACAATCTGGCACTCTAACCAACTGAGCTACAGCCACCGTGCACGAAAGACATAGACGTTATTATATAAGAATAGTTCGTTGAGTCGTCAACAGATGAGCGGCAATGGATGTCTGGAAACGCCCTCACCCTAACCCTCTCCCGGAGGGAGAGGGGACTTTTGGGACAGTCCCGGAGGGAGAGGGGACTTTTGGGACCGAGTTTTAGCAGACGCGGATTGATACCCGGAAAGGGGAGTGATAAATATGCTTAGTTATAGGAGATCGTCTACCGGGCTTTGGCAACTTGGCGGAGGTTCAGGTAATCCAGAGCGATGGCCAAGACCTCGTCGAGGTAATAATCGCGGACAATGCCCTTATTGCTGGAATTGTTGAGTTCCTCGTAGGTTTTTTCTTCTTCTTTGTCGGCGTTTAACTCTTCCCGCTCCTTGACGAACTGGGCTTCGTTGAGGGTAACCGTTTTTTTGGCCTTTTGTTCTTTATAACGGACTATGTTTCGCTCCTCCTTTTGGAATTTTTCCGAGTTCTGCACGCGTTGTTCCGAGCAGCGTTTGAGTTGATCGCGGATGGGCGCGGTGACGAAATCGAAGTGTTTAAAAGACATGGGCTCGACGCGGTCGAATTCCAGGGGGTAGTCGAGATCGGCCTCGCCGACGTCAAGATTGCTGATCAAGGAGGGGAGTTCGATATCGGCCAGCACTCCGCGTTTTTGCGTGCTTTCGCCGCTGGGCCGATAGAATTGCTGCATGGTTACCTTCAGTGCGCCCATGGAGGACATATTGGGATAATTGGAAAACAGGTGCTGGCTTATGTCCAGCAGGCTTTGCACCGTGCCTTTGCCGTGGGTGGAATGGTCGCCTACGATCAGACCGCGGCCGTAATCCTGGATCGCGCCGGCCAGGATTTCGCTGGCCGAGGCGCTGAATTTGTTGGTGACCACCACCAGCGGTCCGGCCCATTGCATGGCCGGATCAAGATCGTAAAACGGGGAAACGTGCCCATCGGCGTCCTTTACCTGTACGACCGGTCCGCTGGGAATGAACAGCCCGGTGAGGTTAATGGCCTCGGTGAGCGACCCGCCGCCGTTGTTGCGAAGATCGAGGACCAGGGCATCGACGCCTTGTTTGTTGAAGTCTTCGAGAATCACCTTGACGTCGCGGGTGGTGCTTTTAAAATCGGGAATTCCCCGGCGCGCGCCGGTCATGTCCATGTAAAAACTGGGCAGGTTGATGACGCCGATTTTGAAAGGCGTGCCGTCTGGTCGTTTGCCGGCCTCGAAGATTTTCGATTGCGCCTCGCTGTCTTTGAGTTCGATTTTTTGGCGGGTCATTTTCAAGATTTTCTTATCGCCGGCGGGAGTCAAAACCTCGAGGCGAACGACCGTGCCGTGGGCGCCGCGGATGAGTTTCACCACGTCGTTGAGTTTCATGTCGACCACGTCGACGATGGGGCCTTCATCGGTCTGGCCCACGCCCACGATTTTGTCCTCGACTTTCAAGCGGCCGTCTTTGTCGGCTACTCCGCCGGGCACGAGATGCTTGACCACCGTGTAACCGTCGTCCGATTGCAGCGTAGCCCCGATGCCTTCCAATTCCAGGCGCATCATGATGTCGAAATTTTCC
>JBEKZY010000081.1:0-17107 GCA_049509395.1 Thermoguttaceae bacterium | reverse complement strand
GCGATTTCTTTGTATCGGCCCACTCGATGGCGTCAGAACGCGCCTGAAAAGAATCTGTGTTCATATAGCTGTCATATTCGTACGCCGTCTGCACAGCCGAGGCCGGCTGGCGGATCGAGTCTGCTGCCCACGTCGGATTTTCCATTGCGATAAACATTATCGCCAAGTTCATGGCAATCAATGCCACCCAATTTAGCAGTTTCATCTTTATACTCCTTAAAAGTGAAGTCTGAGTTACTATCGGAATAGAACTACCCCGCCAATAGCGCAAGAACCGTGGTAAATGCCCGGTATGATCGGATTGTATGGGCGAACTAAAGGAATATGTCGCTTGGGGAAAATATACGATGGCGGCCGTGGATCAAATTGCCGGATGATTTCAATCCGGCGCCATAACTGACAAAGATACATTCGCAAACTCTTTGTGAAATTGCGAATGTAACAGTTATCCCAAGTAAAACGATTGTGCCGGTTGTGACGATCTGTGCCGATCGCAGCCGATGAAAAGCTAGGGATTTAGATTTAAATTGGTCGATGATTATCCGCCGGTGAATTCATCGCGTAAGAATTGTGCGGCGGCGTCCCAATTTAGGGCGGCGGTTGAGAAATCGACTTGCATCGGTTTCACGGTTTTAGGCGTTTCCAGGCGGGTTTTTACGTTTACCTGCGGATTCAAGGGTATTTGAGCGCTTTCGCCTTTGGCAAGTTTTGCCTCGACTGCGGGCGAAAGCAGGTAGTCCAGCAAACGCCGGGCATTTTGCATATTCGGACACCCCCGCATAATCGCCAATGTATTGGGAATAAACAGCGTGCCCAGTTCGTCCGGGCCTTGATCGGGGTATATGATCGCAACCGGCAAGCCCTTTTCCAACTCGATTATGGCGTCGTCGGTATCGGTTATTCCGAAGGCCAGTTGTCCCCCGCCCACGGCTAGGGCTACCTGCTTGTTGCCGGAAACGATTCGCACGTCGTTTGCTTTTATTTGCTTGAAAAACGTTTTTGCTTTTTCGTCGCCCCAGGCGGCGAACAGGCAGGCCGCATGCGTGGCCGTGGTGCCAAAAAGCGGCTTGGCCATGGCACAGCGGCCTTTCCAGCGCGGATCGGCCAGGTCGTTGATTGATTTTGGCCTCTCGGATTCGGGAACCAACTTGGTGTTGACGATAAGCACGCGGGCCCGGGCCGCGAAACCGTACCAAAGTCCTTCCGGCGAACGGAACTCGGCCGGATAATATTGGCCGATTGGCGAATCGTAGGCTTCCAACAGCTCTTGACGCTCGAGGCGCAAGGTGTTGAGGATTTCGTTGTTCCAGAAAACGTTGCAGCGCGGCCGGTTGCGTTCGGCCAGAATGGCCTCGGCCAGGCCGACGGTTTTGGTCGACTCGGTGTCGAATTTTGCCCTTACGGCGATGCCGGTGGCGGCCGTGAAGTCGTCGAAAATCGGCTGGGAAAATTCGGAGTCCAAGGCCGTGTAGACCACCACTTCCCGCTTCGAGGAAGACCAACACCCGTTCATCGCAAGCAGTAGGATTGCAAATTGTAAATTGCAAATTGCAAATTGCAAATTGAACTGTGACTTATGCAATATATCTGTAAAGCCGCGACGGGCGCCAACGGGCGCCATCGGGCACCGATTCGCAGCATTAGTCGGCGCGGTCGGTTGGTCGGTCGCGCAATGATCATCGATTGGATATTTTTGCGAATTTGGTTTTCCCACTGTAAATCTCCTTTTAGATCTCGCATGATAGCGTATAATATCAAAAGGCATTTTGCAATCCACTAGCCATAATTCCACAAATATACCCGCTTAATGAGCGGATTCAGCCATGAGCCGCCTAATCAGCTTTTATTGCATTGTTTTCCTTATGCCGGTGGTTTGTATTCTTTATTGTGACCGATCTGAGATTGCCAAAGCGGCCCCGCCGGGCAAAATCGTTAATCCGCAGCGGCCCGTCATCGATGATGCAAAGGCGTCCTCTTACGGCATACGCAAGCTCTCTGGCAAACGGCTTACGCTCTATACCGACGTAAGCGGCGAAGAAATCGACCGCTTGCCCCAGCTTTTCGATCAGGCCTTTGCACAGTATTGCGAATATTTTCACGTTCCGCCTGACGAATTGGCCGGCTGGAGCATGACGGGCTTTTTGATGAAGGACAAATCCCGGTTCGCGCAAACCGGCCTGTTGCCCGGCGGATTGCCGGATTTTCCGCACGGGTTTTCGCGGAGTTATGAACTCTGGATTTACGATCAGCCCAGCGATTACTACCGTCGCCACTTGCTGTTTCACGAAGGAGTGCACGGTTTTATGAACACCGTGCTGGGTGGTTGCGGTCCGACGTGGTACATGGAAGGCATGGCCGAAATGCTCGCTACGCACGAGTTGAAAGACGGCCGGCTAAAGCTCAATTACTTTCCTAAAAACCGTGAGGAAGTGTCCGAGTGGGGACGCATAAAACTTATTAAGGACGCCTTTGCCAATAATCGGGCGCAACCGCTGCGCACGGTCATCGAGGGCCCGCGCAATCTGCAAAAAGAAACTGAACTGTATGCCTGGAGTTGGGCCGCCACTGCTTTCTTGGATCGGCATCCCCGCTATCGCGATCGGTTCCGGGAGCTTTACAAACACGTGCGCCAGGGAGATTTCAACCAATACGTGTTCGAGGTTTTCAAAAACGATTGGCAGCAATTAAGCGAAGAGTGGCAGGTGTTTATCGCCGGACTGGAATATGGTTATGATGTTCCGCGCACGGCAATCGATTTCGCCCCGGGCAAACCGCTGCCGGAAAAAGGGGCCGTTGTCGCCGTTGCGGCCGATCGCGGCTGGCAAAACAGCGGAATTCTATTGCAGGCGGGCGTAAAGTATCAATTGAAGGCCTCGGGCCGGTACCAAGTGGCGAATCAGCCGAAAATCTGGTGGTGTGAACCGGGCGGAGTCTCGATCCGCTATTATCAAGGTCAGCCGTTGGGCATTCTGCTGGCCGCCGTTCGGCCGGAAAATCCCGATGAAAAAAGCCCGAGTGTTTTTCTGAAGCCCATAACAGTGGGCTTGGGTACAACCATCACGCCCGAGCAATCCGGCACCCTGTTTCTAAAAATCAACGATTCTGCCGCCGAACTGGACGATAACGCTGGTGAATTGAAGGTGGAAGTGCAACAGTCCCGCGGGGGCTGAGGAATGTCATTTTTTCAGAATGGCAAATCCCGCTCGTCGCGGCGGCAAATGCGGTCGAGGCGCTCGAGGAGTTGGCGTTTGCGATTGCTCTCGGGAAGTTTGGCAATTTCGCGCTCGATGGTGGCCTGGCCAAGTGCCCGGGTTTCGGGCGTGGCGTAGTCGATCAGATATTCCAATAGCGTGGTCAGGGCGTTGGGCGTGCACAGATTTTGAATGAAGCCCGGGATGGAAAATTCCATGAATTGTTCGCCGGTCCGCCCCAGCCGGTAGCAGGCGGTGCAAAAACTTGGAATGTAGCCGTCGATCAAGAGTTCCCGGAGGACCACGTCCAGCGGCCGGATGTCGCCCAGCTCGAATTGTTCGCGCTCTAGGACCTGCGAATCGCCCAGTTCGGTGTATCCGCCCAGTTCAACCCGCGAGCCGGCGTCGATTTGCGAAACGCCCAAGGCCAGGACTTCGCGGCGGACCTCGGGCGGCTCGCGGGCCGTCAGCACCATGCCCGTATAGGGCACCGATAGCCGCAGGATAGCCACAAGGCGTTTGAAATTTTCGTTGGATACGAGATATTTATCTTCGAGTTTCACGCCGCTGGCGGGCCGCAGCCGGGGAAAACTGATGGTATGCGGGCCGACATTGTAATGTTTTTGCAAATAGAGGGCGTGAGAGACCAGCCCAAGGACCTCGAACCGCCAGTCGTACAGCCCGAATAAGGCCCCTATGCCCACGTCGTCGCATTCCGCTTCTATCGCCCGGGCCACGCCGTCCAGTCGCCAGAGATAATCGGCCTTGCGGGTATTGGGCGGATGCACCCGACTGTAGCTTTCGTGATGATACGTCTCTTGGAAGATCTGATAGGTTGCGATCTTGGCGGCATTGATGATCGAGTAGCCCTGGTGATCCATGGGCGCGGCATTGATGCTGACCCTGCGGATTTCGCCGTGGCTTGAGGCCGTGCCGTAAACGTGATGCACGCATTCGGCGATGAATTCGGCGTCATACTGCGGATGATCGCCGAAGACCAGGATAAGGCGCTTGTGCCCCTTGTTTTCCAGGGCCAATACTTGCGTGCGGATTTCATCTTCATCGAGCGTGCGGCGAACCACTTCACGGTTCGAGCGGCGGAAAGCGCAGTATTGGCAATCGTTGTTGCACTCGTTGCCGATGTAAAGCGGGGCGAAAATTACAATGCGGTTGCCGTATACGTCGCGTTTGAGTTGCCGGGCGGCGTCAAAGATCTCATCTATCAATTCCAGCTGATCGGCGGCCAAAAGTACGGCCGTCTCCTCGACCGCCAGCGCCTGCTTGGCCATGCTCTTGGCGATTATGTCCCGAACTTCCGTCACATCAGCATGCCGGTTCAAGAGTCCGTTCAGGCGCTCGTCATCGATAAAATCGCAACCGCTTTGACTGAGTTTCGTTCGATCAATGACAGACGACATAGGTAGCAGACTTTATAGAATGATAACTTGTAAGACGACTTTTAAAGTCGTCATACTTACCCGCAATCCCAGGCGAATATTGAAATAGCGTGTCCAATCCTCAAATAGATGGTCATGAGTCCAGGTTGCACGCATAAGTATTATATACGGGACTAGGTGTCAAATCCGCCGGGGCGGCCGTAAAGTTTTTCCCGCGTTGCCCAAAGACCCGCCGACGGGGTGGGAATGAAGTAAACCCGTTCGCCATTGGGCAGGTCGTTGAATCCCTCTTTTAGCTTATCGGGAGGGTACTTTTTCATAGTTTCGCCCAGATTGGCATAGCCGAAATTGACGCTTTCGATCTCCTCCTTCGACATGTTGCCCGGCGCGTATGTTATTTTGAACCGGCCTTCCGACGATCCGTGGATCAAATGCGCGGTAGCATGGGCGAAATCCTGCAAGACCAGGTCGTGGCGGTAATTTTCCATCACCTTAGGCGTTCCGCAGTAGCCGTATTTGCGGATGATGGCATCGACCTCGGGCTGCTCGCCAAAACGTTTCAGGCCCGGGGCCATAATAATCAACTCCCCGCCGTCGGCCAAGGCCATGCGGGTGCGATAGATGGCTTTATTGGCGACCCAGGTGCTATAGAATTCGTCGCCCTGCATGACGCAGACTACTTTTTCCAGGGGCTTATCCAGGGCGTTGATGTTTTGCTGGCGCGACTGCATCGCGGCGTGCAGATATGTTTCCAAATCGTCGCCCACGTAAAGACCGGTGTGGACCAATTCGCCTTGCTCGTTTCGGGCCATGACGATTTGCACGTAAACGTCGGGAAGGCGGCGGAGGAAATCGTTTTCGGCCTTGTTGAAGCACTCCCGCACCGGCGTGACCAGCGTGCCTAGGTTGTTCTCGATTCCGCAGCAGGCCGCGGCCATGTGCGCAGCGCAGATCAACTCCTTGCCTGCCAGACCGATGAAATAATTTTTATTGTGATTGGCGAATCCCAGCACCTCGTGCGGCACGACGTGGCCGACGTGGATGATCAAATCCCAAGACTCCTGCATCAACATTCGATTCAGCACAATCGGCATCGGCCAGTCGGCCGCGCCCTTGGTGGCTTCTTTGACGAAATCGGCCGGAATCGTGCCCACGTTCACGCAGCCTCCACGCCAATCGTGGGCGTGGATACGCTCTTCGGGTATCGAGCCGAACATCCGCCGGTTTTCATCGGGCGTGTGCGGCACGTGCTGGCCGAGCGTGGGAATGACGTGCACATCGGCCTGTTTGTCGAAAATATTATACAAAATTTCCGTCATTTGCCCGGCCTTGGAATGGGCCCGGGTGATGTCGGGCGGCAAAAGCAATACCCGGCGGGGCTGTTTGCACAACCGCCCTTTGGCCTCGTCGGCCGTGCGTTCGATCAACTCTTGCATGCGTTTTGGACTGATACGATCGGATTTTTCGCTGAACCAGGGCATGATAACCTCGATTTTACATGTTCCCGGGGCATATTAATATCTACAAATGCTATAAAATATCATTTTGTGCCCAAAATGAATAGTACATCCAGATTTATTTATCGAAGCCGACAAATAAGCCGCTTGCGGCTTCGCAATGGCCAACCACCGGCAAAAGTCTACACATCTGTTGGTGCGACAGTTGTACTGTCGCCCCTGGGTGGAAGTGCAGCTTCCACCCCAACAAATGGCAGTGATTTTCCGTAATTTTCCCGGGATAAACCCTTTTGGCGGGCGTTTTATTACTGTGGACGGCAAAGATTGCAACTTGACAGGGCCCCTGGAGCCCGAACTCCTGGGCCGGCTGCTTGATCGGCACGCCGACCGTCTGGAGCTTTACGCCCGGCAATTGTGCAACTGTCCGGAAGATGTAGTCCAAGAGGCCTTTGTAGAACTTGCCCGGTTACCGGCCTTGCCCGCGGAACTTGTGCCTTGGCTATATCGAGTGGTTCGCAATAAGGCGATAAGCGCGTCCCGAGCCGTCCGGCGACAGAAATCGCACGAATCGCAAGCGGCCGGGCGCAGCCATGCCTGGTTCGAGTCTATGCCTGGCGACGCACTCGATGCCGCCGCGGCCGTCGTGATTTTAGAAGAACTACCACAACTCGAACGCGAAGTTGTAGTTGCCAGAATATGGGGCGGATTGACGTTTCAACAAATCGGCGAACTGATCGGGGCCACCGACAGCACGGCCCATCGCCGTTACGAATCGGCCCTGGCCGCTTTGCGGCAGAAATTGAGGATATCATGTCAGAAAAAAGAATAAACGAAGAACTATCGGCCGTCGAAGCCGCTCTGGCATCGCTAAAGCCGGCGGCCTCGGGCGTGGATCGCGACCGGGTGATGTTCCTGGCAGGCCGCATGTCGGCAGTTGCAAACACACCCCTGCATCAAAAACATAAAACGCCTTGGATATGGCCATGCGTTGCCGCCGTCTCGTTGCTCTTGGCAATTTCGTCCAGCGGCGCGTTGTTCCTGCGCGGAACGGCTAGGGGCGAAAAAGAAGCTGCATACGCCAAATCAAATACAATACAAACCGCGGAAAATATTCCGCAGCCTCTTTGGTACGAACACACGCAAAAAGAAACACCAGAAGTGAAGCGGCCGCGCCCCTCGTCCGGGCGCGATGGCATGTCTATGGATTATCTGTCCTTAAACAGGCTAATCGCCGAAAAAGGCGTTGAGTCTTTGCCCGGCCCGTCGTGGATCCCGATTGGACCGGAAAAATACCCTCGTCGCGACCTGATGATGCAGGACGAACGGAAAATGTTTTGAAAAATCTATAAATCAACAAACAAGGAGTTTTATATGAAATACTTTAGCCGTTTATCCTTTTTGTTTTCCACTTGTTTTGTAGTGTGCGTTTCTATCAGCAGCGCGGCTGAAAATCCGGCGGAGAATAAGCCGAAGGAAGGGCCAGAGTTAAAGGTGGTCAATCTTACTGTTTATCCGGCGCCGATCACCCGCCCGGCCATGAAATATCGTTTGTTGCCGCGCGTCGCGGATCAAACCCCGGGCAACGCCGCGCTTCTATACGATACAATTTTCATACGAATTGCCGAAGAGGACGGCATAAGGGATGGCCAATCGCGAGATTTGAAAGATGAAAAAGAAAAGGAAAAGTATTTTACAAACGCCGACAAACTTTCCAATTGGCTGGAAACGCCGCTTAGCGAACTCCCCAAGGATGAGATTCGCAAAATATTAGATAACGTACAACCCTGGTTTATGGAATACGCCGAAATGGCCTCTCACCGGATCGACTGCGATTGGGACTTGCCGACACGCGAGATGAGCGATCCTTTTGAGATGCGTCTTCCTGAATTATACCGCGCCAGGAGTTTGGCAAGAATTCTTGCCATGAAGGCCAGATTGTCGTTGGCCGAAGGAAAACCGGATGATGCCTTAAAAACGCTGCAAATAGGATTCGCTCTTTCGCAACAAATTGGAAAAGGAAAAATGTTAGTTGTGAATTATTTAGTTGCGAATTCCCTGGCCAATATGATGGGAGATCAATTACTTGACCTGACACAGTTGAAAGATGCCCCGAACCTGTATTGGTCGCTTTCCAATTTGCCGCACCCTTTTCTAAATTACCGCGACGCTGTTGAATTGGAAGAATTAGGATTTGAACGGCTGACTTGCGAGTTACAAGAGGCGAAAAAAGGCCAACACTCGCCCGAGCAATGGCAGAAATTAGGGGAAAGCCTTATCGATAAAATAAATTCTGAAATCGTAAAATTGGCCGATTACACGAAAATTCAACACAAGGAGAAATACGACGCCAAAAAGACGCTTGAGGACTACTATCCTCAAGCCCAAGAATATCTAATAAACTTGGGTTGGCCTAAAAAGGAAATCCAGTCTATGGCGCCTGCCCAGGTAGTGCTTCTCAGCGGCGCTGAAGTATGGAAGGAAATCCATGATGAAAACACTAAGTGGCTGGGTATAAGTTATTCACAATGGCCGAGTAATTTGCGCGAGCATTATGAGGATTTAGTAAAGGACTATAAACAACTTCCTTTGGTAGAATTCCTTCCCGCGATCGGAGCAATCGCCCGTGCCCAGGCACGAACTGAAAAGCAACTCGAAAGCCTTCGCTTGATCGAGGCCATTCGACTATACGCTTTTTCGCACAACGGCAAACTACCCGGCACTTTGGATGATATCAAGGAAGTTCCCGTTCCGGCGAATCCCATGACCGGAAAGCCATTTCCGTATCTTTTAGAAGGGGATACCGCTGTTCTGATGGCCGATGGAGACCCGGATATGCGGGCTAATTATGAATATCGCATTAAGATAGCAAAATAGCCGATGGCAAAAATTATTTGTAAAGCCGCGCCAGGTGGTCGCGGCTTTACAGTTATTTACTCCGCTGCCGTAATGCTTCATAGAAGATTACGGCCGCGGCGGCGGAGACGTTCAGGCTGTCGGCCGTGCCCAACATGGGTAAGCGGATGGCCGTGATGTCGGGATCGGACCAGGCGGATGATAATCCTTCGGCTTCGCTGCCCAGGACAACGGCCGTGGGGCGGCGGTAGTCGATCTCGGTGTACGGCATAGATCCGTCCACTCGTGCGGCGACAATGGAAATTTTATTCTCTCTCAGCCAGGCAAGCACATCGTTGCTTGTGGCTTCGCACACCGGCACGGTAAATATCGTACCCAGGCTGGCCCGGATGGCGTTGGGATTGTAAAGATCGGTTCTGGCGTCGGCGAGAATTAATGCTGAGACGCTTGCGGCGTCGGCGCTGCGCAACACCGCCCCGACGTTGCCGGGCTTTTCCACGCCCTCTAGCACCGCCACCAATGGATTTATCTTTGGGGCTATCTCAATAGTCCCCTCTCCCTTTGGGAGAGGGCTAGAGTGAGGGCTTTTCATGCCGATATCCAAATCATGGAGCGTTTTCTGCGGCATTTCGGCCACGCCCAGCACGCCTTCAGTCCGATTGCCGAAAGCCATTTTTTGAAATACTGCTTCAGAAACGGGTAGAATTTCTCCGCCGCATGTTTCCAGTGCAATTAACAAGGATCGTGCTTCCTCGCTAACTAACAATGCTTCGCAAATAAAGATCTCGACCATGCGCACCCCGGCTTGCATTGCCCGGGCCAACTCCCGCGCGCCATCAATGATGATCCGATGTTGCCGTTGCCGGCGCCTGGCGTTGCGCAAATGGATTGCGTCTTTAACGCGCGGATTTTGAAGACTGGTAATAATGGGCATGGCATTTTCAATTCTGGCACAAGTGCCCGGGGTAATATTTTATTATCAACTACCTACGATCTACCATCTACTATATACTATTAGCCGTCCAGCGAACGACCGATCCGCTCGGCAATTCCCGGCCGGCGACGGAGCGGAGTGTCATGGTTTTGGCGGCGATGGCTCCGGATTGTGTGTCTGGCATGGTTTCTCTTAGCATATCAGCAAGTCGTTCGCAATCGTAGCCGGGGGTATGGCAGGTGAGGACTATGAATCGGCATTTACCGGCGGTTAAATCGGCACACATGTTCAGCAATTGCGGCAGATGTTTAGAAAGCCGCCAGACCTCGCCCCGCCTACCATGGCCGTAACTGGGAGGATCCAGGATTACGGCGTCGTAGCGGGCGCTGCGTTTGAGTTCGCGTTTCACAAATTTCATGGCGTCTTCGCTAATCCAGCGGATCGGGGCGTCGGCCAGGCACGATAGTTGCGCGTTGCGGCGGGCCCAATCCACGATATTCTTAGCGGCATCGACGTGCACCACCTCCGCTCCCGCCGCCGCGGCCGCCAACGTGCTCCCGCCGGTGTAGGCGAATAGATTGAGGATTTTGAGCCTCCCGCCCTTAGACGCTCCCCGACCATGCAACGCATGGTGCCCGGTCGCGGCTAAACTATTGTCCGTCACGGTTGAATCCTGAGCCCTGAGCCCCGAACCCTGAACCCTAGCTCCGATCCAGTCCCAGTTTTCGGCCTGTTCGGGAAAAAGTCCTATTTGGCCGAAGGGTGTGTGTTTCAATTCAAATCGCAGCGAGCCCTGCTCGATGGTCCAGCGGTCGGGCAACTCGCGACGGCAGATCCATCGGCCTTCCATTTCACTGGCATCCTGAAAATATGCGTCCGCTTGTTCCCAAGAGGCTGGATCGCTTTTTGCAGACTTTTCGACCGCCGGACAAGGCCGATCCAAGACATACTCTCCAAACCTTTCCAGGCGCCGGCCCTGACCGAAATCGAGAAGTTGATATTGATCGGATGTGAACATGCCGGCAGATTTTAGTCGCCTATGATTTCATTCAAACCTTCTACGACGCGATTGAGCTCTTCAGGAGAAACTCGCCCTATTTTTTTCCCTAATCGTTCAATGGCCAGCGTTCGGATTTGACCGATCTTGACCCACGACTGCTTAGGAAGTTTTGTGCTTTTGATTTCCATCGTGAGCGGAAATCCCGCCTGAGATTCTTGGCTGGTGATGGCCAGAGCAATGACCGTCCCCGAGCGTTCGTTGAATACATCGTGACTAATGACCATTGCAGGCCTGAGGCCGCTTTGTTCATGGCCGCGGGTCGGATTTAGATCGGCCCAATAAATATCGCCCCTTAATATTCGGGCCATGAGGCAAGTTCTCCCGCCATTCCTTCCTCGGCCATGGCTTTTTCAACAACCGGGTCGAGTTTGGCGCATTCTTCCGCCAAACGTTTGCGGCGCATTCGAGACAGTTTTTCCGAAACAGATATCTGGATCGCCTGGCTGCGGCTGGAAAAAACTTTTTTTTCAACAAATCGGTCCAACTCAGCAAGCAAGTTATGATCGATCGAAATGGCAACTTTGGATGCAGACATAATTGTCCTCCGGTATTACCAATAATCATACCGGAAAAAATGGAGGTAGTCAAGTTACTTTTCGGAGATGTCAATGAAAAAGACTTTGCCCGGATGTTATTTTGGAGGCTAAATATGATTATTTCGTTTTTTCGCCGTCTTTCGATGCGGGCGATAACCGGCGGCTGTTTTTTGAGGAGTTCGTCCGGAAGATTTTTTCCCTGTAATTATAACCTGTTTCGGAGGTCGGGATGGAATCAAGCAATCGGGGCCTTCGCCGATCAGATCTGTTCGGCCGGCTTCGATCAATGCGGCTTTTACATCGCTAAAGTTTTCGGGCTTGAAGAATTGCAGCAATGCCCGCTGCAAGCGGCGCTCCCGGGCGCCGCGGGTCACGTAAACCGGCTTGCCGGTCATGGGATCCATTCCCGTGTAATACATGCATGTGGCGATGTCCATCGGACCGGGAATGAAATCTTGAACCTTGTCGGGCCTTATTCCGTGCCGTTTTAAATACAAGGCCAGGCGGATCATGGCCGCCAGATCGCTGCCCGGGTGACCGGCAATAAAATACTGCGTCAGATATTGCTCCTTGCCGGAGGCGGCTGATGCGCGTCGGAATTCCGCGGCAAAAGCCTCAAAATTCTCGATGGGCGGTTTTCGCATCAATTCCAGGACCTCCGGTTCTGTGTGTTCCGGGGCGACCTTTAATAATCCGCCCGTGTGATTTTTGGCGATTTCGTCTATATACTCCGGGCTCAAGAGGGCCAAATCCATGCGGATTCCAGAGGCTATAAAAACCTGTTTAACACCGTCTTCCTTGCGCGCCGCCCGCATCAGGCGGATGATCGGCCCGTGATCGGTGGCCAAAAGCGGGCAAACCACCGGATGCAGGCAGCTTTGTCGCCGGCATTTTTCGCTAACTTCCGGCCTGGAGCATTTCATCCGATACATGTTGGCCGTCGGGCCGCCGAGATCGCTGATAACGCCTTTGAAATCGGGGGCTTCGGCCATGCGGCGGATTTCGGCCAGGATCGATTTTTCACCGCGGCTTTGGATTACACGGCCCTCGTGAGCGGTGATCGAACAAAACGCGCACCCGCCAAAACAGCCGCGTACGATTTGAATCGAATCTTTTACCACGTCGAAGGCCGGAATCCGCCGCTTGCCGTAACTCGGATGCGGCCGGCGTGTAAAAGGCAGGTCGTAAATCCGATCCATTTCTTCTTCCGTAAGCGGCCAGGCCGGCGGATTGACCACCACGGCCTCGCGCCCGTGAAACTGCACCAAGCGCCGGGCGTTGTAGGGGTTGGCTTCGTGATAGATGGTCCGTGTCATGTCGGCGAAGGCGGCTTTGTCGGCGGAGACTTGTTCGAAACTAGGAAGGATGACGGTATCGAAAGGATGAGGGATGAAGGATGAAGGATGAGGGATGAGGGATGAAGGATGAATAAAACCGCTTGCGGTTTCGCGCTGCCCGTTATCACCAGCCCGTTGCCCGCCGTCCACTGCCCACTGCCCACCCGCTCCCATTCGGGTCGCGGCTAAACTGTCGATTTCCGCTTCATTGGCCCCCAGCCGATAGGCCACGCCGCGGATATCGCGGAGTTGGTCGATAGTTTGGCCGGCATCGAGGCGTTTGACGATTTCGACTAACGGCCGTTCGCCCATGCCGAAGACCACCAGATCGGCCTTGGCGTCGAAGATGATCGAGCGGCGGACTTTGTCGCTCCAATAGTCATAATGGGCCAGTCGTCGCAGGCTGGCTTCAACGCCGCCGGCGATGACGAGCACGCCCTTGTACGCCTCGCGTGCCCGTTGACAATAGGCCAGGGTAGCCCGATCCGGCCGCTTATGGATCTCGCCGTTGGGACTGTAGGCGTCGTCGTTGCGGACCTTGCGGTTGGCGGTGTAATGGTTGAGCATCGAGTCCATGTTGCCGGCGCTTATGGCGAAGCACAATCGCGGGCGCCCAAAAATTTTCCAGGCGTCGCAGGAGTGCCAGTCGGGCTGGCTGAGAATGGCCACGCGAAAACCTTCGCTTTCCAACACTCGGCCCAACAGACCCATGGCAAAGCTGGGATGATCGACGTATGCGTCTCCGGTTACGAAAACCACGTCGACGCAGTCCCATCCGCGGGCCGTGACCTCCTGGGGAGTCATCGGCAGAGGCCGCGGGGTATCGGTTTTGGATTTATGGTTGGATCGTGCGGACATGGCGAATAATTTGACTTGTTCTCACGCTCCAGCGTGCGATCCAGGCATAATGTTCTTCCTGCGAGACAGGAGCGTCGCAAAAGTGAGTTCCCACGGGGACCGTGGGAACAAGGGTTGTGAACAGTTTTTATTTTACCCTGGATTAGGGTATTCGATATAGTAGGCAGGCCGCTATACCCTATCCCCCCGGCATGCGTATTTCGGGCTTTTTAGATGTGGGAATGTCTATTGGGGAATTGATGATCGGCCAATTATAATCTTCAACGATTGATAAGGAGATTATATTTATTGAGTCTCAGAAAAGAATGGTCTTGAAAAAATCAGAGCCGGGGCGTGTCGCCCCGGCATGTACGGGCTGACACGGCCCGGCTCCGATGAAAAATATGAACTTGAACTATGGAAGCAAAATCGCTGCGAATTCTGATAGTTCGCCTTAGCGCAATCGGCGACGTTATCCACACCATGCCTGTGGCTTGTGCGGTGCGGGAGCATTTTCCCCAGGCGTTTCTGGCTTGGGTTGTGGAAGAGCGGGCGGCCGCACTGTTGCAGGGGCATGAAGCAATCGATGAATTGATCGCCTTGCCCCGGGGCTGGCTGAAGTCGCCCCGGTGCGTGTGGCGGCTTCGCCGGCATTTGCGCGATTTGCGGTTCGACGCGGCCTTGGAAGCCCAGGGTTTGACCAAGGCGGCGATTGCGGCCTGGCTTTCCGGCGCGCCCAGGCGAATCGGATTCGGAAATCCTTGGGGCCGGGAACTGACGCAATGGTTGAACAACGAACTGGTCGATACGCCCGGGCTGCACGTGGTCGATCGCAACATGCAACTTTTGCGTCCGCTGGGGATCCGTTCGCCGAATGTCCGCTTCATGGTGCCCGAGCACTCGGCCGACCGCCAGACCGCTGAACAGATCATTGGCCGACACGGTTTGGAAAACGGGTATGCAATCATCAATCCCGGGGCGGGCTGGCCGTCTAAACTTTGGCCCACCGATCGTTTTGCCGCGGTAGCCAGACATCTTGGAGAAAAATGGCGATTGCCCACGCTGGTCGTATGGGCGGGCGAAGAAGAAATGCGGATGAGCCTGCTGATCGGGGCGGGTTCGCAGGGCCATGCCCAAATCGCGCCCTGCACCACGTTGCCGGAGTTGGCGGCCCTTGCCCGGCGGGCAAAGATGTTTATCGGTTCCGACACAGGGCCGTTGCACCTTGCCGCGGCGGTTGATACGCCTTGCGTGGGCCTATACGGACCATGGCCGGCCGATAAACACGGCCCCTATGGTTCGCGGCATATCGCCGTGCAAAAGGCCTTTTTCCAGGGTTCTACTCGGCAGCGGCGTCACGCCTCGCCGGAGTTGATGAAGGCCATTACCGTGGAAGACGTGTGCAGCGCGTGCGACAGAATAATGCGATTGGATGAGAATCGAAAAAAACTGGATGTTCGGCTCTTGGCTTAGTGACGAAAAACCACGACATTGATTATCTGAGACCCAACAAAATGTTTTTATGCAGCCGGGCGTTTTGCGGCGTTATAGAGATATGGATTCATGGTCGGATCGTTGTACATCTTGAATTGCCGGTAGGTTTTCATGCATTTCCGGCCGGCGAAGATGTCGTCCAGCAGTTCCTGGAGCGAGTGGCACAGGTCGCGATGTTGCTCGTAAATGATTTCCAATCTGGACTTGGCCTTGGCTATGTGCTCTTCCGAGGCGTCCGAGCGGAAGGCCTGCTCTTCCATGTGGTAGATCCGCAGCGACAGAATCGAGAGCCGATCGATTACGCTGCCGGGCGTTTCGGAATTAGGCTTGACATTCGGCTGGGCTTTTACGCCGAGGAGGTTTAACTGTTGGATAATGGAATCGTCCAATTGCTCGATCAAATCGTTGCGTTGCTGGTTTAGTTTATCGATGCTGCGTTTTACCCGGGCAAGATCGGTGTCGCTCACGTCAGGGCTGCGGGCGATGTCTTCCTGGTGCCAGAGCTTGAAATTTTGTTGATGCTGCCGGCAAACGACTTCCAGAAAACCTTCATATTGATTATCTATCTGATGTTGATGCCATTGCTGGACGGTTGTGGCATGCAACTCGGTTATTGCTTGAAGTTCAATCATGGATGAATAATCCTTGTATGGTTGAGGGACAAATCTTTCTAAAAAGAACGGCTGCCGAAAAGGCAGCCTGCAAAGCGGCGAAGAATAGCAAATTTTAAGGACCATGACAACATGAAAATTCGTAAACTTTACATTTGCCTGACTGCGGCCGTGCTTATTGGCGGAGGGATATGGCATGCTTCGCTGCACCGGCCAACCGGACCTGCCGAGGGGATGGAGATTCAAGGTACCGAGTTTCTTGCCTCTTCATCCCAAGCGAATTCTTATGAAAATAATTCACAACTCATTGCCCCGATTGATGTTAAGAAAAATCAGCAATCCTCTCGATTGCGTATTGGGACGTTTAATATCCACAGTTGCAAAGGATTGGATGGCCGGCGTGATGTGGATCGCGTGGCTAAGTGCTTAAAAGGGATCGATTTTGCAGGTCTGAATGAGGTTCAAGGCTCGAATTTGTTCGAAAAACAGGACCAGGCGGCGCTGCTTGGCCAGCGGTTGGGCATGGCATGGCTTTTTGCCCCTGCCATCCGGCAATGGTATTGGATGGAGGCGGGCAATGCCTTGCTAACCAGATTGCCGGTAATTGCCTGGCATAGGATTCCACTTGTCAGACGGGTGGATTACAGCTATCGCAACGCCGTTCAGCTCGATTTGCGGCAAGAAAGCGACCCTGAAAACCGCGTGATCCATGTTTTACTTACCCATGTCAACCGTCGCTATGATAGTGAGCGAGAGGCCCAACTTAAGGAAGTAATCTCGATGTTCGTTAGTATGGCAGAGCCGGCCGTCCTTTTGGGCGATTTAAATTCAACTGCCCAAGATGCTCAAATTCGCCAGCTTATGTCTTCTCCGGGTGTAATCGATGCCGTGGGACAGGTTCTCGGAGCAAAGGATCCTGAGCGAATAGACTGGATATTTGTGCGTGGTTTGCGATGCCTTGATGCCGGTATTGTGGAAAACGACGCCTCGGACCACCCCCTGGTATGGGCGGAGTTGGAGTGATCTTGAGATTGATTTATTTGGGGCGTACTGGTAGTTAATAAGCCATTATGAATTCATTTAATACGATGTTGTCCAAAACGTTGTGCCGGATTGGCGGCGGCGTGTATGATTATGCCCAGCACGCCTTTCCCGACGTGGTTCGCATCGAAACCACAAACGCCTGCAACGCCTGCTGCACTATCTGCCCGCGGAGGAACATCCGGCGGCGGATTACCCGCATGGACGACGCCCTTTATTTGCGGCTTATTGACGAATGCGGCCGGTTTGGGTGCCGGGAGATCCACCTTCATAATTTCGGCGAGCCGCTTATGGACAAACAACTTGAAGACCGGGTAAGCTATGCAAAGGGGAAAGGAATAAACAAGGTCAAGATTTTT
>JBEKZY010000080.1:0-21994 GCA_049509395.1 Thermoguttaceae bacterium | reverse complement strand
GGCGGTTGCTATAAGTCAAGGAGGCGTAACGAGTTGCGATGTTTTCGGGCGCATAGCTCAGTTGGTTAGAGCGCGTCCCTGATAAGGACGAGGTCCCAAGTTCGAATCTTGGTGCGCCCACTTTTTTCAAAGTCTTTGCCGAATCGAACGTTACGATGTCTGCCGGTGGTCGGCAGTGCGGCCTGAAGTTTTCTGAAAACGTGGTAGTCTATTGGATTCTGGAAATTGGAAGTTCTCCACGAACTACTACGCATCTGCGCCGAAGTCCGCCAGTCTTAGCAAAATCCAGCATAACCACATATAGCTGAACTTATAATTATTGGGCGATGTGTAAACTACTTCGGCCGTCTTTGTTGCCAGATCAAGCCGCTTGATGGTTCCGCTCCCGTTGGTAAACAGGATGTAAATCAGAGAGTTGTCATGGGGATCAGGGACTACGCAGAATCCCAGGATTGGACCGTCATCCGTGTCAAGCCGATCATACGGGCCGGTGAGGCCTTTTCCTACTATGAAGGCCGGGAAAATGCAGCCATCAACACTTGGCGTCGTGCAGCAACCAAGGCGATCTCACGAAAAACCGTTTGTGCTGTCCATATATCACATTTGCGCAGCTTTGAAATAGAATTGGCGACGGATTAAATATAATAATTCTTCAAAAGGCACTTTTTTCCAGTTTTTTGGGATTTTTTTCATTAGGTTTAATACTTTACGGAGATATCACATTATGAATTATGGTGAAAAATCTCGTGAATGAGCACGTAACTAGTGATATTTATAATTTAAGCAGATATTTGCATGGATCACATCGAAGATGATGGGAGTATCGCGTTTGTTGAACTGCTTACCCAGCATCAGCGCTCGCTGTACGGTTATATTTATACCATGGTCCGCAATTCATCCGACGCAGATGACATACTTCAGGAAACTAATTTAGTGCTTTGGAAGAAACGACTTGAATACAAAACGGGAACAAGCTTTATTGCCTGGGGCAGCCGCATTGCCTTTCATAAAGTGCAAAACCATATAAGGTCCAAAGGGCGAAGCCGCGTGTTTTTTAGCGACAAACTCTTGTCCAAGCTTTCAGATTTGCATATAAATCGTGATGAATTACATACAGTCCAAACCACGATGTTGGTTTTTTGTTTGGGAAAACTTTCCTCGGCAAGTCAACAATTGTTGAAACTTTGTTTTGACGAGACACACAGCATACAAGAAGTGGCGGATCAATTGGGGCGGCCTGTGGGAAGCATCTACAATACATTAAGTCAAATTCGCTTTAAACTTTGGAAGTGTATTCAAAACGCCCTTAAGGAGGAGGGGTTCTAATGAGTTCCTTTCCTGAAAACATCAACCCTCGGATATGCCAGCTCATCGCTGCCGACTGCAATGGCACGATCACAGAGCAGGAAATGCGAGAGTTGGAGATATTGCTGGACGCAGATCCTATCGCACAGGAATTTTACGTTGACTTTCTTACCGTGAATGCTGAGATTCTGTGGTTGTTGAGTGCCAGGCAACGTGGAATGAGGGTCTCAAACTCACAGATGCCTGAAATAAATATTCCTACCCGATCGCCTCTGCTAACTTTTATGGATGATTGGTCAGGTATTTTCAGCCCACACTCGCCCCTGACATTCATATTGATTTTTCTATTTCTTGGTTTGGCGATATTAGCGCCGATATGTTATTTAAACTTACGACATTCCGGCGATGTTCCGGTGGAAACCGAACTTGTAGCTCGGATCACGGAAATGAGAAACTGCCAATGGTCAACGGCAGAGCCGGCTCCGGACGAAGCAGAGCAATTAAGGGTTGGACAGCAATTGCAGCTTGAAAAAGGTCTTGTTCAGATCACATATTTCAATAAGGCATTGGTACTGTTGGAAGGTCCGGTTTCCTATACGGTGGATTCGCCGAAATCCGGTTTTCTTAGCCGGGGGAAGTTGACAGCCCGGGCAGAGACCGAACAATCGCGGCAGTTCACGATCCTAACGCCCAACGCCCGTTTCGTGGATATGGGCACTGAATTCGGGGTGGCGTTGGAAGCCAATGGGCGTGCCGCGATTGCCGTTTTCGCAGGCAAGGTCAAAGCCGAAGCCAAGAAGGCGGATGGCGGCTGGAACACGCAAGTTTCACTCAAAGAGGGCCAGGCGGGAGTATACGAACGGTCCAAGTTTATACCTCAGGTTTGTATAAGAAGCGATTTTCCAACCTTGCAGCTAGCGCCTCCTCCTCCGACGTCTTATCAGCGTTGGCTGGAAGCCAGTCGTGAGTTGCAAAGCCGCCGGGATTTACTGGCCTATTATGATTTTCAACCCGATCCGAATGATACAAAAGTGTTGCTAAACCGCTCCCCCAGCGGAGCAAAATTCAACGGCGAGATTCAAAATGCCGCTTGGGCGCCAGGCCGTTTCGACGGGAAAAGCGCATTGGAATTCACGGCTGAAGATGCGGGCGTGCGAGTCAATGTGGACGATAAATTGGAACAAATCTCATTGGTCACATGGGTAAACATCAACAAATTGGCAAACGGCTTAAACGGTCTTTTACTGACAAACGACTGGAGCCGGCCCGGTCAATTACACTGGGAAATCAATTCCGATAAGCACATTGACCTGGGCGAGTTTATGTTCAACGGATTTAAAAACACGGTAATTTTTCAATCCAAAGAAGCGATTCCCGATAATTGCTTTAACCAATGGTGCATGATCTCCGGGGTAATCGACAGAATGAATAAATGTTGTCTCATGTATATAAACAACAAATGCGTTTTAACCCAGTCATTCGAACAGATATCGATCATCAAGACCGAAAGCGTCGGCCATCGCCAACTGTCTGATCGGTCAAACGACTCGCAGCTACCTGTAATCGAGATAGGATCGGCGACGATCGCCGGTTGGCTCGAGTCAGGAAAGGATCCTTCCCCAAATAAAGTCCGCAGCCTCAATTGCAGGATGGACGAGTTGATGATTTTCAAAAGCGCATTATCGGCAGAGGAGATCCAAAAGATATACGAGGCAGGCAAGCCATGAAATTAGGGACAGCCAAGCAATCATTCCGACCACTGACAAACCCTTACCCAGGCGAGTTGAGCCAACACACTAAGCCTGGGGGACTGATGGCAATTAATACATATTATTAATATTATGGACGGTTTTTTCCGATTTTTGGGATTTTTTTCATTAGGTTTAAGAATCTACGGAGATTTAACATATAGGGAGTATAGTAAAACAATCGCGAATGAGCATGTAAACAGTGATATTTATAGCCTGACGCAGTTTTTTGGATGAATCGCATCGAAGATGATAAAAGTATTGGATTGGTTGAATTGCTTTTCGAGCATCAACTCTCGTTGCACGATTAAATGTCATTACAGAAGCGAGTTGGAGTATCTTTTAAACAATCTTGTTTGACATACAAAATATTCTTAAATTTGAAATGAGGCAGCGTCCTTTTTGAGCCGCACGCGGGTTAATACCTTTTTCATCGTACTTGCCGCTCAATATCTCCCGAGCATGTTTTTCCTTGTAGCTTTTTAGATACAGGGAAATCTCCCGGATATGTCTCCGTGCGATATAGAGAGAGTAGGTAGATGCGTTTAATCTGCGCTTGTAGCTTCATAACCATACTAACCACATGTAAACATTCAACAAGGAAAGTTTTTTAAATGGAGGCAGCGAAGCAGCTTAGAGTTTTGATTAGTAAAACAACTTTATATGTGTAACATTTTACTACACTTAGGAGAAGCAACGCTATGAGAATCAAACTTGTTTATCTTTTGATGTTCGGAATCCTCTGTGTTCTGAACATACAGGCACTAGGTGTCTCTGTCGACATGAACGCGAACAATGGGGGGAACACCAGCTCATTCAATCAGAATGTGAATTGGGGTGGAATTGGCGGGCCGCCTGCCGCCGGAAACGCCTATTCTACAGGTGGTTATCTAATGCGGTCACCGGCCAATGGCAGTGGCTATCTCACCGGTGATTTTACTTTCGCAGGTGATTCGCTCACTGTTGGGTATTCTAGCACCGGCACTAATGCCCAAAATTATGCTGCTACTGGTTATGCTAACAACAATGCCCTTCTTTTCAAGCTGGCCCAACAGACGCTTACGGTCCCCAACCTGATCATGGACGCCGGCGATGTCCGGGATGGGCTTAGCGATGGCAGTTTGGAAGTCCTTGCCGGTAATATGTACGTTACCCCTAATGGCGGCGGATTCGCATGCCAGTCCCTGCTCGTCGTTCAATCGGCCATAAGCGGGCCTGGGCCAATTTACATCGGCACCGAGGGCAATGTTTATACCGATTGCACTCACCGCTCGATTTTATTTGGCTCCGCGGCGAGCACTTATCAAGGCAATATCATCTTCAATTCTGGCAATACGACTGTGACGTCCCAGCTCTGTCTCCTGGCGGGCAGCGTGATGAACTTCGCGCCCACCGCTAACGGTGTGACAAATAGCATCTCCGGACTGGGAGGTGGAGGGATGCTCACCGCCAACGGCACCTTCAATATCATCACCGCCGGCGCCGACACCACCCTCGGCAACGTTTGGCAGCTTGTAGGCCCCGGCGTTGTGCCGCCCACAACCAACATCCCGGCAGGAGAGCCCGGCGGAATGCTTGCCATGTAGGGTTTACCAACGAAGGCAATGGATATTGGGCCGAAGCCATTCCCGCTAGCCCCAATTACTTTGTATTTAACGAGAGCAACGGGACTTTGGACGTCCAGTCCGTCGTTCCGGAACCGGCAACAATCGTCATGATTTTGACCGGCCTTTTTGGAATGGGAATGATTTGGCTGCGTAAGCGCAGTTAAAAAGTAAAACATACGCACACCTGTAGGGCGGGGCGGATATAACAATCCGTCCCGCCACTATGTGCAGCATGTGTAAGTCATCGTGCCGGCGGGATCTCTGGGCTCGCAGGGTATGATGCCAATATTATAGATGGAAATCCGCCGGGTACGGTAGGTTTCTGTAACTCTGGCCACAATCGCCAAAGGAGTGGTGATCTTGCCCGCGTTCGGGCTACCATACGACGGAAAGTTAACCGCCTCGTCGTCGAATGGAAACGCCGTATCCAGAGCGTCATACGCAGCCGTATGATAGCGTATTATCCTAAAAATTGCCTAAATTTATTTGATTTTAATAAATTTGCTTGACAAAACAAATTTTGTATGAGAGAATCGAAAATGCGAGTTGGAGTGCAATTCATTTTCGGAGGCGTTACATAATACCAAGTATTATTTTCAACCACCGAATTGCATTCCAGTATGAGGCAGCGTTCTTTTTAATGGTCTGACTTTTGGCCATTCTTTTTAACAGTTAAAGCTGCTCGATGTCTTCAGAGGATGTCCTTCCCTAAGTTCGTTTGGGAAGGCGGTATTTCGTGGTGAATGCTTCCAGCGGAGACGTCCGGCAGGCGGAATCAGCCGATCCGCAATTTTTTTGTCGTCATTATGTGAGTAACATTTTTTTACACTTAGGAGAAGCAGAACTATGAGAAACAAACTTGTCTTACTTTCGTTGATTTGTGTTTTAGGGCTGGGAGTTTCCTCAGCGTACGCTGTTGCGTACTACGACGACTTTAGCAGCGGCAGTTTGGCTGCTTACAACCAGGTTTGGCTGCTTAGCAACGACGCCCAGGGCGCAACTTGCGGCGCCTCCGCCTCTACTGGTCAATTTTATACAACCAGGACGGGCGCTGGTTCGATCAACGGATCAAATGCTCAACAGATGGAATGGTTGGCTAACAGTTCACTGGATGTGGGCGAAATATTACGTGCTAATGTATCACTTGGCCAGACTGCCGGTTTATATTTCGATCTTGGAATTTGTGTGAACTATTCGCAAACTCCAAATTCTCTCACGCCCCCAGCTACCGGTGGTGTGCGGCAAGATGAAATCTCTGTATATCTGAAGGATAGTACCGGCAATATTGGATATTACGCTGCTGACGGCTCATCCGGTACGACACAAATAGCCTCTAACTCCGGTGCCATTACTGGTAGTATGCCGCCATGGTCTAGCATTACCGGACTTTGGATTGCCAGAACATCGGCCACAACCTTTTACCTGGGTTACACCAACACAGTTAGCGGCGATACGTTGCTGACGACAGTAACAGTTACGAACACCAATATTGGCAATGCGATTGGTATTTATGCGGACTCACGTACTGCAGGAACATCTCCTGAGTATGTAGACAATTTGTCCGTCAGCACCAATCCCGTTCCCGAACCCGCAACGATAACCATGCTCGTTTTCGGTATTGCCGGAATGGGATTATGGCTGCGTAAGCGCGGTTAGAAAGTAAAACACACGCACAACAGAAGGGCGGATACAAAATCCGTCCCGAGATTTGCGGCATATGTAAAGTAACAGTGCCGGCGGGGAATACCTGCCGGCACTGTTTTTATAAGAGAAATCTTTTATTGGCCATGGCTTAGTTTGCTCGGCCATGGCTGATTTTATTTCGTGATTTTAACATTTCGGCAATAATATCGTTTTACCAGAATTCACATAAGCTGTATAATAAACGATGTTGTATCCACAGTTTCAGCCTGGAAACGCTTGATAAAATCTCTTGACTAAATGGTGTAATTCTTCGTTAGATTTATAGGTAACAGAACCATGACATTCAACTCTCGGTTTTCCTTAGTCATTCTTCCATTGATGGTTTTATGCATCGGCGGATTCGCTAACTTTTCAATTCCGGCCTATGGACAAACTCCAAGCGTTACTTATTTGAACATCGCCTTGGGTTACTCGACGGCCGACACCAACACCATGCCTTTTGCCTCATATTCCGTCATAACCGACGGGAACTATCAGTTCGTCGCGTATTACAATACCAGCCAACAGGTCGCTATCGCCCGCCGCCAATTGGGCACGACTACTTGGAGCATAACCAATACCAGTTTTTATGCAGACTCTATTAGCGACGACCATGACATGATCAGCATCGGCATCGACGGCAACGGAATTATGCACATGTCCTGGGGCATGCACAACAACTCTCTTTTGTACACTACTTCCACGGCCTCGGTGCTGAACAACAATTCCATCGGTTTCTACAGCAGCAGGGCGTCGTATATGCCGATTACAGCCCCGTCCGGCGGATATACAAATGAAATTACTTATCCGCAGTTTTACAATATTCCGGGCTCCGGCGATCTGCTGTTTTGGTATCGCGTAGGGGGGGCGGGCGGGGGATCGGGCAACGGCAATTTGAATCTTAACCGATATTCCGCGGCCACCGGCACGTGGACCCAAGTCCAGGCGCCTGTATTAGACGGCATAAGCAGCAGTGTAAACGCCTACCCGAATACCATGGTCATTAACAGCCAGGGAACTTATGAAATAAGTTGGACCTGGCGTGCAACTTCCGATTACCAGACCAATTCCAACGTTTGCTATGCCCAGTCCACGGACGGTCTGCATTGGACTACGATTAACGGCACCGCCATAAACAGCGGCACAGGCGCCATCGGGTTAAACTCCCCAAATCAAACCATCGTGTCCATCCCGCAACAATCTTCCTTGATGAACCAGACGAGCATGACAAACGATCTTTACGGTAACCCGATGATCGCCACTTACTGGGCGCCCGGCGGCTCTACAAACACTAGTGCCCCGCGCCAATACGAATTGGTCTATTACAACGGCACAAGCTGGCAAACTTCTCAGATTACTAATCGCCCTGCAGAACCTAAAATTCTCTCTACTGACCCTAATCTTAACACTGAAATCCGCGAGATGGGCCGGCCCGTGGTATTGTCCGATCAAGACGACCGCACCTTGATGGTTGTCCGCTACAATGAAGACCGAACCACTGGGACCAAGGATATATTCGGCACTACGGATAGAAATAATATTATCGTCTACTACAGCACCGACAATCAACACTGGAGCTATCTCGATCTGACTCCCGGCACGGATATGGGCACTTACGAGGCTAATTACGATCCAACCCAATGGAAACAAAACGGGGTGCTAGATCTGTTCTATCAACAAGTCCCCAGCAGCAGCAATACCGAGGTATCGCTGCTGGAATGGAACGCGCGATCCTATTTTATTGCGAATACGACTTGGGATTGGCAAGGCGGCAATTCTTCCGGCGCGGCCAACTCGGCGGCGAATTGGAAGGTCGGCGGGTATTCCGTCTCGCACGCCCCTAGCGGCGCGGGCTATAAATTCAGCTTCGGCAATGAATCCGCAGCCAACAAAGTTCTGGATATGACGTCGGCCGGACTCACGGTCGGCAACATCATTTTTACCGCCGGCACAAGCACCACTATTCAGAGCACGGGCGGGTATAGCCTTATCATGGATAATTTAGGAAGCGCTTCCTCGATCACCGTGGCGGGCACCCATACCATTAGCGCGCCGGTGCTCATGAATAACGACGTGAACGTCTCCGGCGCGGGAACGCTCAATTTATCCGGCGGCATCTCGGGTTCTCACATGCTGGACGTGCTAAGCGGGAACCTCACCGCCAAAAGCATAGTTGTCAGTACGCTCACCATCGGCAGCGGCGCGACGATTACCATTCAAGCCATACCGGGCGGCCCGCTGAGCGGCGAAATTACGCCTGTTCCCGAACCCTCGACGTTTGTCATGTTGACCATCGGGGCCTTGTTTACGCTGGGTTATTGCAAATTGAAGAATTGCAAATTTAAAATTGCAAATTGAACAAAAGTAAAGTACGCAAGGGTAGTTGGTTTTTTCTCAATTTAAAATTTGCATTTTGCAATTTGCAATAAAATTGGTTGCGGCCCAATACCGCGTTGGGAAGCGAGCCGCTCGCTTATTCGCCAAACGCCCGGCTGTGCGTGGCGGTAACGGTTTGGACCTGGCTGGTCCAGTCGGCCTTGGCGCATTGAAATTCGTGGGCCGGACAGTGCGTGCAGTCGCCGTGGCCGCCTTCTTTGGGGCGGATGACGTGTATCCGCCGAATCTCGATCGTGGTTTCCGTGCCGGAAGGATCGTATGAAATCGTCTGTGATACGGGCTCGTTTTCCACGGCCATTATCACGTACCAAGTGGTGGATGGACTATCGAGGCATTGCTGGTTCAGACCGCGGATGGTATTTTCGGCCTGCTGGTAAGATAACCATTCGCCGCCTTGGCGGCCTTGCGATTGCCACACGCAGTTGGGCACGTCCAAGGGCGATTTGGGTTCCCAGCCGTCGGGCCACCAGATGGCGGTGGCTTTAAAACTAAGCGGCGTGCAAAGCCGGGCGGCAGGCCAGATGCGGCCCAGGCTGCCGGGTTCGACCACAACCGCCCAGCGGCCGCGACGGCGGGCCTCGTCGCTCTCGTTGTGCTCGATCGCCCGGGCGACCGCCTCGAAAAGATCGTCCCACTGGCCCAGCACGGCCACGGGCCCGTCCAGCTCCAGCGGAACGTCGTCCGGGCAGGCCGGTTTCCAATCCAAAGGCCGAGGTATTATCGCCGCCTGATATTGTGCCATACAACATTCCTTCCGAAAAAGACCACAAAAATACTATCATGCCAAGGGAATGGCGACAAGGGCTTATCTTACATGAACTTGTCATTGGGAGTGAAGCAAAGGTATAATAAATCCGGCTAGTAACACAAGTTTTGTATAAGGCTCAGTTAGGTTTTGCCCCGGAGGGGCTTAGTCGTATAGCCGGCGGCGTTAGCCGCCGGGAAACGGGATACGAGAATTCAAAAGCCCTGGAAGGGCGACATTGAAATGGAACCTGCTCATTAATGTCGCCCTTCCAGGGCTTGAACCGATATTATACCCTGTACCAGGGACTCACGTCCCTGGCTACACGACAAAGCCCCTCCGGGGCAACAGACAGATTCGTTAAATGAAACTTAGGTTAGCGGATTATCCTAAAGCATAACCTACGAAATAAATCATAATTTGCTATCATCTTCGGGCCCGATTGACAATCAATCTCATATGAAGGATTTGCCATGTCAACGCAATTAGAACGCCTGGCCGTGGAATTGCTAGGTTTACACGCCTCGTCTCGGGCCTTGCTGGCGAAGAAACTGATCGAGAACCTCGATGAAACCGAAACGCCGGACGCCGAGGCCTTGTGGCTTGAAGTAGCTAAGCGCCGGGCAAAAGAACTCGAAGAAGGCATAGTTCAGGGCATCCCAGCGGAGGAAGTCATGCGTCATGTAAGGGAGATGCTTCACTACGAAAAATCATAATATATCATCCGGCGGCAGAAGTGGAATTTACAGAGTTTAGCAGTTCCGTGGACAGAATACATAATTATTCAGAGTTATGTATGCTGTCCCCGGAATTCCCCCGGAATTCCCGGCCGGCACTCAAGCCAGCATCGCCCCAGTTGCGAGTACACTCTACATTTATGGAGAGGAGCGAGATGGTTGATCGGGAACTTTTACAACGGATTGAAGTTCTTCGCTTGGATTTCACACGCGAGCGTGGCGGACCTTTTGAGCATTTTTATTGTCCGATTTTATTGCGAGACGAAAAGACGGAGTTGTGCCGAGGGCACATCGTTAATGAGGCATTCGAGACATCCAACGTATGGTTGCCGCAAAGGAAGGATGTGGACAATTTTTTCGGCTCCGCTGTCGAAGCGGACTTAATTACCATAGTTCGAGACCGTGGGAAAAGCCCGTATGAGTTATTGCGGGATGCCAGGAAAGGAGATAAGCTGCGCCCAAAGCTCTTGATATGTGACAAGGAAATAGAACATTATTTCCCCAGCCCTAATTCACCGCCGGTCGCTGGACACACGAGAATTCAGTTGGTGGTCGGAGACGCTCCGATATGCAACCTGGCGGTCAAATCTCACGAGAAAGAATTGGAGGACGCGGAAATCACAATTCTAATTGATGCCGAATTTCGCTATGCCGCTATTGCGTCAATGGTTAAGACAACGCATCTGACGCTCTTCAATATGTTCGGATACAGCCACGTTCTTTCATATGCCGGCAAGTACCTTGCCGACATCCTGGGGAAGTTCTACGAGGAGCATAAGCCTCCGGCAAAGTGCAATGGAACGGACGTCGAGAGACATTTCCGCGATTTCGACAAAATGGTTGTGCCGCTGGGGCCGCTGGGTGATGACTTGAAAGGTACGCTCACGGATAATCGCGCGCTATTCCTTTTCGGTCAAAGCGGAAAGGTATTCGCCCTCGGGGTCATCGTTAAAGCTGGTCCTGCAGCGTTCTGCGTATTCGTGCCGGGAGAGGACAGTGCCATAGACACGTACTTCAGCTTTATTAGGGAGCCGCCGTCATCCGTCGCATTCAAAATTGTCACATACTGCCCAGGGAATGAAAAAGAGAAAGCTCGTTGGGAGATTCCTGAGGGGGAGCCTAAAAGGGCTGTCATGCACCCCGTAGGTTCTGAGGCGGGTTTGGTGGAACGCCAGGAATAGAGGGCCGACGCAATTTTCATTACCACAATATTTTAGTATTCCCGGCTCCAGTAGCTTTTTTGGGGCATAGAAAAGCCATCGGCCATAAAGATGATGCTTAAATGGTCTTGAAAGCCAATTTCAATATAGCCCCCGTCCAGACCAATGCAACCAAAGTTAGCGGAATCGCAATATACCAACTCCAGCCGAGGGCTCCCCAAAGTAAAGCTCCAATTGTTATACCAAGCAGAATTCCGACACTCGTGCATGCTCTATCGACAAGCATGTTCACGATGTAAGGGGGAAGCAACTCCGATTCTTTCTTTGCTGCGAGGCTTTGTGTAGGACCCTGGGCAAGATCAAACGAAGACTGCAAAGGATGCAATCTGGCTCCCATTAATCCTAGGTAAAATACACTTATAATGCAGCCGCCCAACCACCACCACATACCTTGTAATAGGCAAATGAGAACAAGCACAACAAAACCGACTTGTAGCGGCCTAAGGACAACCAATTCAAAACGACGAGCCTTATTTGTCATTGCTCTTACCGCAGTAACAGTTCATAATCTCGTCCCTTTTACCTTCCCGCTCATTCTTCCGGCGCCGGCGGTCCTTCAGATTTTTCCGGGGCGGAATGTATGGTTATTTCCTGGCCCGCTTGATCCGTGGGGGGAATGACGGCGGGGATTTCCAGGACGAAGCGGGCCCCGTGGCCGGGTTCGCTGTGGACTTGGATCTGACCGCCGTGTTCGCGGAGGATTTTTTGGCTTACGGGCAATCCTAGACCGGTGCCCCGGCTCTTTTTCGAGGATACGAAGGGGCTGAATAAAAAGTCCATTTGATCGGCGGGGATGCCCGGGCCGTCGTCTTCGACGATGATGCGGACTTTGGCGTTTTGGGCGTCGTACTCGGTGCGGACCGTCACCCGGCCGGGTGGCTGTTTTTCCGAAACGGCGTCGATGGCGTTGGTCACCACGTTAAGGGCCGCGCGGTGGATGCCCTCGGGATCGAAAATCAAATCCGGCATGGGCTCGGCGGGCTGCCAGAGCAGTTGAACCTGGGATTCCTCGGCGCGGACGTGCATTAGTTCGATTATGTCGTTTACCGTGGCATTGATATTGGCGACGGTCAGGTCCGGCTCGCGTTCCTTGCTGAAGGTGAGCATGTCCATAACAAGGGAGGAGATTTTATTCTGGTTTTTTTCCACGATTTTCCAGCCTTTGCCCACCACTTCCTCGTCGTGTTCGGATAGTCCCATTTCGATGAGGTAGCTCCCGCCGCGGATACCCTGCAAGATATTTTTTATGTGATGCGAGAGGGTGGCGATGGTTTGGCCCACAGCGGCCAGTCGTTCGGCCTGGACCATGGCCGAGTAATAGCGGGTGTCTTCCACGGCCAAAGCTGCCTGATGGCCGATGGCGATGATCAATTTCAGATGATCTTCGGTGAATTTGGCGACACCGCCTTTTTTGATGTATTGTTGCGGGCTGGTCGATGTGTCGATATAGATTGCGCCCACCATGTCGTAGCGGCCCTGCATGGGCACGCAAATGGCCTCACGGATGCCCATCTGCAAGATGCTGCCGGTGGGATTCCAGCGGTCGTCCATGCGGGCGTCGCTGGTGATGACGCCTTCGTTGCGCTCGATGACGTAATCGAGAATGGTTTTGCTAATGGTGATTTTTTCCTCGGTCCGAACGCCCTGGCGGGTGCGGCGGACGCGGGGCTGCAAAAGTTTCGTGGCCGGGTCCATGAGCATGATGCAGCCGCGATCGGCCTCGACCCATTCGAAAATCAGTTCCATGATCCGCTGCAAAAGCTGATCGATATCCAACGTGTGGCTGACGGCCAGGGCGGTGCGGTACATTATTTGCAGGTTGCTGCGTGCCCGGGCCAGCCAGGAGTTTTGCGGCGTTTCGGCTTGAGAATCGAAAATCCGGCTGCCTTCTTCCTGGCTCACGGCATGCACGATGCGGGAGCCTTCGTCCTCTTGCTTGGGCGGACCGATATCGACCGCCTTGGCCAGGTCTTCTCCGGTTTCTTCGCTGGGACCGGTAAAGAGCATCAGGGTGCTGCCCATCTGCAATTGATCGCCGCTGTTCAACGAGTACTGCTTGATCCGCTGGCCGTTGACGTAAGTGCCGTTGGAACTGTTCAGGTCCGAGATGGAAAAAGCATTTTCCAGGCAGCGAATCTCGGCATGATGCCGGGAGACTTCGGTGTCGTGCAATTGGATGTTGTTCGAGGCGTCGCGGCCGACGCGAATCATTGGCCCCTCGATCTCGAATCGGGTGCCCTGATCCATCCCCCTTATTACAAATAACGTGGCCACGAGGTCAACTCCCGGAATAAAGTTAATGAAGAGTCGAGTGAAGAATGATGTCAGATCAGGGCCGCAATCATAGACTTAATGAATTCATCACTCTTATATTCTTCAAACTTCACTTATTGAGTATCTCTTCGATTCTACGAATCAAAGGCCCAAAGTGATAGGGCTTGGGCACAAATTCGCTTCCGGGAATTCGGGGTTGGTTGCGGCTGAGGTTCCCCAAAAGAATGATAGGGACGTTATTGTTTCCCAGATTTGCCCAAAAAGGCTGCTTGGCATGCTCCAGGTTAATGTCATCTATTTCCAAATCTAATACGATAAGATTAGGACAATGTCGCCGGCCTAATTCTACCCCCTCTGAGGCATGTTTGGCCGTATAGGTTTGCACGCCCCGCCGATTTAAGGCGGTTTCGAGGACCTCGCGGGTTTCTTCAGAACGATCGACAATTAGTACACTTGGTTTGTGGTCCAAGGCGTCGCCCTCCGTGGTGCGTTTCACCGGACATCCATGTCCGGCGGGTGGGAGATTCAGCAAAGTCCGTTCTTCGCCGGGTGAGGGCGGAAGGATAGCGAGATTCGCGGTGCGTGTCAAAGCGAATTTTATTGCGAGTCAGATAAAGCATGGTCACGGAAAAGGTCAGTGCTGTGGCACATCACACTGGTATAGACGTGCAGATACGGCCGGATTTTGAGAAGAAATAGCATCATAACTTTTTTAGAACCCGATAAATAGGGACTGTACGGATTTTCGTGTCGGGGTGAAGTGGCACGGCCATCTTGGCCGTGTTTCTTCAGGGACTGGAAGTCCGTGCCACCGCTTGACACAAAATTTCCTACAGCCCCATAACTGCCGTAACAGGGGGCAAAGAAAGCACAAAATCATCCGATCAATAGGGGGTATTATTCCGGGATTCACTGTAAAACCCGGGAAGCGGTTTTTTGGGGCTTTTAAAAAGAACGCCGAAAATCGTTTCTAACCTCTTGTGCGTCAAATAGTTATGCGCATTTGGCGCGGGACCAATTTTCTGGTCTTTACCTGAAACGAGGTTGTCGGCAGAATACCGCATCCTTTCAGGGCCTTTAAGGAGATGAACTGCACCGCACAACCAAACCGGTTTGGGTGGAAAATTCATTTCAATAAAGGTTCTAAAGACAATTCGGTTGGCCGAAAGATCCAGTCGGTCAAGCGACCTCGAGATGGAGGTCGCCTGCAGGAAGGAAGACCGACGCAACAGCAAGGAGTGCTGAAAGTGAAACTATCCCGTCTCATGGCCGTTGCGGCCGCTTGTTTATTATTGTGCGGGCTGATCAGTTCGCAGGTATTTTCTCAAGGCGGAGTTCCGATGCGCCCGCCTGTCGCAGCGCAGGCCGGAGCCGGCACAAACATCGCACTGTTGGATGTAAGTTGGCTCTTCAAGAATCATCCTCGATTCAAACAGATGATGGACGAGATGAAGGCCGACGTCGATGCCGCGGAAGCCAGCGTCAACAAGGAACGCGAGACCCTGCGCAAGCTGGTCGAGCAACTGGACACTTACCATAAGGGAAGTCCGGACTATAACGCCATGGAAAAGGAAATCGCCGAGCGCGAGGCCAATTTAACGGTCAAGGTGCAATTGCAGCGCAAGCAGTTCCTTGCCCAAGAGGCAAAGATTTATTTCACCGTGTACAAGGAAATCGAGCAGGAGGTCGACTATTACTGTTCGAACAAGGGCATCGACATGGTGTTGCGTTTTAACGGCGATCCGGTGGACGTGGACAAACCCGACAGCGTTTTGAGCTTTATCAACAAGCCGGTGGTCTATTACGACAAGAGCCGCGACATCACGCCCATCATTCTCGACTCCTTGATAAAGCGGAGCGGCGCCCCGGCAGCGGGCATTAGAACCGGCGCCCGCCCGGCGGCCCCATTTCAGAACCCGAAGTAAGTAATTTACAGTATAGACGTTGCCAATCCGCCAAGGACGGCGGGTAGGCGGTCTTGAAATCATTCCCCTCAACCCTGTCACGGATGACCGACTTTTCTGGATGTATTCAACACGCAAGCAACGCACGCTGGTCGCCCCGGTAAAGATCGAGGGCGTAGGATATTGGAGCGGACGGGACGTAAAGGTCGAGTTTCGTCCGGCCCCGGCGGGCAGCGGCATAGTTTTTGTCCGCCGCGACTTGCCCGGCTCGCCCCGCATTGCCGCCAACATTGAAAACCGCACCGAAACTCCGCTGCGGACCACGCTTCAGGCCGGCAACGTCAGCGTGGAAATGATCGAGCATATCATGTCGGCCTTGGCTGGAATGCAAATCGACAACTGCGAAATCCGCGTCGATCAGCCGGAAATGCCCGGCATGGACGGGTCAAGCCTGCCGTTTGTCGAGGCATTCCAAGCGGCGGGAATCGTGGAACAAGACGCCGTGCGTGCGCAAAAAATCATCCATGGCGTAATCCGGCAAGGCGACCAGGAGAGTTGGATCGAAGCCCGGCCCTGCTGTTCGGGAAAAATGATCCTGCAATACGAACTCGACTACGGCAGCGGCAATCCCATCGGCCGGCAATCCCTGGAAATATCACTTTCGCCCCGGTTTTTCCACATGAATTTGGCGCCCAGCCGCACATTCATGATGGAATCGGAGGCAAACGCCTTGAAAGAGCAAGGGCTGGGGCAGCGAGTCACCTGCAAGGATTTGCTGGTTTTCGACGGCAAAGGGCCGATCGACAATCAACTGCGTTTTCCCGACGAATGCGTGCGTCACAAGATGGTCGACATGGTGGGCGATCTGGCCCTGGCGGGCTGCGATCTGATCGGCCGTTTCATTGCCTTCCGCAGCGGGCACCGGCTGAACGCCGAGTTGGTCCAAAAAATTTTGGGCCTCGAGGAAGCAAAGGAGACGATAAAACGCTGCGCGTGAGAGCCGAATCAGAGTTGGAAATTAAAGGTCAATATGCGTGCCACTGCTTGCCGGCAAGCAGTGTTTATCCAGCAGTTCCAAGGGCACTGCTTGCAAGCAAGCAGTGGCACACATCTTTTTGTAAGAAGCCATAAGAACAACCAACGTGCCATTTTTTGCGGAGCCGCGACGATGGCGACATATTTATTCGAAAACGCGACGATCGATCCCCGGGCCCAAATAGACGATGAAGTCGAGATCGGCCCATATTGCGTCGTGGGACCGCACGTCCGCATCGGCCGCGGGACCAAACTGGAAAACAGCGTAACGCTGATGGGACATGTTACCGTCGGCTGTTACAATCACATCTATCCAGGCGCGGTGATCGGCGGCGAACCGCAAGACATAACCTATCGCGGCAGCGACACCGAAGTCGTGATCGGCGATCACAACATCATCCGGGAGTGCGTGACCATTAATCGGGCCTCGGAAAAAGAAGACGGCTTCACCCGCATCGGCAACCATAATTTTCTAATGGCCTGCTGCCACGTGGCGCACGACTGCCAACTGGGCGACGACATCGTGATTGCCAACAATACGCTTTTGGCGGGACACGTACACGTTCACGATCACGCTTCGCTTTCCGGGGCCGTGGCGGTGCATCATTTTGCCACCATCGGCAGTTACAGTTTCGTGGCCGGCTGCAGCGCGGTGCGGCACGACGTGCCCCCGTACATGCTCGTGGAAGGCTATCCATCCAAGCCCCGCTGTATTAATGCCGTGGGATTGAAGCGCCACAATTTTTCGCCCCAAGTGATCCAAGCCCTGGCCGAAGCCCATAAGCTCATATTCCGCTCCAAAGTCGGACTGGATAATGCCTGGGAAATTCTCCGCAGCAACGGCCACCTGGTGCCGCAGGTCAACCACCTGCTGAGCTTTATCCAAGGCCAGCACGAAGGCCTTCATGGGCGCGGCCGCGAACGGCGCAAAGCGGCGTAATAGAGTAGGTCGTAGGTGGTAGATGGTATGTGGAATTTGAAATTCGTTTAGCCGCGAGCGGGCACCGACCGAAGGTTGGTCGGCGAGCGCTAGATTGATCTTGCCACATTGATTCAAATATAAACATCATGAAAAAGCTGAAAATCGCGGTTATCGGTGCGGGTCGTTTAGGCGGATTTCACGCCCAAAAACTGGCAAAAATGCCGGAGGAAGATCTGGCCGCCATCGTCGATCCCCTGCCGGCCAATCGTCAGCGCGTGGCCGCTGAATGCCGTTGCCCGGCTCTGGCCGATTATCGCGACCTTCTCGGCCGGATCGACGCCGCGGTGATCGCCGCCCCCACGGCTTGCCATTATCAGTTGGCAAAAGAATTTCTTGAATCGAATACGCATCTCTTGGTGGAAAAACCCCTGTGCCTGAATTCCCGCGAGGCCGATGAATTGGTCGCACTGGCCAAAAAGCGGAACCTGGTGCTGCAAGTCGGACACGTGGAGCGCTTCAATCCGGCTTTTTCCGCATCCATCCCGCACCTTAGCGATCCAAAATATATCGAGACGGTTCGCACCAGCGGGTACACATTCCGCTCGACCGACGTGGGCGTGGTGCTGGACCTGATGATCCACGACCTGGACCTGGTGTTGTCGATCGCCCGCGGCCGGGTGCAAAAGGTGGATGCCGTTGGTCTAAAGGTCGTGGGCAAAGACGAGGACGTCGCCAACGCCCGGATCCAATTCCAAAACGGTTGCGTGGCAAATCTATCCGTATCGCGGGTCAGCCGCGAGGCAGCGCGGCGGATGCAGGTTTGGACGCCGCGGGCGTTTGCGGGCATCGACTTTGCCGCGCGAACGTCCACGCTGGTCCGACCCAGCGAAACCCTGCGTCAAGGCGCGTTTCATGTAGATGAACTTTCGCCCGAGCAGGTGGAGCACTGCCGCCGCAATTTTGCCGATGAGCATTTGCCATGCGAGCAACTTAAGTTTGACGCGGTGGATGCCTTGGCTTTGGAAGTACGAGACTTTGTGGAAGCCATCCGCACACCCCGTCAGCCACTGGTCAACGGCCAGGCGGGCCGCGACGCCGTGGCCTTGGCGGAAACGATACTTGACCGCATTCATGCCAACTGGGATATATCCGGCGGCGACTCGACGAGCGATTCACCTCGGCACATTATTCCCGTCCCTCACCTGCCCATCGCGTCCGATTCGCATCCCGGGCAATTCCGAGAAGCTGGATAGCCGGTTATTCCTAATAACCACAATAAGATCTGCGATGCGGAGTGAGTGATTCGTCTCCTCCTCCATTATTTCCCTGGCGTGATCAAAGCGGTTGGCCGGAATCGCCCTATATTATATCCGGAGATCTCCATTAACAATATTGGGTATTACGGACGAGGATATGGAAGAAGCTTCCAAATAGCCGGCAATACTCGGCGTGCCAATAGTGAGCGTGCCGGCGCCGGTGACCGAGCCTACTACGTGGTAGTAAGAACTGTTGCCCCCGGTGACTAAGAATGTGCCGTCTGCGTTAATATTAATCGAAGAGTCTTTGGATAATTGGCCGGACGAAACCAACTCCAATGTGCCGCCATCGATGATTGTGTCGCCAGTATAGATATTAATTCTACTGAGCGTAAGATTGCCCCCGGCATATTTTATTAAACTGCCCTCGCCGCTGATTATACCGCTTACTGTTCCACTTCCAATTTCCAGTGCTCCTCCATTAATCGATATATCACCACTACAGTTTAATTGATTTATCCAAAGGTTTCCATCACCGTTTTTTGTGAGATCTCCGCTGCCGTAAATAATACTATCGCAATAGAAATCAAAATCAGACGGGACATCGAAGATCAGATTGGCGCTATTTTCAATATAGCCTTCCATGGGACAGGCTTCCAAATATAACATCCCTTGTTCATTTTCTATATTACAATAAAAGTAGTCATAAGACGTGAGATGCAATGTCCCTTCGCCGGTCTTTACGAGAATACCTGTGCTTGTTGGATTTATGAGCAAGGTTTTCACAATTTCCGACGGAATATTTGCATCCACGTAACAAGAATAATTAATTGTAATTTCCCCAGTCGCCGAAGCATCGTCATTCATGTATAAAGCGCCATTGTCAACCAGAGTAATGTTGCCGTCGATCGTACCGGTTAAATATAGAAAGCCTTCGGATACGATAGTCTCGCCATTACCGCTCATGTGTCCAGTATAAGATTGATAATATCCATAAGGCATATCATAGAACAAAGTTCCGTAATTGAAGATATCCCCGGTGGTGGTCAAAGAGCCGGAATAATTTATTCCATTCCCATCACAAATCTGCAAAGTCCCATAAATTGTTGTATCGCCGGAGAAGTCATTATTATTCGTGAGTATAAGTGCGCTTTCAATAATTAAATTGCCGTTGCCGCTAATAATTCCGTTATATGTTTGATCATAATTATTATTGAAAACCAAATATGCCCCGGAGTTAACTGTAATATTGCCGGCCACTGATCCATCGTAATTTCCATCGCCGAATGTCAATGTTCCGCTATTGACGGTCGTGTCGCCGGTTAAATTATTGCTGCCGCTCAGAATAACCTCGCCCGATCCATTAACAACTAAACTTCTAGGCGTATTGCCGTTGTCCGAAAGGACGTCGGTCCCGCGCAAGTCAAGAGTGCCTCCGCCACCGCCTAAATGATATGTGTCTCCACCGGGAGTAATCGCACCGGCGTAAGTAACGTAGCCAACCGCTCCTAGCGAGAGGCTGGGATAGCCGGGCGATGTACTCAGATCAATATCTCCTTCATTGATAGTCAAAGCCAGGGCGCCGGTTGAAGTATTTAGGATTTTGCCGCTGCTAATCCAAGCCTGCGCTGTTGATTTTGCCCCGGCGGCTATCAATGCGCCTTGCGAGTTGATGGTTATTTGTCCCAGGTCAGGCAATGAACTGGAAGTGCTAAATTCTAGATTGCCGTCATTGATAACTGTGCCGCCGGAGTATGTATTTGCCGTTGAGCCGCTAAGCGTAAGCGTGCCAGTGCCGGATTTAGTCAGGGCTAACGTTCTATTGTTGCTTCCAATTTGGATGCTTCCGGAGAAAGTACAATTGTTGGAGTTATTAACTGTAAAAGTACTTGGGGTTGATCCGGAACTATTGTCGGTTATGACTCCCCCGGTTCCTGAGACTGATGTGACGCTAATGGATTTGCCATTCAAATCTAAAATGCCATCATTCATAATCAATCCATCCGTGCCTATAGCGGAATTGTCTGTAATTTGAAGCGTACCCGCATTTATGGTCGTCCCGCCGGAATAAGTATTCGCTTTGCTAAGTGTCACGGTTCCATAGTTGGATTTAGTCAATGCCCCTCCGCCGCCGAGCTTTGCGCTAATTGTTCCATTCCAAACATTGTATGACGAACTCGTGAGTACGCCTGTTGTGCCTGTAATCGTGCCGTCTTGCAAAGTTATCGCGCCCATGCTATTGTTGTAGCCATCGACGTTAAGCGTTCCGCCATTGATCGTAACCGATGACGTATTGTGAATTGCGTCGGTGGCTTGCAGAATTAGAGTACCCCCGCTTATCGTTGTGCTGCCTGTATATGTGCTTGCGCCAAGCATAAGCCATACGGTTCCACCAGTGTTGGATTTAGTCAAGGTTCCGCTGCCATCCAGAATTGCATTATAGACAATTCCATTTTGGAGATTGTAGGCTGGGCTGCTAAGCACGCCAGGGCCCGTAATTTCTCCGTTTAGGAGATTCGTCGTGCCCGTAGTGCTATTATTGCAGCCGCCGAGGTCCAAGGTTCCGCCGTTGATTGTTACCGAGGACGTATCTGCGATCGCGTCGCTTGTTCCCAAGGCTAAAGTTCCATTAGTTATATAGGTGGCGCCGGAATATGTGTTCGCGTGGGCAAGAGTGAGCGTACCGGTATCGGTTTTCGTTAGAGCGCCCGGCGTCGCGCCATCTTGGATCAGGCCACTATAGGTGACAGTGTTTCCTGTCGTGACGTCAAGCGTTCCGCCGCCGGCTTTAAGCGTCGCGGTTTTGGTTATGGTGCACGTCGAGGTGATTTGCAGAGTGCCGCCGTTGAAGGTCAAGCCGTCGCTTCCCAAATTCGATTGGCCAGTTATGGATAATACTCCCTCGTCAATTTCAGTAGTCCCTGAGTACGTATTTGCGCCGCTAAGCGTGAGCGTGCCGGATGTTGTCTTCGTCAATCCGACATTGCTGCCGGCGAGTGTAGCGGAAACCGTGCCTGACTGCGCATCATATGCCGCGCCGGATTTATAAATAGTGCCATTCGACATCGTACCGCCTTGTATGTGAACCGCGCCGGAAGTTGCCTGACTGTAACTGGATCCTCCCAAATCCAGTGTTCCACCAGTATTGATTGTGATCGCGC
>JBEKZY010000008.1:0-35814 GCA_049509395.1 Thermoguttaceae bacterium | reverse complement strand
GATAGGCGAAGTGAAATACGACGCCAAAGTGGTCAAAGTCAGTGATGCCGACTACGGCGAGGATTTGGCGCTGCTCATGGTTCGGCGGGAAAACGCATATCCTGTCTCTATAACCGCAAAATTCCAGGGTGACAAAAAGTACATTCCGGCCATCGGCACCAGGTTGGTGCATGTTGGAAGTCTTTTGGGTCAGTTCGGAGCCAACAGTTTCACCAACGGCGTTGTTTCACAAATCGGGCGCACGCTTCCGGGGAAAGGTGCCAACGTCAAGGTCTTTGACCAAGTGACAGTTACCGCCTTTCCGGGATCTTCAGGCGGAGGCGTTTTTCTGGAAGATACTGGCAAATACGTCGGAATGCTCACCCAGGGTGTGCAGAAGTTGCAAGGGTTCAATTTCATCGTGCCTGTGCGGCGCATACACCAGTGGGCGGAGGCGGCTAATATCGAATGGGCAATTGATTCCAATATCCCGATGCCGAGTCTCAAGGCAATCGAATCAATTCCGGTTGAAGATGCCGGCGTGATGAGCAGTTCCGGCGAGCCGACGCTCGCTCCAACCGATGAGCCGTGCGATTTCAACAAGATCATTGGCTGGCTGAAACCGCTGTTCCTTTCCATCTGATTTCCTTTCATCGTGGGCGCTCTGGCGTCGGTGCCTATTTTCCAGGTTCCTTAAGTGGATCAATATCGCATGAGACTATCCGCCAAAAAGGTTGCCAAGATCAAATCGCACATCTTAAGCGGCGTCAAGCAGCCGGATATCGCCAGGCAATTCAAAGTCAGCCGTTCGGTGATTTCGGACATTGCCACCGGGCGGATTCACAAGGACATTCCTTGGCCGGATGGAAAACCCTGTCCGAAAAAGGCCGGAGGCCAGCGGAAGCCCATCGGCGATTATGATCCGACCGACGCGCGGATCATGGAACTGGAAAGCGAGATCGTCCATCTAACGGAAGAACGCAACAGAGAGCGTGCCAAAGTCAAGGCTGGAGCCAAAATCGCCGGATTGTTCAAGGCCATCGTTGTGGAAATGGACCGGCGTGTCACGCCCTTCTCGGCCTTGCCCACGGCCATTGACTTCCGCCGCAAGGCCCAAATCGTGGAACACTGCGCTTTGCACCTGAGCGACGGCCACCACGATCAAGTAATCCGCCCCGAACAGGTCAACGGCTTCGAGGAGTATAATTTCCCCATCTCCTGCGCGCGTGGCGAGCGACTGGTGGAAACGGTCATTGAATGGACGCAGGACACGCTCGCGCCGAAATTCTATTTTCCCGTCCTCTGGGTATTGGCATACGGAGATCATTCGAGTGGCGAGATTCACAAGGCTTGCGAGCGATCATATTATCGCAATCAGTTTAAGAATTGCCTTGCCATCGGCCAGCTTCACGCCTTGATGTACCGGGATTTTGCCCGGCACTTCGAGCAGGTCAACGTTCTGTATCTTTCCGGCAATCATGGGAGGCGGACCCCGAAGAAAGACTATTACGGTGCCAACGACAATTGGGATTATCTCATTGCCGAGATTGCCCGGCTCCACTGCCGCGAGATTGGAAACATCCATTTCCAGATTCCTGATGCGTGGTCGGTCAATGTCAATATCAATGGCGTCGGTTTCAACATTGCGCACGGCGATGATTGCCGCAGCAGTCTCGGCATTCCCTGGTATGGCTTGGTTCGCCGCCAGAAGGGCTTGATTGCTCTGGGTGCAGCCGCTGGCAACCAGAGAGTGCGCTATCACTGCGTCGGCCATCATCATTCGGCCAGCACCCTGTCCGACATAGACGGCGAACTGATGATAAACGGAGCTTGGCTGGGAACCGATCCTTTTGCCTACAACTCTCTGGCGACCTATCGGGAGCCGGCCCAATGGCTGCACGGTGTCAATCCCAAGTACGGAATCACCTGGAGGCTAGACTGCAAACTGCGGCATCCAAATGAGAAACAAGGGCCGAAGCGCTATCTTATCGACGGCGGCCGCGAGGTCGGTCCCTTGGAGGTTTAGGCGAAAGGCATGAAATTGCCAAAGCACGTCAAGAAGTACAGGAATTAGATGCTTTATGTCAAAGCGCGTGGGGCGGCACACGATCGAGCATTGGCGGGACGGCGAATTGCTGGAGAAAGTCGAACTTACCGCAGATATTATCCAGCGCCACGAAGACGGCACCGCTTGTGTTGTGATCCCAGCCGGATTTATTGAATTGGCCACCAGCGACCAGTTGCGCTTTAACTGCGATGGATTGATTGACTTGCTAGGGGAAAATCCCCAATGACCACGGAAGATGAACGCAGGCGCAATCGGGAAAAACAAAAACGATTTCAAAAAAGACACCCAGGATACAATGATTACTATTGCAAGCGAAAAAGGTTGCTGAATCCCCAACCCAAAAAATACTCCGCTCAGCATCGCACTTTCGAGCTTGCCGACCCGCGCGATCAGGATCGCCTTCCATGCATTGTGGGCTATTGCAAGATCACGACGTTTCCAGTTTGGTCTGCGCTATGGGCGGTCAAGGATATAAGCAACAGCCGTTGGGCGGCGTGGTTTCGTGAACTGGCCGCCCTAGGCTTAATGCCCGTCGAGCGTTTGGGATGGTCGTGCGGATCGATTATCCCGATAAGCATGAATCTCGCCCATCGCCTGGTGGTAATGCGCATTGCGCAAATCAACAGATTGAGCACCGGTAACCCCTTTACCGCTCCTTCCTGGCTGCTCCGCGATATCGATGTTGGAAAGGTACGCAGTTATCCCGTGGGCAGAGTCTATCCCGACGGGCGGGTCGAGCGCTTTGCGAGCATAAAGAAAGCCGTCAGAATAACCGGCTACGTTCCGTTCAGGATAAATTACTGGATACACATCGCCGGGCGCAGTTCGGACGGCTGCATCTGGTTCGACGATTAAAAAACTGCCGCAGAGTCTTTATGGAGCCATTTCAACCTTACCGCCTGGATGACGAAGGTCGCGCCAAACGGTTGAAGGAATTGACCAACACTGAGAATCCGACAAGTCTGGAAGGAGAGATCGCCGCTCTTCGACTTTTATGCGAAGAAGCCTTGAATGCTGGACAGGCCCGGACCGCTATGGAATTGATGCGGGTCATCGGCCAGCTTTCTCACGCCACCGAGGATGCGAAATTCCGGCGCGGCGAGCTTCTCAGCCGGGTGGCCGTCTTGAGCGTCGCCCGGCAATTCGTAGAGGCTCTGTCAAATGGCGTGGCCGGTCGCTTCGATGGTTGGGAAGAAGTCATAGCCAATGTCAATCGGCGAGTATTGTCGATCGTCAGTGAAGCCCGCAATCCCGAAGCGAATGAAATCGACGCGGCAAAAACGCCCGAGTAGCCGGACTGTGCGGACGATTCTGAGTTTAACGACCTTCTTCTCGAAGAATTCCTGAAAAACTCTGCAACAAGTTTCCTCTTCCTCCGGTATAAGGGCACCGGGAGAAAACGTCTTATGACCAACAGCGCTCTACAAACGTCGAAAGAAGCCCTTGCTGCCTTGGCATCTGAGCCGAGCCTTGATCTGGCACGTCAACGATCAAGAACGCACGTCTCTCTGGAGACCACGGACTATTCATACCGGTTGACGTTGCTCAACGAGCGCTTGCTTAAGGTGGAGATCGTCTCCAACGATCGGCGCATTGGCGTCCGATCCATCGGCTTCTTTGAAAGGTCTGTGTATGACGAAGAGGGCAGCGTGTTCTTGGCCGGGCGGATCGTTTCGGGCATGAGGATGCAAATCCGATTTGCCAATGGAGTGTTTTGCAGTCGGCCTGTTGTCTCGGCTACGGTTTGCGGGGACGGATGGCATTATCGAGTCTTTTAACAAGTATTTCACATGGGCAAATGCTACCTCGATACTGAAACCTGCGGATTACATGGATTTGTAGTCCTGATCCAGTATGCCATCGATGATGGGCCGATCACCATCTACGACGTATGGAAACACCCGATTAGTGAAACGCTCGCCCTGATCGAACGGCTCTGCGAATACACCGTCGTCGGCTTTAATCTCTCCTTCGATTGGTTCCACCTTGCCAAGTGTTACACAGTATTTCTACTCTGCCCGCGCGAATGGATTCCCGAGGAGCACATAGATGAGATTGCTCTAAAGGAACCCGAAGCGCAAGAAGGCCCGTGCTTGAAACCTGCGGGGGCTTTGGACCTAATGCTTCACGCCCGCAAGGGACCGTATCAATCGCTAATGGCCCGCGACGACGTGCGGATCAAAAAAGTACCCACGGCATTGGCCCTGGCCCTGGCACAGGAACTGGAAAAGCGGGTCGAATTGGATGGAATCTATTTTGCTAAGTCGGCTGACAGGGATGCTCCGCGATGGAAGGTGTTTGACCTCAAACGGCGTGACGGCGAAATTGATCCGAATTTCAAAGACGTAGTGTTGAAATTCAATCCCGCCGGGGGATTAAAATTTCTGGCCGAATACGCAATGGACTATGTGCCAAAATATCATTACAAGGACGTGGAACCGGATGGGCGGCCGATCGAATTAGGTTACGCGCCGACGGCGCTTGCCGTGTCTTCGCCCGAGCGGAATTGGGCATTCCACACTGACGATAAGATTTGTGGCTATGCTTGGCCCGGCGTTATCAAAAGCCACATCGAACATTGGGCAAATCGTTTGGACGCCAGGGATTATGCCTCGGGCGACGTAGTTTACACCCGTGCGCTGGACGCCCATTTCAATTATCCAGAACCAAACGATGATGATTCCATTCTGGCCTGTATGGTGGCTGTGGTCCGCTGGCACGGCTTCCAGATTGACATCGCAGGCATCAGACAGTTATTGGCCAGCGCCCGGGAAACCGTTGCCCACTCGCCGATAAACTGCAACAAGCCGTCTGAAGTCCGTGCATACATTTATGAGTGCATGGACGACACGGAGAAGATCATCCTTGAGGAAAGCACGAAAAAAGCCCATCTGGAAAGCCTTCTGAATTGGGAGGTCGCCGAGCGCGAAGAATGTTCAAAGTGCGAAGGCACAGGCTGTCTGCGTTGTAACGACGGCTTTTTGGAAGCTGGAAAACACCCTGCCGCCACGCGGGCCAAGGACATTCTGGAGGTGAAAATCGCGGCCAAGCAGGTGGAGTTATACACAAAACTGCTCCGCGCCAAGAAGTTTCACGCCTCGTTTGTGGTCATCGGCACGCTGTCCAGCCGGATGGCTGGGGCGGACGGCCTTAATCCGCAAGGCATCGCCCACAGCAAGGAAATCCGCCGCATGTTCCCCTTGGCATGGGACGGAATGCGATTGAGCCTGGGCGATTTTTCCGCCTTTGAAGTGACGCTGGCAGACGCGGTTTACAACGACCCCAATCTGCGGCGTGATTTGCTGTCTGGCAAAAAAATCCACGCTCTGTTCGGCATGTCTTTATCCGGGAAGACTTATGAGGAAGTCTGTGCCTCGAAAGGCTCCGAAGAAGATTGGTACGACAAGGGCAAGCGCGGCGTGTTCGCCCTGGTGTATGGCGGCGACTGGAATACTCTGGTGCAAAAACTCGGTGTGCCGGAGACCCGCGCCAAAACGGCTTATGAAGACTTTGTGAAGCGCTACCCCGGCATCGAAAAGGCCAGGCAAAAGACATTCAATGCCTTTTGTTCAATGCGCCAGCCTGCAGGGATCGGTTCGGCCGTCATTTGGGCAAACCCAGCGGACTATTGTGAGACGTTTCTGGGTTTCCGCCGCTACTTCACTTTGGAAAACGCCATTTGCAGGGCGCTCTTCGACCTGGCCCGAAAGCCGCCCAGGGAGTGGAAAGACTGTCAAATCAAAGTTGTGCGTCGAGATCGCGTGCAGACTGCCGGTGGCGCGGTGTCAAGTGCCTTGTACGGAGCCGCGTTTCAGATGCAGGCCGCCAACATGCGGGCGGCCGCGAACCATGAAATCCAGTCACCCGGCGCGCAGATCACCAAATCCGTGCAGCGCCGCATCTGGGATTTGCAGCCGGCGGGAATCAATGATTGGCGCGTGGCCCCGATAAATGTGCATAACGAGATACTGTGCGTCCATGTGCCTGAAATGGCTGAGGCAATTGAAAGAACGGTGCTGGACCGCGTGGAATCGTTCCGCGAAAAAGTGCCGCTCATTGCAATGGACTGGCAGCAAAATGCGGGAACATGGGCTGACAAATGAAGAAGATTCGCAGACCTAAGCACGGAGCAGAGTACAAAATCCAGCAAGCCTTGATCGCGCTGCTGGAAGCCCGAGGCTGGTTGGTAGAGCGGATGATCGGAAACGCCTTTCAAACAGGCGTTCCCGACTTATACTGCCACCATCCGAGATGGGGCTATCGCTGGATTGACGTGAAACAACCCAATAAATACACCTTTACAAAAGCACAAAAAAGGAAGTGGCCGAACTGGGAAAAGGCCGGCGTGGGAATCTGGATTCTCACAGCGGCCACGCAAGAGGAATACGACAAATTATTCGCTCCCCCGAACTTCAGACATTATTGGAAGAACTCCTGGGGCGAATTGCCGGACATAGATGACCTTTTAGAACAGATTACTGATTCGTAACGCTGCATTCGCGGCCATTTTTGAAAACTATCCATGATTTTCTGCGCTCGAAATATGCGCTTACAACAACCAAACCGCTGGTCATGTCTGCCGACAGCTTTTGCAATGGCCGTGGACATATCGGTGAAGGAATTCATTCGCCGCATCGGCCACGATGGGAGCAAAATTGCGTTTCCGACCCAACCTGAGCCGACGTGCAGACGAGGATTCCACATCCAGGAGTGCATTCACGTCGCGCACCAATCGGGCTATGCGGTCACTCCCATTGAACTTTTTCCACGCCACGCGCCATCGCTGTCAGTGGAACCGGTTACAGTTTTGTTCGGCGACGAAGAGACCAATCTGGAACGCTTTGCAGCCATTGTCAATTCAGGGCGCGGAGTAATTACAGGACACGGCCGCCATTGCTGCCATGCCGTGGCTTACAACAGAGGCACCATTTATGACCCAAATGGCAGCGTTTATCGCTTTTCTCCGTCCAAATGTGAGTCCGAGGGATTCATCGGGACTTGCGCTTGGAATGTAAATGCCATCCATCAAAACCTCAACCTTTGTTTCAACATCCATGAAATACAACCACGAATTAAAAGCCAATCTGCAAGCTGTATGCGACACGAACACGGACGCTACGGAAAACGACCGACTCTATCATCTTCTCGTAGACGGCGACGAGTCGGCTAAAGAGCAAATGATCGTCAATAATCTGCCACTGGCCGCTTCATGCGCAGCATCTTACGTCGCCCGGCACCAGGAGTATTCGCATCTTCAAGACGATCTGATCGGCGAAGGCTTTCTTGCAATCGTGAACGCCGTCAACACGATACATCAGCGCACCAATAATGGGAACGGGCGCATCACTTCATACATTATCAAGTGCATCCACAGGCACATTAACCGCTTCATCGACAAATCCCCGTTAATTCCCGCTTCTGCTAGGGCATTGCGCCGAGCGCGGCGTGACAAAACGGCCTATCCCGCAATACCCAAGGTCACAGCTACGAAAGACGTAACCAGGGCGAAACTCAATACGTCGGCAGAGCCTATTGGAGTTGTAGAACTGCGGGACACCATCGATTCGTGCTGCTTATCGGCGGAGGACAGGGCAATAGTCGCCATGCGGCAGCGTGGTTCCACTTTCCAGGAAATCGCCGCAACCCTCGGCCTTTCGTGCAATACGACCCATCGGATGTACCTGGAGATCCAACATCGCTTCGACGCCAAGATGAAGGAATTGCAGCAATGATCCGTCGCATTTTCATCGACCTGGACGACGTGTGCAACATATTCACCATGTATGCGCTACGTTCGGTCGGATGCCTTGTGAGGCTCGATTACGCTGATTATCCCGCAAAATGCGGATACGACATCGTGGCCGCAGCCAACCATTTGTTCGAGGAACCGCGCTACACTGCAAAAACCTTCTGGGACGCCATTGCCCGCGACCTGTGGGCGACCATACCGCAATCCCCGATTTTCCCTTGGCTGATGGATACTGCGGAAAAACTTGTCGGCCGAGATAGGGTTTGCATTGCCACCACTCCCACGAAAGACCCGGACAGCCTCGCCGGCAAATTGGAATGGATTCACCGCAATATGCCCAGTTGGATGTGGCGTCAGTATGCCATCACGCCCAGAAAACACCTTCTGGCCAGACCTGATGCGCTGCTGATCGACGACAACCAGGAGAACATCGGCAATTTCATCGCTCACGGAGGGCATGGTGTCTTGGTCCCTCGGCCTTGGAACGATCTTTACGGCCGCGATCCATTGAAACACCTGGATGAAGAACTCAGTCGCCTTTTCTCTCGATCTGCACAATCAGCGGCATGATATTGGATCAATACTTTACCGAGCAGCGCGTGGCGGACGAGTTGGTTGAATCCCTGATTCACCGGCTCGATCCTGCCTGCGCCCGGCATTATATCGAACCGTCATGTGGGAAAGGCGCGTTTGTAACCGCCTTGGTGCGGGCCGGAGTTCCCAGGCGTCAAATCCGATCAGTGGAAATTGATCCCGACTTGCCGGCCGACATCCACCAGGATTTCTTGCAGTCCACCCGCGAGTCGCTGGGCATTACAGATTGCGATCCCGTTAGCACGGTCGTCATTGGCAATCCGCCGTTTGGCCGCAACGGCAAGTTGGTCAGGCGGTTCATCAACAAGGCTGCGACGTATGCACGCTGGATTTGTTTCGTCGTGCCCCGCTCGATGCACGGCGCTCACCTCTGCGGCCCGATGAATCCCTGCCTGGAACTAATTTACGAGAAGGACCTAAAAGGCGGCTTCAGCGCCACGAGGGCCAAATGCAACTGGCAGGAATGGTTCCTGCTGCCCGAAGGCTGTCGCGGCTACCGGCCATCCGACGCGCCGCCGGACGCGAACGGCCTTTATGAACTTGTCTCCGCCGGTGACCGCTACGACCTTGTTATTCAGCGCTGTGGCGGATCGGCCGGACGTGTAACCGGCTGCAATGGCACCGGCGAAGGCAAGTATTATGTCCGCAGCCAATTTCCCGCAGTTTTACAAGCCTTTCGCAATCTTCCGCAAGATAAAGAGGCAGGTTTGACAACGCAGCAAAACAGTCTGTCTGCGCGTATGCTCCACGAACTCCTCGAACAATCTCTGCTTAACCAGTATGTCTCTCAAATCAGAAATAATTCCCAGCGTAATTAAAATCGCCAATCAAATGGTCCAGGACGCAAAGGCACAAGCTGTCTGGAACCAAAGTCTCAAGACGCTTGCGCTGGCCGTTGTTCTCGGGCTTCTGACCTATTTAATTTTCCGTTTTGCCAATCGCTATCTATGACAATCGAAAGGATCAAACTGTGAGAACGCTGTCTTTCTTCAAGTTTTTCTGTCTGCGACAAATACTGATTCCGCTTAGCACAGTCTACCGGCACTACCATGAGCACATCGGTGCCGGCATCGCGCCTATCAGCTACGTGTATCTCGATGTTTACGTATTCTGCATCAGGGTAGCCCGCTTCCAGCAGAGATAATAATGATCGAGACAATTCAGTTCTGGCTGGCCTACTGCCAGTTCGCTCTTCTCACATCCTATTGGTTTTATCCGCTCCTGATTATCGTGTTTCTCTCAGGCTTTGCAGTCGGCTCTGAGTTGCAATACCGGCTTCTGCGGCGACATATCAATCCGAAAAGGACGATCAATGACCCAACAAATTGAACTTGGTCGCGTAAAGACCAACATCGGCGAACTTGTGGATTCGTTTGTGCTTCATCGCTGGCAGACCGGACAGCCGCGCTTTCACATGCGCGACCTGCACGATTACATATTCACGCGAACGCACACCGCACCAGCCTCGCCGGATCGAATTCTCCGGCAATTGCGCCAGGAAGGCAAATTCGACTACAAAGTGATCGACCGCAGCGCATCATGCTATCAGATCACCGCCATTGGAACCGGCCAGACTACAGGCAAGCCGAAGAAAGTGACACTGCTGCATCGTGGCAAGCCAGTGGACCACTTCGAGGCCGTTGGCAGACGCTTCCGTCTGCCTGCACATGTTATTGACCACCTTTTCACCTCCAACGACTTTGAGTTGGCAATAGGCTAAACCGGGAGAGTCTTTGATGCGTCTGCCAAAACACCTTAGCCATTCGGGCTTCTCCCTTTGGGAAAAGAACCCCGACGAATTCTACCTGAAATATCTCAGCGATCGGCGGCCGCCGCGCGTGCTCCAGGATCGGCCGGCAGCGGCCGGGTCTGCCTTTGATGCCTATGTTAAGTCTGCCCTTCATGCGGCCATTTATGGAATCGGCTTTGATCCGAAATACCAGTTTCAAGCCCTGTTCGAGGCCCAAGTTGAACCGCAAAACCGGGATTGGGCCTCGGCCGAAGGCAAATACATCTTTGATTGCTATGTTCGATCGGGCTTTTACGGAGAGTTTTTGGAACTCTTGATTACTACCAAGCAGCCGCCGCGATTCGAGTTCTCTGTGGAGGCCATCATCAATGGTGTTCCCTTTTCCGGCAAACCGGACTGTCGTTTTGTAACCCCAGGCGGCGTGAACGTGGTCCATGACTGGAAAGTAAACGGTTATTGCAGCAAATATCCAACCAGTCCGCATCGAAGCTATATGTGCTGCCGGGACGGTTTTATTTCCGCTAAGCCATCCATTAACCATAATGCTGAGCATAAGGAATTTCTGGCATATCGACATGGCGACCTCACGATCAACGCCACATATCTGGAAGCCGCCAACACCTCCTGGGCCGATCAATTGTCACTCTACGGCTGGGCCTTGGGCGAGAAGATAGGTGACGAGAACGTAGTGCTGTCCGTCCATCAGATCGTCGCCAAACCTATCCTGGATCAGAGGCCGCAGCTTCGCGTGGCCCAATACAGGGCAAGGGTCAAGGCAATATACCAGCATGAATTGGTGGCCCGGCTTAAGCGGTGCTGGGACGCTATTGTCACTGGCCACGTCTTCCTGAATCTCAGCCGTGAAGACTCCGACGCCCGCTGCCAAGTGCTCGATGAGACGGCAGTAGGACTTCAATCAGACGGTTCCAGTCTGGAGACGTATTTCAACGAAGCCACGCGCGACAGATACATGGGCTAGATTATGACTCGGTTTTGCATCAGTGACTTACATCTTTGCGACAAAGGGCCGCGCGATAATTTTGCATTTAACGGCCGTGGAGAGCGATTCTGCGAGTTTTTGAATTTCGTCGGCAACCAAGGTGGCAAACTGCTCATCCTCGGCGACCTTTTCGATTGGTGGCAGGTCAATCTAAGCGAATCGGTGCTTTGCTATCGCTGGCTGATTGACCGTCTTGCCGCCATGCAGGCGCGCTACGTTATCGGCAACCATGATAACGCCCTAGCCAAATTCATCGGCGCTTCCTTAATGCCGGCGCATCCGCTGCTGCAATTGTCTACCGGACCTTTCGAGGAAACAATCGGCGGCCGGAAGTTCGCTTTTTTGCATGGACATGAAGCTGATCCTTATTGCAATAGCCTTAACCCAGGCGTCGGCGAAATTACGGCTGTAATTTCCGGGGTGCTGGAAGACCGCAACAAGGGGCCGTTCAATGCTCATGGACATGCTATCGAAGATGAGTTTGTCGGCACACTTGAAAGCGTTTTGACTCTCTGGCGCAGGCTCACTTTCCAACACGGTCGGCTCGATGAAATGATTGACCAGGTGGAAGCCCATCGAACTGAGAGGCAAGCCGATGTCGTTGTCTACGGCCACACCCATGAGCCAGGCCGCATCGGCGATCGCCACTACAACACCGGATGCTGGTGTCGAAGCAAGGACACCTTCCTGTGCATTGAAGACGACGGCGCTGTCAGCCTGTGGGAATGGACCGAGGCTGGGGCCGTTCCTTTCAACAGGACTCTGCGTTGATGCAGGGAACCTTTTCTTCACTTTATTCCTTTTCACGGGAGATGCTGCCAATGAAGACTATCAAGAGATTCTTTACCTCATCATTTCTATTTGCCACAGCCATATCCTTGCTTGCAATTCTGGTTCTGTCGGCCCAACCGTTTGCTCAATTGAAGTATCAAAAGGCGATCCCGGTTTTGAACTCTAATCCGGCCCCTGGTCCGAAACATGCCGACGCCCAACCCGTTCCGTCAGAACCATCGCCCTGTCCGAAGCCAAACGCGCCTGAACTGACAGTTTTTTCCGCGAAATGGTGCGGCGCTTGTCAACGCGCAAAACCTATCGTCAGTCAGATTGAACGCTTGGGCGTGAAGGTAATCCGCGTAGACGCGGACGAACAACCTCAATTATTGAAGGAAAACAACGTCAGGTCGCTCCCCACATTCATTGCCGTCAAAGACGGCAAGACGCTACGCACCCAGGATGTAAACAAAGTTCTGGAGTTCCTGAAATGATTCTAGTCCTATTGGCATTTGTTTGCGGAGTGGGGATGGACATTGTTTGGACGTGCTGCGTTCATTCAATTCAAGCCCGTAAGCCCATCATGGCCGCCAATATGTCCGTGCTGATCTTCGGCTTTGCCTTGGTCTCTACGGTCATAGTTGTTGAAAAGTGTACGTTGGCCATCGTTGCCTATGCGATTGGCAATTGGATCGGCACTTACATCACGGTGAAAAAAGAGACATGGTAAATCACCGGCTGATTCAAGGCGATGTTCTTCAGGTGTTGCCCGAGCTTGGCAACTTCGCCTGTTGTTTTCTTGATCCGCCTGATGCCCTGGGACTGAAGCTCAACGGATACCGCGACCACCCACGCAAGGGATACATTGAATGGCTGGCCAAGGTGATGGCTATGACGATCCAGCGCTGCGGAATCACTTGGCTGAGTTACAACAGTCAGTGGGACCTGGCGGTAAAGCATTGGGCATGTGACTATGGCATGAACCACCAGGATGTCGAGATCAAGCCATTTTACCAGCACTACACCTTTTTCCAGTGCAATAACAACGACTGCGCACCGGCCGAGCGCCCCATGCTGAGGTTTCGACACAAGGAAGCACCGATCTACCCGAATCAGATACGTGTTCCTTCTTGGCGGATGCTCAATGGCGACAAACGGGCCTCTCCCGACGGCAAAGTGCCGGGCAACGTCTGGGAGTCACCGCGCGTGGTGGGCAATTCAAAACAGCGCCGTTCTTGGCATCCAACGCAACTCAACGAGAGCCTGGTGGAACGGGCCATTCTTCTAAGCACAAGACAAGGAGACGAAATTCTTGATCTCTTCTCGGGAACCGGAACGGTGATTCGCGTCTGCCGCCGTATCAACAGATCAACCACTTCTATAGAACTCAACGAGTTCTATTGTCGGAAGATCGCCGAAGAGCACGGATTGGAAGTGCTGCGGGCATGAATCAATACATCTCCCTTTGAATAGCATCGGAAACGCCATCTGCCTGCAATAACGGATTTGACGGTGGAGCGTCTAATATCGAGTTTCTGGCGCTGAGCCGGCAATTGCGTCAAGAATTGCCTGAAATCCTGCAACAAAAACTCTGCTCGCCCGGTGTAAGGACAGCCAGTAAGGAGCAAAAACCATGAGAGAAGTCACCCAAGAAGAAATGGACGTAATCGGTGTCCGGCACGGCATCCATCCCCGTTATCGCCGTGAGTTTATGAAGCTGGCCAATGAGGGCCGCATTGACGACAGGCAATTCAGCACTCGGCTACACGCCTGCTTGAACTACAAAGCGGCTTGCCGCGACTTAATGGAACTCCTCGCGCAACCAACGCAACATCTGTTCGATTATCGCCAATTCCAGTCCGTAGAAGCCTTATGACCCTTTACGATTTTGTCGGCAAACTGATTACCGTCGGCTGCCGTGTCGCATATCCGAAACGGCGAGGCTCCAAAATGTGGCTGTCGATACTGCGAGTTGAAAGCGTAACGCGGAATGGAGATGTCTTCACGCTTGCCGGCCGCGACCACCGAGGCCGCCGCACAAGGACTAAAAATATCAACAATTGCATTGTTGTGGAAGCCAATGATCTTCAAACTTAAATCGATCAAAGGCAGGAGCCGCAAATCATATAAGGAATGGCTCGATGAAACCAAACGATATCGCATCACCTGGATCACGGAAGTCGGCGGCGTTCGAGTACCACCGCACTTTTACGCCTGCGTCCGAATACGTTTGCCCAACGGTCGGGAAATGTGGGATTTTGCCGGTCGGCGCGGTCCATACAGAACCTTCAAACTAGCAAGCAAAGCCTGCGAAACGCACGCCAAGGAGAACAAATGAAAACCTTAATCGCTTTGACATTGATGTCCGCTCTGACTTTTCCAACTGAAGCCTTGATTCGCGTCGGACGCGAGTTGGGCGTAAGAAGCATTGCGACCGGACAGCAGCATCCGATACTGCAAAAAGCGGCGGAAAATCAAGCTGCTTATCAAGCCCGTATCCATGCACAAGGCCATTGGAACTGGGAATCCAGGGTCCAACAACTCTACAGAGAGATGCCTGACTGCGGCGAATTCGCTGAGGTCTGCAACCAATCTTGGGCAGGACAGGATGTCGAGTCGGCAGCCCATGAAATGTATCGGTCTTGGAGACTATCGCCCGGCCACTGGTCGGCCGTGAACGGAACATGCGATTACTGGGGCTATGCAATGGCACGCGGAAGCAATGGAATCTGGTATGCAACTGGAATCTTTGCCAAAAAACGCAAGTGAAGGGTCAAACATGAGTAAATTCATTCTGGAGTCTGTTGTTGCCGGTCTAGTCACGCTAGTCTTACTCGCCCTCGTTGGCAGCGTTTGCTACATCGCAATTATCAATACTCCAAATTTCATCGTGCAACATTCGATTGCGATCTTCCAGGGGATCGGCACGGCATTCGGCACTTTTATTGCCGGGGCGTTACTTCGCCGAATCAAAGTGGCCCGGAGAATTCTGCACAGATTGACCTGCAAACGCCTTTTTCGTGAGGAACCCGATAATCAATACGCAACGAGATTAAAGGCGCTCGCACACTATTACCACGACAACGATTAGGGAAACCGAACCATGAAAGTCCAAGAACTCATCAGTCTGCTGCAAAAATGCGATCCCGATTTACCAGTCTATTACTGCACGAGTCTATCTGTGGACCAGGTTTTGACGCAAACGGTCATAACCGAAAGTGCAAATGGCGAAACCTCGGAAAAGAAGGTGGTGCTCCGGTGATTGAATCACAAATACTTGAACTACTGATCCAATTCCTTGGCGACGTGGCAGTGTTGCTCAAAGAGCCGAGAGAAATCGTCTCGTAGGAAAGACATGAATCAATTCAAGAACTGGATTCGTGAACAATTAGAATATCTGGATGATCTATCAGCCAACTGGGAGTTGTCTAATGATCCATGCGATTCGGTTGGATGGGTAATCGAACAGGCCGCCGATCGCGCAGCAAAACTAGGGCTGAGTGAACTCTATCGAAGATCGCTCAATCTCAGAAGAACCATATCGGATGGAAAATGGTATCTATCAGAATGCCTGTGCTGCTTACCAGCAGTAGGCAACTCGCCCCTTATGACCGAGGACGAGCTAATTGCCTATTTGCGCCTTGATGCCGATGATCGAAAACCACTTGACCGTTTACGTAACTTGATACGTCGACAGAGGTTACCAGTGATTCATCGGGGGCGTCTCCTGCTATTCCGCAAAACGGCGATTGACGAATGGCTTCAGGAAAAGCAAGAAATTATACTGAAGTACGAAAGTCGGGCGCGTGCCCGGCAAAACGTCAATCCTCGGAGGATCAAAGTATGATTCAAGTTTATTTGGTCAAACGCTACATGCGAAAGCGAAAACGCAACGGTGCCCGAGAGTATCGTTGGGTTTTGCGCTGGGAGGAGTCGGGCGAGTGGCAGTGTGAGAGCACTGGCACGGCCGACAGGACTCTCGCCGAGGGCCTACAGAAACAAAAGTGGGCCGAGTTGAACATTCCTGAATGTCAGCCGGAACCGGAACCCGAACCGGAACCGGCCAAGGCAACGTGGAAGGAATGCAAGGACGCACTAAAGCGTGCAATGGAAGCGGATAATTTACGGCCGGGTTATGTTTCTGATGCCTTGCTTATGTTCGACAACTTCCGCCAGATGTTCCCAGAAGCGGCAACACCTGCTGATGTGACAGTAGCAATGGCACAGGAATACAAACGCCAACGGTCAGAAGCCAAAGTATCACCTTGGACTATCAAGGTAGACTTGGCAACGTTAAAAGCAGCGTTTGGCAAGTGGCTGGGTCGGGAATGTGGCTTGCTCATTTCCAATCCATTCGCCAATGTCAAACCGCCTAAATGTGATGACCCGGAAGTCAGGATCGTAACGGCTTCCGAATCACAAGCCCTATTTGATTGGCTTGCCAAGAGGTGGAACAATTGGCGATTGCCACTTGTCTACCTGGAAATTGCCGTGCTATTAGGTTGGAGGGCAACCGAGATCGCCAGCATCCGTAATGATGATCTACTGGCCGACGGTTTTGTTCGAGTAGCTGCCAGCCGATCTAAAACCAGGCGGCACAAATACGGCTGGTTGCCTCCCGACTTATACGCCGATTTGCAGGCGTGCGCGACCGGTGAGTGGGTTTTCGGTCGATTCTCGGATGAACTTCGCCGATTACTTGTGCTATGGAAGAAACAACCTCACCACGCCGCAATGGTCAAAGATTTCTCCCCTAAACGGCTTGTGTGCTGGATTCAGGATGAAATCAAGCGGTTCAACGATGATCAGGAGGGAGAATCCTTCACCCTTCACGATTTCCGGCGAACCGCCATTACGGGCCTCCAAACGGCTGGCGTGACCGAAAAAGAGACCTCCCTTATGGTGGGAGCGACACCAGAAGTGATTCGTAAACATTACGAAAAAATGGACGCAAAAGTGATTGCTAAACGGTCTGTTTTAAGACGTTTACAGTCGGACGAATCCGGCAAGAAAAACGATCCGAATGCACCAATCTTTGCGCGCCTGTTGCGCGCAGAGCCTATTTTGGCCCTTGACGACTCGGAGGAAATGTCGCAAACTATTGGAGCGTAACACATTAGCCGGAGTGGCGGAATGGCAGACGCGCTGGACTCAAAATCCAGTGGCCTTCGGGCTGTGAGGGTTCAAATCCCTCCTCCGGTACTTATGACTGTTGAAAGTCGTGTAACCATCCATGACTCATTGGCTCTCCTTAGTATCTCTCCGGCACGAATTTTCTGTCCTCAAGAGTGGCCTGATCGTCATATTTGTCCTTATTGGACCGCTTGGGCAACTTCACTTTCTTTCGCGGCACTTCTTTGTAAGGGACCAGGCTCAGAAGATGCGCAATGCAGTTCAGGCGAGCCCGTTTCTTGTCATCCGACGCACGATGTTCGAAAGGTTCTTCCGATCAGGCGCCTCTCTCTGTGCTCAGATGTTGAGCGATGGCAGTCCCGATTTCTCCGACGGGGAGGATTTTCACAGCGGCGTTGAATTTGCTCGCTGCCTGAGGCATGCCGTAAACTACGCTGGTGTGCTGGTCTTGAGCAATGGTGTGCCACCCTTTGCTGCGCAGGTCTAAGAGCCCGCGGGCGCCGTCCTGACCTATCCCGGTCAATAGCACGGCAATTGAAGGCCGGCGCCAATGGCGGGCGAGACTTTTAAACAGCACGTCGACCGAGGGGCGGAAGGGATTGTCGATAGGCTGCTTTGTGTAGCTTAGTGTGCCGTCCGGATTCATTACTAGATGATCGTCGGTCCCAGCCACCAATACCACTCCCGCCCGAGGCCGGTCGCCCTCGCGGGCAATGCGGACTGTCATTTGGCAATTGTTCGACAACCAGGCACCCAGCGAATCGGCAAAGTCGGCGCTGATATGCTGCACAATAAGAACGGCCGCCGGGAATTCTTTGGGCCATTTGGAAAGGATGGTTTGCAAGGCATTCGGCCCGCCCGTGGAAGCCCCAATCGCGACCAGCGGTAATTGCGGGATTTCACTTTGCGGGCGAATTGCCGAATCGGTAGCCGCCGGGAGCGGCGCCTCGGTTTGGGCATCAATTCGCGATCGAATCCTGTCCACGTGGGTAAGTTTTGCCAAAAGCGGTGCGCCGGCTTGAGCGGGCGTGCTGTTGCCCAGCACAGGGGTGGACACGGCATCGAAGGCGCCGTGAGAGAGTGCTTCACAAACCAGGGTATAGTTGCCGGCAACCGTTGCAGTTACCACGAGGATAGGACAGGGAGAGCGCTTCATTATCTGCCGCGTGGCCTCCGCTCCATTCATCCCCGGCATCAGCAGATCCATTAGAATGCAGTCCGGCGGGTCTTTCTTACATTTGCTGACCGCCTCTTCGCCGCTGGCCGCGGTCCAAGCAACGGTATAGCCGGGGCGGCTCAACACGACCCGCCGCAAAACTTCCGTGGCGGTTTTCAGGTCGTTGACGATTGCAATCCTCATTCCTCGGGGCTCCCAATCAATTCTCGCACGGTCTGGATCAAGGTATCGTCGTGAAAACTGCTCTTGGTAAGGTAATGATTCGCGCCGGCTTCGAGTCCGCTGAGCCGATCTTCATCGCGATCCTTATAAGACACGATGACTACCGGAATGGCATTCAGCCGCGCATCGGCTTTTATCTTACGGACTAAGTCCAGACCGTTCAAGCGGGGCATATCGATGTCGCTTATGACCAGGTCGAACCGTCCTTCCCGCACCAGGTTCCAGCCTTCCATCCCATCCACGGCGACTTCGACTTGGTATCCCTGGTTCGCCAAGAGTTGCCGCTCCACTTCCCGGACTGTAATGGAGTCGTCGACTACGAGAATGGATTTTCGCCGGCGGTCATCCGGCCGGCCTGTTTGCGCACCGGCCCGATGCAACCGGCTTCCTTGCAGGAGTTTTTCGATCGATCTGCACAAGTCGTCCGGGTCCACGATGAGCACCGGAGAACCATCATCCAGGAGGGCAACGGCATTCAGATTGGGCACCTTTCCCAACCGGCGGTCAACCGGTCGGACGACCAGGTCTTGCTCGCCCTGCAGCCCGTCGACTACCAACCCGTACTTTGCCGATCGATTGCCGAAAAGTACAACTAGTAAATCTTCACCGGCCGGTTTAGGACCTTCCAGTTGGAATAACTGGCGCGCCATCAGAATTCCCACGTTTTGTCCATCGACTTCAAAGTATTGGCGGTTCTCCAATGAGCAGAGTTCTGCACAGGGAACGCGAATGATCCGGTCGATTCGGTTGTGAGGGAAGGCGTAGGGCTCGCCTGCAATGTCTACAACCACCGCACGGAGCACCGAAAGCGTTACCGGCAGTTCGATCTGGAAGCTCGTTCCTTGCCCCGGCTTAGAGTGAACGTGGACGCGGCCCCCAACCGATTGCACCGTTGAGTGAACGACGTCGAGTCCCACGCCGCGTCCGGAAATCTCCGTTACCTGGGCGGCGGTGGAAAAACCGGGAAGAAAAAGGAAATCCAAGAGTTCGGTTTCGCTGAGCCTGCCGGCCACGTCGTTGCCGGCAAGCCCGCGCTCGACAATCTTGACTCGAAGCCGCTCATGGTCGATTCCCCGGCCGTCGTCGGATACGGTAATAGAGAGCAGTCCGGCGTGATGGGCAGCCTCGATGGTTAGCCGGCCGATCTCGGATTTTCCCACGGCCAATCGTTCTTCAGGTTTTTCAAACCCGTGGTCCATCGCGTTGCGTACGAGGTGATTCAATGGAGCATCCAGCCGTTCCAGAATGTCGCGGTCAACTTCAGTGGTCTCGCCCTGAATTTCGAGTTGAGCTTTCTTTCCCATTTGCCGGGCCAGGTCGCGGACAAGCCGCGGCAGTCCTTGCACGCCGTCACGAAACGGACGCATGCGGCTGGAGATGACCTCGCGATATAAGCGGCTGCTTAGATCGTCGGTATTGCGATTGCGCACATCGAATTCGCTCATGCGATCCGAGAGCAAATCGCGGCAAGCGGCCAGTTGCTCTCGGGCATCGTTCCGCAGGGCGGCGATCCGATCCTCCGATGCTTCGGAACGATCCATTTCGGCCAGGCTTTCGACAGTGTCGGCAAGTTGCGCCTGCAGATGTTTCAACTGCAGCAGCGACTTGGAGAAAGGTTGCAGCCAGCGCGCCTCAACGAGGGACTCGCCTGCCAAGCTCATAAGCCGCGTCAGACTCCGGGCAGTGACGCGGACAACACCTTCTTCGGTTGAAGACTCCGGAGATTTTTTACTAACAATGGGGGCGGCTGCCTGCGGAAAAGTTTCAGGTGTCGTGGGGGGCGCAGCAGGCGAAACTGCGGACTCCTGCTGTACCGGTGCTTGGGCAGAGTCCTTGGGTGTTGTTTGAACATCGGCCATCGCCGGGCCGGCCGATGCTTGCTGCTTGTTCTCCCGCACCACACTATCCAGATGCTGCAAAAGTAAGGCGATTTCAGGTTGATGGTTTTCAAACCATGCCGCAAATCCGGCGCCTGCCGCTGCGGCAATGCCCTGTAATATGTCGACGCCCGCCAGTAGAACATCAACTACGGTGCTCGCGAGTGTTAATTCGGCCTTTTGGGCTTTGACAAAGCAATCTTCCATGGCGTGTGAAATTTCGACGCCCGGCTGCACGTTGACCACGCGTGACGCGCCCTTGATAGAGTGGGCTGCGCGCATCATGGCCTCGAGCCGTTGGGGGCTGGCATTTCCTTGTTCCAACGCCACGAGTCCGTCAGCGATGACCTGGCAGTTCGTGCGAACCTCTTCGCGAAACAAGTCGATCAGGAAATCGTCGCTACTGGCTTGACTCATCGGATGGTCTTCTCCAATGCCTGAAATATTCGTTCCTGCGAGAGCATGCCGACTTTCCTGTCCTGATGGGAGAAAATCGCCCGGGAATAGAATTTGACGCTTTTTTTCACAGTATGAGGCAGGTCTTCAAAAGCCTGCGATTGAGTGCGATATACGCCATCGACCTCATCAACCGGAAACACCCAGCGAGTTTGCTCCTGTTCAACCACCAGCAGGCGCTCTTTGGCAACGGGAGAGGAAACCGATTTAGAGCCTAACCCAAAACCGGATTTTGTTGGGGTGGCAGTTGAACTGCCACCCCGGGAAGCGGAATTTCCCAGGGGCGGGAGTACAACTCCCGCCCCAACATTATGGTTTTGGGATTGGCTCTTAGCATGCGGTTCTTCGCGAGTTTCCTCGATCCCCAACAATTCCCGCAACGAGACGCAAAGGAGTAACTCGCCGCGGATATTGGCAAGGCCCAACAGAAGCCGGTCCGTGCGGTGTGGTACACGGTGAATCGGCCGCAGTTCCACGACCTCCATTACTCCGCGAGTATCGAAAGCCAACCATTCGGCGCCGATACGGAATACAATGACCGATAGTTCTTCGCCTGCAGTTACAGCGCCGGCCTCGGCGATCCGTTGCGTCCATTCTTCCAGGTACTGCGAAGGCGCTTCCCGCTGGAAAAGTTGTTGGCTGGCAGCCGAAAAGACCGGACAATTGCGGCAGTGGACGGCCTGGGTCAAGCGCGGGCAGGAGCTGTCGCCCTGGACGCCAATGCGTCTCCAGCATGCATCATAGGCGCTGTTCTCTTGCGGCAGCTTATTTGATTGGAATTGCATTATTCGGCCTCCCCTGGCGCCGCTTGCCGGGCTCGCCGTCGGTAATTCGCCATCGCATTCTGGTCGCCGCGTTGTTCGGACAAAAGCATCATGTGTACTAAAGCCTGATAATGCTTGGGATCCAAGTAAAGGGCCTTTTCAAGGCTCCGCTGCGCCTCGCTCATCATTCCTTGCGCCTGGAAAACGACTCCTCTCAGATAATGTGCCTCCGTGTTGGCCGGATCGAGCGAAAGAATCTGGCCGCAGAGCGCATCGGCCTCCTCCAAACGGCCGTTGTTCGCCGCCTGCCGAGCGGCATGTAATATGGTTTGTCCGGTCGATTCCTCATGGTTCGTGTTTGCATCGATGTTAGGTGCGTAAACGTTGGGACTGTCCTGGCCGAGAGATTCGGATGAAGTGATATGATGAAGTACATGCTTGGGAGCAGGCCTACGCAATTCGGCATTTACATCAAGAGGCGACAAATTCTTCTCTTGAGGTCGTCGAGCGACTGTGGCTGATAGGGGCGTATCGGCCAGGGCAGGAGGACGTCGAAAGGCAAAAGGGCACTGGCTGTCGAGAATTTGGAATCCGGCGTCGCTGAAAATGCGGGCTTCGGCAGGCGCGGAGTATAAAATTCCATCAGGACTCAGGAGCCGATGCAAATTATGGACTGCCCTGCGCCGCGCTTCGGCGTGGAAGTAGATCAGAACGTTGCGACAAAAGATTACATTAAAAGGAGATTCATCGGCGAGGAACTCGGCTTGCGCTAGATTTCCCCATTTCAGCTCGACTCCTTTATGCAATTCATCCCGGATAAGCCATGACTGGCCGACACGCTCGCACCACCGCTCGCGCATGGCAGCGATCTTTTCGTCAGGCTCTCGAAACGATCGCGGGTTGAGATCTCCACGGATTGCTAGTTCCAGGGCTCGCCGGCTTAGTTCGATTCCCAGGATTTGAAATTGGGATGGATCAAAACCTGCTTCACGGAGCGATATTGCCAAGGAATAAACCTCTTCTCCGGTGCTGCAGGCGACGCTCAAGACCCGAATCGGCTCTCGATGGCTGGACAGCCAAATGTTGAAGTATCGTCCAAGACTGCTAAAGGCGAGCGCATCGCGGAACATCCATGTTTCAGGCACCAAGAGATCTTCGAGCAACTCCTGAAACTCGGCTGTATCCGACTTCAAGCGATTCACATAATCTTGCGGCGATTCCGCTCCGCTTGCCGCGACGCGTTTGTTAAATGCATATGCAATGCCTTGAACGCCGAACAAGGCGGGATCCATTCCCGCCCGCTCTCGCAGGAGTTGGCAAACCTCGATCGGAATATCTTCCTTTGTGGAGGGCATCAGTGTTGTCCCGCAGTGTCTGGAAAGAGGATCGCAAGCCGGTCTTCGCGGACCAGGCTCGTAGGATCGATGATCTGGAATACGCCTTGCTCATCGAGGCAAAGTTTTCCCATGGCGGTCCGTCCGCCCGTCTCGGCGCCGGAGTGTTTTTGATCGGCATTGAATTCGTTGAGTCCCATCTGTTCGGCCAATACGCCGAATCGTTGTAGGGATAGCTTTAGCGCGATTTCCACAACGGCGATGCGGCTGCTGAGCCGATTCGGACAAGGCGCGGATTGCATTAATTGGGTAAGATCGATCACGGGAATCGGCGCTCCCCTGAAGATCATAAGTCCGGCCAGCCAAGGCGGTGAATCGGGCAGCCGATGCAGGTTTACACGCGGCAGCACCTCGAGCACATCCCGCGATTCGAAGGCAAATCGATTCGCTCCGGCATGACACATGATCAGCAACATAGGATCGCTTTCCATCGCATATCACAAGGTGAATTGGGGACAGTCACAATGAAAACACTGGATATTACACCTTGAATTGGGCAATCTCCTGATTCAACATATCGACCGACTGGCGGAGGTAAGCGGTGGCCTTGATGAATTCCTCCAGCGAGACCTGGGTTTCCTTGGTCCCTTGTGCAATAGGAACCATTGCATCATTGATTTGCTTGGCGGCTATGGACTGGCTTTGCATTCCTTCGTTGACCGACTGGAAGCGCAGGACGAGTCCCTCGACCTCCTCGATGATCCCTCCGGTCTGGCAGTTGATTTCCTTGACGCGCTGCATGCCGGATCGGAATTCTCCGCCGAACTTGTCCATCTGCATGACTCCCGCGGAAACCGCGTCTTGCATCAGGCGGACCGTGCTTTCGATGTCCAAGGTGGCCACGGCGGTTTGATCGGCCAGGCGACGGATTTCCCGGGCGACCACGAGAAAACCGCGGCCGTATTCCCCGGCCTTTTCGGCCTCGATTGCGGCGTTTATCGAAAGCAGGTTGGTCTGGTCCGCAACCTTGGTGATCGTCGTTACTACTTCATTGATGTTTTCCGACTTGTCGCGGATAATTCCGAGTTTGGCTGATATCGAGCCCGTCGAATCCATGAGCTGCTTCATGGTCGTCTCGATTCCGCCCAATCCCTCGCGCCCGGCCGCGGCGAGGTGGGACGCCTGGTTTGCCCGGGTGTTGACTTCCCCCATGGTTTCGGCCAGGGCTTCGCTGGTGGCGGAGATCTCCCGCACGGCGGCCGCGATTTCCGTAGTCGAACTGGAAAGTCCATTCACGGTTCCCTCCTGCTGTTTGGCGGTAGCCGCGATTTGCGAGGAGGTCGAGAGCAACTGCACGCTGCCCTCGCGGACGTGCTGCACCACTGCCTGGATCTTGGCAATCATCGCATTTATGCCCGCCGCAAGTTGGGCCAGTTCGTCGTGGGTGTCGATCTCAACTCGTGCCGTCAGGTCGCCGGCCCCGGAGGCCATTTCTTGCACCCGGCCCAGGAGTTTCCCGGTCGATTGGGTTATGCTCCGCGTTGTCACCCAGCCGATAATCGCAACCAAGGTCACTGAAATCGCGCTTACAATCAGCATGACGCGCATCCAAAAGGAAGACGCTTCACCGGCGGTTTTCTTGGTATTGTCGGCCGATTCGCGAATTTTGCTTATCGCTGTGTCATACGCTTTTTGATGTGTATTATAAATAGGAACAATTTTCTTCGTGAATAGTTCCTGCGCTTTCTCAGTTTGGCCGGCTTTCAGTAAAGGGACCAATTCGTTTTTCACCACGCGGAAGTACTCGTCGGCGGGCCGGTAGCAATCTTCGGTGACGGCCTTTTTGATGGCCGGGTCTGCCAGCGTTTTCTTCCAGTACTCATGACGTTCGCGGTACACATTTTCCATGTCGTCCAATTCGCTCAATTGGCTATTCAGTGCGTCGGCATCGACGTGTGACAGCACTCCTTGAACGACCAGGTGCGGCCGTGCCAGTGCTAGGACCGAGGGTTCCATTTCCGTCTGAAGTTGCCTGATCAATTGGAGCTCTTGGTGGACGGGACCATCCACTCGATACCAGTAAAGCACATAGGCCGAAAGGCATAGAATCGTAGCCAAAGCGGCGATGCTGATGATGACCAGGGCATACAGCCTGGTCCGGATCGTAAGGTCGCGCAGTCGTAACATGGCTTCTATACCTCTCTGTTATATAGACCGAGTGCAAAACAATGGACAAGCGCCCCACATTTGGTAAAAGCCGCTATAGTTGTCGATAATATTATCTTACCCACCCGAATCACGGTTTTCAAAGATTCTGTACGGTACTTGCCTGAAAAGTATGTGTTCTGCCGCCTTTACCCCACTGATAGCGGGGGCTTTTGTGAGGAACATCGACAAGAAAATAATACAAAACGACATCGCATTATGCAGGACGATCGGCTAATCGTGTTGAAAACTGCTATGTGGAATGAGAGAATAAAGTGCCGGGTGACTGTCTTTTTTGGGACATCGAGTGAATGGGGCCCTGACAAAATGGGAATCGACAATGAACATGTCCGAAAACCTCCCAACTTCCGATCCAATACCCGCAATGGATCATCCGGTTACGATCCTGCTGGTCGACGATCAGGCGATTATTGGAGAAGCAGTTCGCAGGATGCTTGTGGATGAAAGCGGCATCAGCTTCCATTTCTGCAACGATCCCACAAAGGCCATCGAGATGGCCAACCAGTTGGCCCCGACTGTAATTCTCCAGGATTTGGTCATGCCGGAGATTGACGGACTCACGCTGGTCAAGTTTTTCCGTGCTAATCCTAGCACCCGAGAAGTACCGCTGATCGTCCTTTCGACAAAAGAGGAGCCGGTAATCAAAGCCCAGGCCTTTGCCATCGGCGCAAATGATTACCTGGTGAAATTGCCGGACAAACTCGAACTGGTCGCGCGCATCCGTTACCACTCAAAAGGATACATTGCCCAGTTGGAGCGCAACGAGGCCTACCGCAAGTTGGCGGCAAGCGAAAAGCAACTTGCCGAAGAGGTTGCCCAGGCGGCCAAATACGTTTGTTCGCTGTTGCCGGAGCCGATCAAGGAAGGGCCCGTCAAAGTGGACTGGCGGTTTGTCCCGTCCACTCAACTTGGCGGCGATTCCTTTGGCTATCATTGGCTGGACGATGAACATTTTGCCGTTTATCTGCTCGACGTCAGCGGCCACGGCGTGGGCGCTTCGCTCTTGTCAGTTTCGGCTTTGAACATGCTTCGATCGCAGTCGCTGCCCGGCGCCGATTTTCACGATCCGGCTCAAGTGATGGACCGCTTGAGCGCGACTTTTTTGATGGAACAACACGACAATCGATATTTTACCATCTGGTACGGAGTTTTTTCCACAAAAACGCGCCAACTGGCCTATGCCGTGGGCGGGCATCCCCCTGCCCTCTTAATGACCGGTTCGAATTCATCGGCCGGAGAATTCAAACGCCTTGAATGCGATGGTTCGCCGATCGGCTGGAACTTAGGCCTGCCCTTCGAATGCAATGCCGTTACCCTCGATCCGAGTGCAAAGATATTCATCTTTAGCGACGGCGTTTACGAGATTGAAAAACAGACCGACGGCGAAAACTGGACTTTTGACGAGTTCCTCCAATTCATGGCGGCGGTTCCAGGAGACATAAACGCAATGGACCATCTGCTCGCCCATACTCGGCAACTGCACGGCTCGGATGTCCTTGCGGATGATTTCTCCATGTTGGAACTAGTATTCTGAGTAAGCGGCATTGGCGTTTGTCACCGAACCAGTCCCGCGCCGGTGTCCATCGTGGTTATGCCTTTCATTGCCAATGCCACGGCATCCGGATTCGTTGCAAGACGAAGTGCTTCGGTGCCCGAGATCTCTCCGGCATGGTAAAGATCGGCCAGGTGCTGGTCGAAAAGCTGCATGTCGTTGTCGCGGTTTGCAATGGCCTGCGGCAGGCTGGATACCCGGGCTTCGAGTATCGCCTTGCGGATCACCGGCGTGTTGCGCATGATTTCGACCACGGGAATCCGTCCCTTCGACTTGCTTTTGGCCAATCGCTGGCTGATCACGGCCGACAGATTGGTGGAAAGCTGGGTCAGCAGCAGTTCCCGCTCGTTGGCCGGAAACATGGCGATCAATCGCTGCAATGTCAGTGCGGCATTGGTGGTGTGGACGGTGCTGAAGACCAAGTGCCCCGTATCGGCGGCCTGCAAGGCGATTCGCATCGTGTCCAGGTCGCGGAGTTCGCCCACAAGGATCACATCCGGGTCTTGGCGCAGGGCCCTGCGCAAGGACTCGGCAAAGCTCGGACTATCGCTGCCTATCTCGCGATGCGCAATCAGGCTCTTCTGCGATATGTGCACGAACTCGACGGGATCTTCTATAGTGATAATCCGCAAACGATGGTTGCGGTTAAGATAGTCGACGATTGCGGCCAAGGTCGTGCTTTTCCCGCTGCCTGTTGTGCCGGTGATCAACACCAGCCCGCGCGGTTCTTCCGAAATTTCCTGGATCACCGGCGGCAGAAATAGTTCCTCGAATTGCTTGATCTTCAAAGGTATGACCCGGGCGACAAGGCAAAGCTGGCCCTGCTCATAGAATATATTGACGCGAAAGCGGGCCGTCTCGGGCATGAAATACGAAAAGTCGCAACTACGCTCGTTCTCGATCCGCTCCAGTTGCGATTTATCGGCGATTTGACCGACAAGTTCCCGAATCTCCTCAGTCGAAACTGCCGGCAGGTTCATGGCCGTCATGGCGCCGTCAACGCGGACCGTCGGAGGACTGCCGACCTGGATGTGCAAGTCACTGGCATTGAACTGGACGGCGGCCTTCAATAGGCGTTGCATTTCCATGGATTTCCTCCGTAGGGTGCGTGAAACGCACCATCTTCTACAGTTTGCGGTGCATTTCATGCACCCTACAAGAATTCACAACCTCACTGCACAGGCAGGAACTATTATGGATTGTCCGCCGACAAGACGAAAGCTGCCTGCCAAGGTGGGATTATCCCACCCGCCAGTTTTTTGCATTCCCGGACGCAATAATGCGAGGGTTGATAATGTCTACGGCTGTGTGTAAATTAACAGGGTTGTCTGCTTTCTCGATAGGAGGATAGCCATGTCAATACGATGCGTACCCAGCGGCGACATTTTGACGATCTGTTTGACTGACGCCAAAATCCTTGATGCCGCGATAATCGATCAGATTCACCAGGAAATGACAAAAATCCTCAGCGAAACCCAGCAGAGGAACGTCATTCTGGACTTCAGCGAGGTGAAGTTTCTATCCTCGGCAGCCCTGGGGATGTTGATTCTGGTCAACAAAATGTGCAAGGAGTATAAGATCAACCTGAAACTGTGCAATATCGAGCCTGATATTGCGCAAATCTTCAAGATAACCGGCATGAACAAGGTATTCGCAATATACAAAACCGCGGAAGATGCGAGTGCCGCATTTCAAAAAGAAGGACTAATCGGCCGAAAATAATGGACTTGGCTTGTCGTGGCCAGTTCTTGACCGATTTAGCTGCCGTCAACTCTAAACAGATTAGCTTTTCTTAAAAGCGGCCATGGCTTGAGTCGAATTCTCATAGATATCGAGGACCTTGTTCATGCCGGTAAGCGTGAATACCTGATAATTATCAGGAGTGAGGTTGCACAACTTCATCGTTATTTTGTATTCCTTGCACTTCTTCAGGACTCGTATCAACATGCCCAGAGCCGTGGAGGATAGATATTTCACTTTTCCGAAATCCAACAGTACGTTATATTCCCGGGTTTTATCCAAGACCTCTACGATCTCTCGATAGCACTGCTCGGTTTCAGTCGCATCCAGCAGTCGTTCGTTTTCGATGACAATAACGCGAATCTCGCCCATTAATTCATCTCTGATTAATGCCATAGTTTCTTCCTTTAAGATTGAAATAACATTAGCAAAGCAATGATCACACTGAGAATTAGCTGCCTCCATCTCTAAACAGAGTAGCCCTTCTTAAAAGCCTCCATGGCTTGGGAAGAATCGTCATAGATATCGAAGATCTTATTCATGCCGGTAATCATGAATACCTGATTAATATCGGGCGTGATGTTGCACAATTTCAGCGCGATTTTGTATTCCTTGCACTTCTTAAGAACTCGCACCAAAATGCTCAATGCCGTAGAAGACATGAAATTCACCCGCCCGAAGTGCAGCAGTACGCAGCGTTCCTGGGTTTTATCCAATACCGCCAAGATCTCTCGATAACCCTGCTCGATTTCAGCCCCATCCAAGAGTCGCTCCCTGTCGAATAAAATAACGCGAATCCCGCCCATCAATTCGTCTTTGATTAATGCCATGGCATCTTCCTTTCAGATCGATAAGTGATCAGTAATGCATTGTTTGGACTTATGAATTATTTGCAGAACATTATATTTATCTTTCTGCGGGACTGGGCATGCTCTCTTTGGACGCGAGCCAGATTTATGTATTATCCCTTGCTAAGAATACCATGACAAGGGCATCATGCCGACGCGAGGCTATGCAATTGGATGCAACATTAAAATGTCGGGTTATTACAGACGCAGCAGTTGTGCTTATCGGCTTATCTTTTGTACTATTGGCGCTCGGTCGCTCTGATTTTCCAGTTGCGCCATCCTCATTTGATTCATCTTATACCAACAGAACCTTGCGGACATAAGCCGCAGCCCTGAGGGCGGGCTTGGCGTTTATACAGTAATTCTCCGTCGTTGCCATTTACCTATGACGGCGTTTCCACTTTTCCCAGTTGGGCTTCGAGGACTTTTTGGCGGCGGATTTTGCGGACCACCACGCGCACTCCGCCGCGGGTAAGTTCGTCGCCGCCGCGGATCGGGCGGCCCAGGTGGCCGGAAAACCAGTTCGACAACGTGGTTGCGCCGTTGGGGGGCGGATCAGCGGTCAGATCTATTCCGGTCACGTCTCTTAGACGTTGAAGACTAATGCCGCCGCCGACCACCCATGATCTGCCCGAGGGAGTAACGTGGGCCGGCAGGCGGTCGTATTCGTCTTCGATTTCACCGATGAATTCCTCCAAAATATCTTCCAAAGTAATCATGCCCACGACTTTATCGCGTGCATCCACGACCAGGGCGATGTGCGTATGCTCGCGGATCATCCGTTCCAGAGACGCCGTAATGGGCGTGGAATCGGGGAGGCGGGGAAAGGGCCGCAGAATGGAACGCAGCGTGGGTTCTTCGCCCCGCGTCAATCGCATCAGGGCCAGCAGGTCCTTGAGATTGATATAGCCGATGATCGATTGCGGATCGCCCAGGCGCTGGGCCACGGGAAATCGGGTGTGCATGTCGAGGTGGGCCGTGATCAGCGATTCATCCATGGTGGCGTTTACATCGAGCATGCTGATATACTCGGCGGGCAGCATAATTTCGCGGACCGGGCGGCCGGAGAGATGCGCGGTATGGAGGATGATTTTTTCCTGGCGCTCGCCGATCAGGCGCGAGGCCCTGGCCAAGGCCGCGCTGGCGCGAAGACTTTGGAATTCGGCGGACTCGGACCTGTGCAGGTCCAGGCTGCCGCTTTTTCGCCGGCGTTCGTTCCAGTTCATGATGGCCATCACGGCGGCCTCGAGCATCCAAACGGCGGGCCAGACGCTGAAGGTAAACCACTTCATGCCCCGCGACAGCCTTAGGCAGACCAATTCCTTGTTGCGGATGGCGAAGACCTTGGGCACCAGTTCGCCGAAAAAGAGGGTGACTAAAGTCAAAGGGACCACGATCACAGTGATGGCCAGGAATTCGGAGAAACCTTTCGAGACGCCCAGCCACTGGTGGAACAGCGGGGTGAGCTTTTCTTCGGCGCCCGCTCCGCCGGTGGCCGCGGCAATCGCCCCTAAAACCGTGATGCCGAGTTGGACGGTCGCCAGGCTGGCCTCGAAATTTTCCTTCATGTATAAGGCGGCCTTGGCCCCGCGATGATTTTCCCTTGCCAGCACTTGCAAGCGGGCGATTGTGACCGAAGCCAAGGCGATTTCGTAAGCCGCGAACAGGCTGTTAAAGCCGACCATCAGCAGGATGATAAGCAGTTCGAATAAATGCACGGGGAACTCCGTTAACCCGAGTAGCGGTTAGTGTTATCGCTGAAAGAAGTAAATTAGGCGGTGGCGCATGGAGATATGGACCGATGCGGAAATCAGGGTATGCATGCTACCGGCATTAATTCATAGCAATGGATCGGAGTTTTTTCCAGCCCCCCGGGACTGTAAAAAGCAATCCATATAGTGTGATAAAACAGTCGTAATCAAATAAACCAGCCAAATCAGGAGGGCCGGAGATTATAGACCAGCCAAATCAGTAGGGGCTGAAAATCTTGTTTGGCCCGAAAAAAACAGGCAAGAATGCCTGTCATCCCGGTTAATTGGAAAGAAAAGGGCCCGTCGAGACTGAAATATAGTCCCGACGAGCCCTGAGGTTTGTCTGTTTGTTTCACCCGGTTTTATATTTAATCCCGGGAGAAACTAGTTGTTGCGAAAGCGTTTAAACACCAAGCACAGACCGGCGGCGATAATCAACATCGCCAAAGTAGCCGGTTCAGGAACGGCAACTATCGCCACGTCGTTGCCGCTTCCCGGGGTAAGGTTGCTTGTGTCATATTCGACGTTGTAAAGCACATTCCATCCAGCGGGCAATCCTGTAGTGCTGCTAAACGTGCCGGTTAGGCCGGCGCTGCCGAGGCTGTCATTGTTGAGCACGATCCAGAATACATCGCTGTTGGGTATAAATGTGGGGGACACTGTAAGCGCTAGCGTTCCGGCCAGGGCAACGGTATTGGTTGAGCCGTTGACCACGAGTTGATCGTAACCGGTGCCCGCTGTTGCGGTGTTGATATCGACGGCATCGACGCCGCTGAGATTGGCGTTACCATTGACGGTTAATATGCCGGGGGCACTTTCGCCCGTTGCAAGCGTGCCAGCCACATTGATCGATCCATTAACCGTTCCATTGCCCTGGATGGTTTTTCCGCTACCCACCGTATAGCCGGTACCAAAGGCTGTAACGTCTAAAATACCCGCGGCAACGTCAATCGTACTGCTGGCAATCGTGCAAGTGGCGGCTAATTTCAGCGTGCCGCCTGTGACCTGGGTGATGCCGGTGTAGGTATTCGTGCCGTCAAGGATAAGGGTGCCGGCAGTAGTCCCATCCCAATTCTTAACCAACGCGTTGCTTGCGCCAACGTGTACGTCGCTAACGTTCTTTAGCGTGCCGCTATAGAGATTGAGAGTGGTGAGTGGGGCGGTGGCGGAGCCGAAGGCGTGGGACCCCATGTCGAGGGTGCCGCCGTCGATCTTGACAGTGGTGCTGACGGTGCCTGAGGTATTGGCAGTGGCGACGCCCTTTGTGATGTCGCCGCCAAGGGTAACACTGCCACCGGTGACGTTGATTGTGCTAGCAACGATGACGCCGCTATTGGGTCCAGCGCCGCCATTCAAGACGTCTGTGTTGATACCTCCGGCAACCGTGACCGTCCCGCCGCTGACGTTCAGCGTGCTCGTCGATGGTGCACATGCTCCGTAATAAGCTCCCGAAGTGCCGGCATTATAATTTGACATCGTTAAACCGTTGGCGCCGATTGTCAGAGTTGCCGTGCCCGAGACGTTCACGGAGCCCACTGTCGTGGAATTCAAGTTGGTAGCCTCGTTGGCAACGATCATGCCGGTAGTATCAATGGTGCCCGTGTCAAAGTATAAATTCCCTGTTTCTTTAAATCCATTCCTAGTGTTAACGCCGACATAATTTGTTGAGGACTGGCCTAAGACGATCGATGTTGCCATGATGTCCGCGTTGCCGCCCCTGAGATCGATGGTCCCGACGGTAGAGTTGCCGCCAGTCGAGTTATTTGTATTATCGCCGAGTGTAATGCTACTCACACGGACAGGGTTTGCATCGGTTGAACCAACGCCCCGCATCTTAAGCGTTGAACCGTTGGTCTTGGAGATGAAAGCCATGAGGCCGGATCGAAACCTGCCGCCGACCAATACGTTGGACACGTATATTGTATTAGTTTGGCCGAGGTAAAGGGCGTTAATATATGTATCCCCAGCCCCCCTGTTTGACCCGTAGCCGATTACCAAACCCCCGCCGGGAAGAGTCAGTAGTGGCGGATTCCCCGTCGGGTTTGCATACGAGAGAGCATTATTTAATGTAATCGTGTTGTTCTGGGCAAGATATACTATGCCGTTGGGCCTGTCATAAGTCGCATTAGTAGCAGCCGTGACGCCTATCAGCATCTGGTCGACGTTGGCATTAAATGTAGTCAAGCCCGACATATCGAGTATCGCGGTGTGGTCGGGGTAGGTGGTGCCGGCATTTCCACTCATCATGGCCACTTGTATGTCGCCGCCGGTGTTGCCGCCGGTGGCGTTCGATACATCCAGCGTGCCGCCAGTGCCCGTAATCACGGTCTTTAGAACGCTGGTTTGTGTGGTTCCTAAATTGCCTGCATAGAGCGAAAATTTGTCAGAAAAACCCGAGGGGGTCGTGGCATTGAAGCCTTGAACTTTCAGCGTCTGGTTGGCGTCGATCTGAGTGGTTTGAATATACGCCGTGTCCGATTGTTGATACCATAAGCTGTTGACCGCCGTACTAGCGGTCACCTCGTTAGTGACGGCGCCGGAGCCTGCAGCCGTGTTGGTGAAAACAATGTCATCGGCGGACGTGTAGGCTGTGTTTGGAGCCCAGTTGTTGACATCCGACCAAGCCATAGATGAAGGAGGTAGAGCACCGGTTGTGCCGACCCAGTTGTAAGTTGCAGCCGCGGCAGGTGCGGCGATCATCGCGCAGATTGCCAATCCCGCCAAACTCAACGCGGCAATCCGCTTCATGTTTTTCGCAAATGTGCTCATAGTTGTTCCCCTGTGTGTAATTGGGTTGTCCAAAAAATCAATTGTGGAAAATGTATTGCCTTCAAAACGTTTAACTGAATCCGTCCGGCCAAGCCTTGGAATATGCATCCGCTATACGGCCTGGTTAGAAATACTTTGGCACGAAACAGATATTTTTCGGAAAAAGAAGAGATATGGCAGAACCTTGAGGGTCGCAGTACCTCTCACTAGCCGAAACTAACGCCTGTGCGTGCGACGTTTGCTAAAGCGAGTGAAACGCTGCCTCAAGTAAACCTAGAGACACGCCAAATTTAAAACCATATACGGGCTGCCGTGGCGTTGTCGGACAGCCCTACTGGTCAAGAATAACTATAGATTATCAATTTTACGCAGGCTTGTCAATCATTTTCCCCCAAAATAACAATATTTTCTTTCTTAGGTATGACTGCCGAATCTTAGCGGTGATTGAAATGCCATCGATTTGCTATTGGTTTTATAAATTAAGATGCCAAAAGAACTGTTTTCCGAAAAAAATGATGCAAATCAGGATTATTGATCCAATCATCCCCCATAAAGTAGTATATTTGTATACTTGGAACTTTCGCCTTATTGAAAAAGTTCAACCTCGGCAGCGGATCAATCTTTCCTCGATCAGGCGATAAATTTGCCTGGCGACTTGCGGTTTGCCGCCGGTAAAAGTCGCAGCCACGCGGCCTGAAGCATCGAGAATTTCGACTTGTGTGTCCGGGGCGTGAACCGCCCGGGGACCGTTAACCACTATCAGATCGCAGTTTTTTCGTTCGAGTTTTTGCATGGCCCTAATCCGCGGATCATCGGTTTCCAGGGCGAAAGCGACCATCCATTGTGCATTTTTAGCGGCCCCCAAAGTTGCGACCACGTCGGGCGTTTCCACCAGTTGCAGCTTTAACGGATCGCCCGTTTTGCGAATTTTGTGCCTGGCCACGGTCACGGGCCGATAATCGCAAGGGGCCGCCGCCGCAATCAAGCCGTCGCAGGAGGGAAAGATTTTCAAGCAGGCCTCCAGCATGTCTTCGGTCGATTGGACTGAAATGACCTCGGCCTTTTCAGGGTAAGCTATATCGACTGGGCCGCTGACGACCAGGGCCTCGTGTCCTGCTTCGATAACCGCCGCCGCCAGCGCCGCTCCCATTTGCCCGCTGGATGCGTTGGTCAAATACCGCACCGGATCGAGATATTGCCGCGTCGGACCGGAAGTGATAAGGATGCGGGACATTGCGGAAGGATGAGTGAGGAAAGATGCGATATGTTTTATATTGCAAATTGAGCAATTGCAAATTTCAAATTGCATATTGAACAAAGGTAAAGATTGGAGATTAGCTATATGAAGGCATTTCGTTTTTGTTCAATTTTAAATTTGCAATTTGCAATTTACAATTTGCAATAAGTGGTAATGTTCGATTCTCTGTTACGGGATAATTACTTTTTTTCTTCCAATTTGTCACATATTATTTGGAAGATACGATCCGGTTCGGCCATGCGTCCGGCGCCGATTGCGCCGCAACTGAGGTAGCCCGATTCCGGATCTATCAGGATCACGCCGTCGGCCCGTAATTGGGCGACATTCCGTTGGACTGCGGGTTTTTGCCACATAAGCGTATTCATGGCCGGGGCCATGAGCACCGGGCCGTCGAACGCCAAAAGCACGGTGCTCAGCAAATCGTCGGCCAGTCCCAAGGCGGCCTTGGCAATGATGTTGGCCGTGGCGGGCGCAATGCAAAGCAGTTCGGCCTTTGCCGCCAATTCGATATGCGGATGCGCGCCGGTTCCGAAGACCCGGGTAAAAACGTCTCGGCCGGTGAGAGCCTCGAAGGTCTTGGGTGTAACCAATTTCGTGGCCGAGCGGGTCATGACAACGGTCACACCGGCCCCTGCCTGGACCAGCCGGCTGACCAAGGCGGCGGTTTTAAAGGCGGCGATTCCTCCGCTTACACCGATTAGAAGTTCGCGGCCTTTCATGGGTAATTCCCTTGACAAAAAGCTATCAGTTTTCAGCGGTCGGCTATCAGTAAAAGCTGTTGGTTGAAAGCTGATTG
>JBEKZY010000079.1:0-17433 GCA_049509395.1 Thermoguttaceae bacterium | reverse complement strand
TATTGCCCGGCACAATCGGACCGACGGCGCGGGCGGCAATCCTTTGCAATTGATCACCGCGCCGGTGGGCGCTCCGCTATCGGCCGGCGATGCATTGCAACCGCTGTCGGCGGTCACAGATGATGCAATCACGCAGCCGGCAACGGCATCAGCAGACATCGCAGACTCACTGCCGATCACATTGCCGGCGGCGGACGTGGCAACATCGCAACCGGCGCCACTATTAGAAGACAAGAACATATCCCAGCCGGTGTATGCGGCGGTGGAAATCACAATCACGCAGGCGGAAATGTCCTCGGCGGCAGCGGAAATCGCGGAGGCTTCAGCGATTGTCACGCCCGTGCAGTCGCCGTTTACCTTGTTCCCACACCCCAGCATGGCAGTGCAATTCCCTGGCATTTTATATTCGCAGGATATGGCGAGAAACACGATTCTGTTTTGCACGAGTTTCAACGCCGGAGCGTCGGATAAGTGGCTTCCCACGCCGGAGCGTGGGAACCAGATGTTTATGCTCGGGCGTGGGAACCGGACATCTCACCCTGCGTCGAGCCAAGATATCTTGCACGACGCTGTTTTCGCGCGTTCGATTGCGCGGTTTTCGCTTACAGAAGAAGACGGCTTGCCGGACGATTCAATAGTCCCGGCCGATGTCGAGGTGTTTCTTGACGACTGTTTACCGGCGAAGTCCTGCAAATCCTTCGCCCATGCTATTGACGCCTTTTTTGACGCCCTGCGGCATAATAAGGGATAGAGGAAAGCGGAGCAAGACTCTCTAGACCAACGCACTGCCTCGCAGCGAAACAAGGGTACAACTCTATTCAAGAGTCTATGAGCAATCGCGGCAATTTATTCAGATTAGTTCTCGATTGAATATCTTCATCAATCATCTCAACGAACTGATTCTTTTATAGATCTATCCAATCAAAACCCAAATTTTGACCGAACCACTATTTCAGGTTATTGCCTGAAATGGAAAGATTGCAACTATTTTTAGGATTATACATGACGGATAAAACAAAAGAACATGACTTGGTGGTAATCGGCGGCGGTCCCGCGGGAATCTTCGGGGCTACTACCGCGGCTTTTTTTAAAAAATCCGTCGCCCTGGTGGATAGCCATCACGAGCTCGGCGGCGCCGGGGTAAATACGGGCACTGCACCGAGTAAGACCTTGCGTGAAACGGCGCTAGCTTTGTCGGCAGTGAGGTCGCGCAAGCTTTACGGAGTGGATTTATCATTGCGGCGAGAGGCGACCGTCGCCGATTTCCTTCGGCACGAAAGGAAAGTGACTACCGGTCTTAATGCCATGTTGGCGCGGCGAATGGAGGTCAATCGAGTTGACGTCCACTGCGGCACGGGCATTTTTGTCGATACGCACACAATCCGTGTTACTTGCCGGCGGACCAATCAGGCGGGCGATCAGCCGCCTGCATCGAACGAAATATTGCTCCGCGGAGAACGAATACTCATTGCAACCGGATCGTCGCCCGTTCGCCCGCCGATTTTTCCATTCGGTCCGAGTGTCTACGACTCCGACACGATATTGCAGTTAGACCGCCTGCCTAAGACAATGGCGGTGGTGGGCGCGGGCGTGATCGGCAGCGAGTACGCCTGCACGTTCGCCGCGCTAGGGGCCGAAGTCCACGTCGTCGACGGCCGCAAAGTACTGTTGCCGTTCCTTGACGGTGAAATCTCGCGGGCGCTGACCGCCGACATGGAATACAACGGGATCATTTTTCATTGGGGAGAAAGAGCGGAGACATGCGTCGTCGAGGATTCTGTTTCCTCGCGCAAACTTGGCAGGGTCACACTTAAGCTTAGTTCAGGCCTGCAACTAAAGGTAGATGAGGCGTTGATTGCCGCCGGCAGAAAAAGCAACATTGAAAATCTAAATCTGTCTGCGGCTGGCGTGGCGGTCGGCGACCGGGGTATAATCCACGTGGATGAGGAATTCCGTACGAACGTGCCCAATATTTATGCAGCAGGCGACGTCATCGGGTTCCCGGCGCTGGCTTCGACCAGCATGGAGCAAGGCCGCCGCGCGGTGCAACATGCTTTGGAATTACCGATCATCTCCGAAATTCCTCGCCTGCTGCCCATTGGCATTTACACTATCCCCGAGGTCGGCACGGTCGGCGATACGGAAGAGGCCCTTAAACGCCAGGGAATCGACTACATTGTAGGACGGGCATCGTACCAGGACAGCGCTCGCGGCCGGATCATCGGCGACACTACCGGGTTCCTAAAACTCCTGTTCCGCCGCAACGATATGAAGCTGCTCGGCGTCCATGTTATTGGCCAGAAGGCCACCGAGGTAGTGCACGTCGGGCTGATGGCCATGCTCGCCGGCGCCACGGCCGTGATTTTCGACGAGGCATGCTTCAATGAACCCACGCTTGATGCTCTATACAAATTCGCCGCCTTGGAAGCGATTCTCAGCCTGTCCGATTCGGAAAATATCAACCTCCCTGCATTCTAGTCCCGAATTAAATACGACGCGGATTTGGGTCAGCCCGAGATCGACCTCCGTTAATCCTTGGCCGGGGTCGCAAAGGGGACATCTGGACTAATCGCCGATTTGGCTTTCTGATCGTTGTCCAACTTTTCCGCATAGTCGTTGAAAAACGCTACGATTTTCGGAGCAAATGCCTCTAAATCCCGATAGCGCTCGCGATCGTTTTCGTAATCTCCGAGGAGTTTGGCCAACTGGCCGATCCACAGGAATTGCCGTTGTTTTTCACCAAAAGTCGCCTTCATGTATGCTAATCTGCCGTCGTAATGGAGCGTGTAACGCAAGGTGCATGCGCGGACAAGCGACTCGTACATCATCGTCTTCCATTGGCCGTAAGCCTGGCGTTGCATAGCCGCTTCCACGCCGGGAAAGATTTTCTCGCCGGCGGATTCTAAATCCTTCTCATGCCGGTCAATAATCGGATTGGCATACGAGTGGCAGAACTCGTGAACCACGGTTTCCATCATGGATCGGTCAAATGCCGGCAATCCTTTCCCATCGGTCGCCCATACGCCGAGCACACAGTAAAGCTCCTCTTGACCGTCAGCGGTCAAAAGCCGCGCACCGTAGTTGTTCGGGCCGTTGAGCAATCCCAGGACCACGGTAAAACTTACTCCTGGGCGCGGGCCGAAGAATTCATCGAACCATTCCAAGTGGGCCTCCTTGTCCAAGAGATCTTTCATCCGCGACTGAGTAGTTTCGTAGAGCGTGCGATGGGCGGCGATGAACTCCTCGAAATGAGTATCTTTGACGAACTGCCGGATGGTTGTAAGGAACTCCCGAGCCTCGTCTATCTGCCAGCGGCCGTCCAACTCCTCCGGGCGAGGGTCCAACGGCACGCGCTCTTTGCATTTATCTGCGTCGCTTAGGTAAACGGCGATGTTCATGCAAGCGTCGTAAGACACGCCGCGGCGTTGGCGGAGTTTTTGGGCCATTTTTACGGCCGGATGAGTGCGGAACTCGCCGAACTGCTTTTCCACGTCCTTGGCGTAGGAATCGACCTTGCCTCGGCCGTATTCCGGATTGCCCGCCAGGCGAAATATGATGCTCATCAATTCCACGCGGGGATCGACTACAACGCGAAGCGGCGGTTTTTTTACCGGCGTCTCGGAGTCTTGTGCCCTGCTCTGCTCCTGCCCGGAAATGACCGCGGACATCCATCCCTGGTACAAGAGAACAAAGATATACGACCAAAATGGCAGCCGAGACCTCTTGATTGCCGTTATCGAACGCATAAATGCCGACTCCTTATGCTTCTTCCCGGTAAATACGACGGATTAGAATCCCCAGACGACATTGTATATTCGTTTCGGGCGTCAATCAATCGTAAACTTGCGAATATACGCGCCGGATCAAGCACCCGATATTATCATGGATGATCCTGGGGAGGCGGCATCGGCGGCTGGGAAGGGGCGGCGAGCATCGGATCAGGCACGGGTATTGGCTCGCCGGATTGTTCTATCGCAGAATCACCTTGTGAAATGGGAGCCTCGAAATTAGTCTGCCATCCGCCGCCAAGGGCTTTGTACAACAGAACCAGATTGTTGGCCACCGCTCCTTGTGCCACGGCCAGTTGGTCTTGTTGCTGGGTCAAAAGCTGCTCGACATTCACTACGCGGTTAAAGTCGGTCTTGCCCGCGTTGTACTGATCTCGCACCAGCCCCAACGAGTCGGTGGCCGCCTGCGCGCTTGTGGCAAGGTACTTCACCTGCTGCTGGAACTCGAGGAATCCGACCAGGGCGTCTTCCGCCTCGGCATTGGCCTGAAGCACGGTATTTTGATACTGGTAGGCCAGTTGCTGGAAGCGGGCGCCCTGGACGCGGATGTTGTTTACCAGCCGGCCGTAGTTCAGGATGTTCCAATTAAATGACGGTCCTACGTTTCCGGCAAAGGAGTTTACATTGAAAAGATCTTGGAATCTGGTGGCATCGTAAAAGATGGTTCCGGAAATAGTAAAATGCGGATACAAGTCCGACGTGGCTACTCCGATCAGAGCGCTTTGTGCCGCGACATCGCGTTCGGCGCGGAGGACGTCGGGACGGCGGCGCAACAAGTCCGCGGGAATGCCCACCGCAACCTGGGGCGGCGCGGAGGGAATTGCCCGGCGGCCGCAGAGCACTGCGTCAAGATTTTCGGGTGGCATGCCCAACAGGATGCACAACTGATCGGCCGCCTGTCGCCGGTTCACTTCCAGGGGCGGTATTGTCGCTTGAGTTTGCGACAGGTTCGATTGGCCTTGAGTCACGTCCAGCCTCGTCGTAGCGCCGTTGCGAAACTTCACGTCCGCCAGATTCAGGCTTATTTGCTGGTTTTTGACATTTTCGCGGGCATACTCCAAGCGCTGCTCCGCGGTGCGAATGTTGATGTAGCTTTGCGCAACTTCCGATAGAAGCAGGACCAAAACGTCATCATAATTATAGATGGATGCGTCGAGGTTTGCATCGGCTGATTCGACCGCCCGACGGAACCGGCCCCAAAAGTCGAGTTCCCAGGCCAGGCTGGCGCCGGTTTGCCATTCGTCAAAAAACCTGACCGACGTCACGTTTGGGTTATTCTGGCTGACATTGGTTCGGGTATAGCTGCCAAAGGCCTGCTGCGATTGCGGGAACAACTCGCCTGCGGCAATGCCGCGCAAGGCTCGGGCTTCGATTATCCGAAAGCAGGCGACTCGCAAGCTGAGGTTCTGTCGGTAGGCCGTGCATATCAAGTAGTTGAGGACCGGATCGTTGAACGTTTGCCACCAGGCATCGACTTTGGGCGGTTCGCTGCTGATGTTCGGATCCGCGCAATCGATCCATTGGCAGGAAACCGTGGCCACCGGCGGACGGTAATTGGGACCAACTTTAAAACCGTTCCGCAGGTAATCGAGCAAACCTGTGCAGCCTGTTGAGAATGTCAAGAGGATGATCAATGTAATTAGCGGAAACAGGCAACGCCCTCTCGATAGTGATGTATTTCGATCACAGACTAGGCTACGACGTTGCCTGACAGCTCTTTTTTCTGACTCTCGATATACTGTGGTCATGGATCGATGAAACGATAGAATCAGTAAATTCGTTTGCTTAGTAATAATCGGACCAGCGGGACACTATTAAAGATTAAGCTTATCGGGTCCGGTATATTTTACGCAGCTTAACAGACTCCAGAACATCCGGTAATTTTTGACACCGGTACCGGTGATGGGGGTATTAAATGACTCAATGCACTTACGCCGCGATTAAATATCCGAGATGGCGGAGGAATCGAATTCCGCGTTTTTTTCAAGGCGGCGATCTTTAAACCACTGAATCACATAATAGAACACGGGCGTGAGGAATATCCCGAACATGGTTACTCCAAGCATGCCGCTAAAGACTGCGGTGCCCAGAGTGCGGCGCATCTCGGCGCCGGCTCCGCTGGAAACGACCAGGGGAAGCACACCCAGAATAAAGGCAAAGGAAGTCATCATAATCGGGCGCAGTCGCAGTTTGCATGCTTGGATGGTCGCATCGAAGCGCGGCGATCCGGATTCTCTTTTCGACTTGGCAAATTCCACGATGAGAATGGCGTTCTTGCTGGCCAGGCCGACCAGCACGACGAAGCCTATTTGAGTGAAGATGTTGATGTCCATGCCCGCCAGCGCCACGCCGATTACGGAGCAGAGAATGCACATGGGTACGACAAGGATCACACCCAGCGGCAGCGACCAGCTTTCATACTGTCCGGCGAGGACCAGGAACACGAGCACGACTGCCCCGGAAAAGACAAATAGCGTGGTGCTTCCGGCGATGATTTGCAGGAAGAAAAGATCTGTCCATTCGTAGGCCATCGAGGAGGGGAGTTGCTGCTGGGCCAATTCCTCCATTAGTTTGATGCCTTGTCCCGAACTCGTGCCGGGGGTCAAAGAACCGTTTATGGCGGCGGCGGTATACATGTTGTAGCGGTTGATGACGAAGGGCCCGCCCATGTCTTCCACTTTCGCGACTGTTTCCAGCGGCACCATGTTGCCGAGGCTGTTGCGAACTTGCAGCCGGCCGACGTCATAGGGGTGCATGCGATAGGGCGTATCGGCTTGAGCGTTCACTTGCCAGGTGCGTCCGAACTGGTTGAAATCGTTCACATACAGCCCGCCCAGGTCAATTTGGAGTGTGTCGAAAACGTCGTTCAGCGCTACGCCCATGGTCTTGCACTTGGTGCGGTCTATGTCAACATACAACTGTGGCGTGTTGGCGCGAAACACGGACATGAGGCGGGTAAGGCCGGGCTGGCGGTTTTCGAGTTGGTTTCCGAGCACCACCAGGTTATCGGTCTGTTCTTGCAGTGCGTCCAAGCCGTTGTTGCCGCGGTCTTCTATCATGATTTTGAAACCGCCGGTGGTGCCAAGCCCGCGGACGGGCGGCGCGCCCATCACCAGAAAATTGGCGTCCTCGATGCCCTTGTAGAGTTTTTTCTGAAGCTGAGCCGCGATCGCGTCGGCGCGCATCTCGGGAGCGTGCCGCTCGTCGAAGGGATCGAGAACCACGAACATCGTACCCAGGTGCGATCCGTTGGCGCCCAGCACGAACGACATGCCAGAGACCCGCAGAACGTGGGCCACGCCCTTGGTGCCGCGGATGATTGCGTCGGCGCGGGCCATCACATCTTCGGTTCGCTCGAGCGAGGCGGAATCGGGAAGTTGAATTACCAGCAAAAGGTATCCTTGGTCCTGGTTCGGAATGAAGCCCGTGGGCATGCGGCCGAAGCTCCAAACGGTGAGGTACAACAAGCCCGCGTAAACAAGGAGCACGAGCACGCTGATTCGCAGCAATTTTCCCACCGCGCGGGTATAACCATTGATGGAAAGGGCGAATGCCTTGTTGAACAATTTGAAAAACCAGCCAAAAAGGAAGTTTATAATCCAGGAGAGCGGGTCGCGGTGCTCGTGGCGCTGTTTCAGCAGTACCGCGCAAAGCGCGGGGCTGAGCGTGAGCGAGTTCATCGTGGAAAGGATTGTGGAAACGGCGATAGTCAGGGCGAACTGGCGGAAAAAAAGCCCCGTTATACCGCTGATGAATACGCAGGGAATGAACACGCAGGCCAGCACCAGGCCGATGGCGATGACCGGCGCGGAGACCTCGTCCATGGCCATATGCGCGGCCTGGACAGGCGTCTTGCCTTCCTCGATGTGGCGTTCGGTGGCCTCGACCACCACGATCGCGTCGTCGACCACGATGCCGATTGCCAGCACTAGCCCGAACAGCGAGAGATTGTTGAGTGAAAACCCCATGATCGCCATGGCGGCAAAGGTGCCAATGATGGCCACCGGCACAGCGATCAGGGGAATGAGCGCTGACCGCCAGTTTTGTAAAAATACCAGCACCACAAGGGCAACCAATAATACGGCGTCGCGCAGAGTATTGAATACTTCGTTGATGGACTCCGATATGTAGGGCGTCGTATCATAGGCGATGCGATAGTCGAGTCCTTCGGGAAATCGCTTCGCAAGCTCTTTCATCTTGTCTTTCACCCTTTGAGCAGTCTCCAAGGCGTTTGCGCCGGGCAACTGGAACACCCCACAGCCGGCCGAGGGCTTGCCGTCGAAATAGCTGTTTACATCCTGGTTCTTGGCCCCAAGTTCGATCCGCCCCACGTCGCGCAAACGAGTAATCTCACCTTGGCTGCCGGACTTGATGATTATGTCGGCGAATTGCTCAGGTTCGATCAATCGCCCCAGCGTGCTCAAGGTGTATTGAAAATTAACTCCCTTGGCGGCGGGTTGTTGGCCGATCTGCCCCGCCGCTACCTGAACATTCTGCTCCCGCAGGGCGAGGACCACGTCGCCGGCCGTCATCCCGCGAGAGGTAAGCTGGTCCGGATCAAGCCAGATTCGCATGCTGTAATCGCGCTGACCGAGGATAAACGTGTCGCCCACGCCGTCCAGGCGGGAAAGCTCGTCCACGATCTGGATCATCGTGTAATTGCTGAGGTAAAGCTGATCGTAACGGCCGTCGGGCGAAAACAAGTTTACGATGAGCATCAAGTCGGGCGACCGCTTCTTTGTGGTAACGCCGATCTGCTTGACCACGTCGGGCAGAGTGGGCATCGCCAAGGCGACGCGGTTTTGGACCAGCACTTGGGCCATGTTCAAGTTGGTGCCCACTTTAAAAGTCACCGTCAGGGTGTACGTGCCGTCGTTGCTGCACTGCGACGACATGTACAACATGTCCTCTACCCCGTTGACCTGCTGTTCAATAGGCGCGGCCACGGTGTCGGCCACGACTTGTGCGTTGGCGCCGGGATAAACGCAGTTGACCCGAACTGTGGGAGGCGTAATCTCGGGATACTGCGCCACCGGCAGCGTGAACACCGCCACAAGACCGACCAGGGTGATGATGATCGACGGCACCGAGGAAAGGATGGGGCGATCGATGAAGAAATGGGAAAACATCGCTGGCGGTTTCCTAGGTGCTATATCCAGTATGTTGTTGTCAATTAGGCGCCATGCCCTAGCTTATGCTGGCATGCCCAGTGCCATAGTCCCACTTTCAACGATATCAGGGAAAAAGCACTAGTTCGTCGTCGCTTGCTCGGCGCTGCCTTTTTCAGATTTCGGCGCATTGGCAGGCGAGGCCGCGATGCCTTTATCTTCCGTATGTGGATTCACGGTAATGCCGGGGTGGACGCGGAGCAATCCGTTGACGATCACTCTCTCGTCGGCTTGTATCCCCGATTCAATCACGCGCAGTCCATTCTGCGATAACCCAAGCTTGATTGGGCGATATTCCACGACGTTTTTCTTATTCACCGTCAGCAGGTACTTCTGCCTCTGGTCGGTGCCGATCGCACGCTCTCTTATCATCAGGGCCTGGCGCGGTTTTCCGAAGGGAATCCGGACACGTACAAAAAGCCCGGGAGTCAGGTATTGCTTGGAGTTATCAAAATTTCCCCGTGCACGAATGGTTCCCGTCTTTGAATCAACCTGATTATCTATGAAGTCCAGCACTCCCTTATAAGGAAAGCCGTCGTCTTTAGCCAGAGCGATTTCCACGGGAATGTCTTGATCCTTGATGCGGCTGGGATGTGCGGCCTCGCCCGATTGCCACTTCCGATCAACGTATTTAAGTAATGCGGACTCATCGATATTAAAGTAGACGTAAATCGGATCCACGGTCACGACCTTTGTAAGCACCATCGCATCTCCCGTGCCCGGCTGGACCAGGTTTCCTTCCGTGATCCTGGCCCTGCTGACGCGGCCGTCTATGGGTGAAACCACTTTTGTAAATTCCAGGTTCAACTGCGCGTCGCGGACCGCGGCTTCGGCCTCTTGAATCGAGGCCTTGGCAATTGCAAGTTGGGCCACGTGTTGTTCATACTCATCCTCGCTGATTGCGCCCGAGGGACGCAGCCGGTTTGAGCGCGCCAGATCGGCCTGGGCCTTTTCCAGCACGGCCTTTAATCGGATCGATTCGCCTTGGGCGCGGTCCAATGCCGCCTGGTATGGCCGGGGATCGATCTCGAACAACAGGTCGCCCTTTTTCACTTCCTGCCCGTCCTCGAAATTCACCTTGACTATATAACCGGTCACCCTGGCGCGGATTTCCACCTCTCCCACCGCACACGTTTGGCCGGGAAACTCGAAATAGTCGGTTACCTCGCGGACCACCGGATTGCTTACGGTCACTTCAGGCGGCGGCGGATCGATCAGGACCGGCGCGGATTTCCAACATCCCGCAAAACAAATCATGGCAATTGCCAGTACTACGCCGGCCGCTGAATCCATATGCCTTATTTTCAACACGGAAACGTCTCCATCATCGCAAGTAAAAAATAGTTAATATCTATTAAATATATCAAGACTTACAACGTTATTCAACTTCTTTGCAGTCAAGGTAGAGACTATCTCATTTCTATTGAGGTCGCGAATTGTTCGCAATAGTAAGTCGATGATGTAAAAACAGATGATGCCGGTCTGTGCCACATACCCATAGACAATGATCTTAACTTCTTTAGGGCTAATGTGTTGCGACTACGTGCCGATCCTTGCAGCACAATCTGAAGTGGTGGTTAGATATGCAGCTTAAGTATGGCATATACCACCATCAATTACGAATCATACCCAGGCAGAGTGCCAGTAACTTTTTTTAGATGGTTTATTTTGCACGGCTTGGCCGTCAATTGCACGACGAACAGGCGATGATACCAAAGATAATAGCGCCAACCAACGCTCGAAGAGTTTAGGGTATTTCAAGAGCAACACGAGGATTTCGCCAGTACGCTCGATTTGGCGTTTAATCCACTGATGTTTTCGTAGAAATACTCGGCAACGCCCGCGCTGCTGCCCCTCAGTTTTGCGGGCATTGCCGATTTTAGGCACGCTTTCAGTTCGTGCCGGCAGGTCTTGCCGTACCTGTAATTATCTCAGCGTGCCGTGTAATCACACGGCAAGCTTCCATTAAAGTTGAAATCACAGTCTCTAATCGCGGTTTTTCGATCTGATCGCCAATTCTCAGGACGCAATTTTCCATGGATTGGCATAGATGCACGATGCCTTCATAACCGGCCCGGCGGCTGGCTTCGGCTTGCTCCCGTAATTGCCTTAACAATCGATCCGTGTTCCCTTGGTTATCGATTCGTATCGCCAGCAGGCTGCGCGTTATGCCGGCCGTTCGGTGAGGAGTCTTTTCAATATACACTTTTCGGGAATCGACAAGACTGGATTCGGTTTCCATCATCAGCCCCCGTTATAGTACATGCAATAACCGATTATCGGCATGTCAACGTAAAAACTGTGGTATCACCACGTATATTAAACATCAGGCCACATCCAGGCATTCGTTAAACACAAGCGACCGGGATGCTGGCATGGATTCTTTTAAAGATCTAACTTGCGTTCTATCAACAAGTTAGGCAGTGTTAAAGAAAAAAATCGGATTAATGCATCAGTGACTTTCAGGGTTTTATGCCCACCATAGTCATTTTTTTAATGCCAAGCAGTTATGCTTGCTTATTATTTATTATGGATGCCGATCCTTTTTTGCATTTCTCAACACAATCAACCTTTTTCGCCGGAATAACTTGGGTTTTGTAGAAGAAACTTAATACCCGGCAAGATTCGTGTCTTGGGAAAGTTGGGCTGGATTTTGTTTTGATATACATAGGGTGTGGTTTTACTGCTGTATTACCGCTAATAAACCGAATATATAGTAATAATTAACCCAGCCCATTCCCTTGCCAATGAAATATTGTGCCGATAAAAGATCGCAACTCCTGATATCACTCGCATTTATGACTTTTTAAATTTTCGAAAATCCTCATCTAAATAGATAACCGTTAGCGGCTAATCATTATTGTCGATTTATATTTGTAAGGGGGTATAACACTCTCCACAGTAACGTTGACATGTTGTTTTGTTAATTCTATACTCCCGCTCTAAGTTTTTTAAAGGAGAAATGCGGCTAGGCTTTAAAAAGTCTAGCATTATTACACACGGTGGGCAGCTTTAGTTATGGCGTGTGTATTGTTCACAAAGGCAATCCCTTTGACATTACACTGCTTTCTATAACTAGGCACCGGTAACATGAAGCGCGAACCCACCGTCTTTATCGTCGATGACGATGAGCCCATTGTCCGATCTCTTACCGACGTGATTCAATTGATCGGATTAAAGGTCAAGTCGTTTTCTTCCGGAAGTCAATTCCTCAAGTCCTATAAACCCAACGGCCCTGCATGCCTGATCCTCGATGTAATAATGCCGGACATGAGCGGCCTGGAATTGCAAAAACACATGGCCGCGGCCGGAATTACGCTGCCGACGATTATCATCAGCGGACACTCGGACGTGCGCACTGCCGTGGAAGCCATGAAACTAGGCGCTATCGAGTTCCTGGAAAAACCGTTCCGCATACAGGAATTGTGCGACAACATACAGAAGGCGATCAGGCTGGATGAGGAAAAATGGCGGGTCCGCGAACTAAAAAACAAGGTCGATCGCCGACTGGAAAATCTCACTCCGGCGGAGCAAGAGGTTATGGACCTGGTCGTTGCCGGAAAGACCAACAAAATGATTGCCGCCGACTTGGACCTGAGCATTCGAGCCGTCGAAGACCGAAGAGCCAGAATGATGAGAAAACTGCGGGTAAAATCTCGGGCCGAACTTTTGGAATTGATAATGGCTGCTCAATTCCCTTCAAATGCCCTATCTACGACGAATACCATCTCTTCGCCGGCAGAAACGACGAATCTGACAAAATGATCCGGACCAAGTGGTAAACTCGCCTTACCAATCCGCTAATTTCCCGGTAATCTGGGTGGTGAAGCCCGGCCTCGATGTCCACTGTGATGCATCAATGAATTGAATTTCCCTGATGATCGCGGCAAATCTTTGCAGAATTCAGATATCATTCTCCTATGCGCGGCTCTATCAGCACCTCGATGATTCCTAAGGAAAGTCGACTAACCCGAGCGTGTGCGATCAATTCGCTAACCACCCACTGAGCGATCTTGGCAGGTATCGCAAATCCCAGCCCTTGGGCCATGGCGGTGTTTGGGCGGGGATAAGGGTTCAGGGTTCAGGGTTCGGGGTTCAGGGTTCGGGGTTCAGGGTTCGGGGTTCAGGGTTCAGAACTGGATAGAAAAGAACGGGGAATTGTTTGTCGGGGGAATTGGGATTTTTGAGCGTGGACGGGAAAAACATTTTTACGACCAAGGGGGCATGAATTAAGGGGTTGGGAAATAAGGGGTTAGGGTGCTTGTTTTTTAGGCAGTTCTGTGCCTGAAAATTATCAGCGAGTTTTTTGGGGAGAGGGTGCGCGCAAATGGATTGTGGGATATGGAGTTGGAATTTTTGGACAGGGAATTTTTCAAAATGAATTATTGGGGAAAAGTTGAAAACATGGTTTTTGGAAGAACCATGTGGGGGGTTTTGGGTAAGTTGTTGGGGAAATGAGAGATACGAGGAGCGATGGGGGTAAACACACTAGAAAAAAGTGACAAGATGGAAATTGAATTGTTGGTCAATTTTGGTGATTTTTGAGCATTTTTGGGGGATTTTGTCCAAATAGGATTTTCATGAAAAAGGGCAATTGTTGGCCTGGCTATGCCCAGAGGTGGGAGAAGAAAGGATGGAGACCGGAGGCTGGAGGATAGAAGGATCTGCCACAGAGAACGCAGAGGACACAGAGAAATAAAGTGGGCGGTGGGCAGTGGGATGGGGTTCGGGATTCCACAATTGATACTATTCCATGCTGTCACCTGTCTGTGGCTAAGTCCCTCTAGGATTATTCCTTGATCCCTATTTCGATTCGCTTAGCACTTCTTTTTTAGCCTGCCAGTCGTAGGTGGATGCCTTTATGGTCTGGTAGTTTTCGTCCAGGGCCGGTTGCAGAAGGATGATTGCAGTCAGCCGACGGGCCATGTTCATTACTTCGCGGGCTTCTTCGGACTTTAATGAACGGCCTAATAGTTCCTCTTCCCGATAACTCAGCCACTTTTTAATGACTTGATAACCGCCGATGTAATACTCCCAGACATTGAGCGGGATGTTTTTCCAGTAGGCCTTGTCATTCAAGTACACGTCACAAGTGGTCTGGCCGAGTAGCGAAAGTGTTTGATCGACTGAAAAACCACGTGCTTTGGCAGTTTCATCTATTGCATCTTTTTCTGCCTTATCATAGGGCCTTGTGATAATGTGCCCTTTTCCGGGCATGGTTGCGCCGTCTTTGCCAGCATGTCCCCAGCCGATTGTCACGGCCAGATCGCCAGCATCAGGATTCAACTCGCCGCCGCCCTCTCGGGTCAATATGCCGATGGTTCGCAATAGCGGATCGATTTTCCCTGTGGTTACGGCAGAAACTTCAGTTTCGGTATCGAGCAAAGCGGCAACTTGGCGACCCAGTTCGGCCGATTTTTCGAGTGCTTTTTGTTTGTCAGGTAGGGGAATTCTAGGCCAGTCTTGTCGAAGTGCGCCATCATTCTCTTTAGAATAAGCAGGGGAGTGGAGAACAGCAAGAATGCTAAAAAAGAGATGTTCCGCGCCATTTTTCTGATCTTCGCATCCAATCTTACTTAAATAAACTTCACTTAATTCTGATAGGTTGGGCTTTGGGCCTTCTTTAACATCATTATCAAAAATGAGCGACTGTTTTGCTGATGGTTTCAGAAGCAAAGGGAAGATGTTGGCCCCACGTTCTATTAGATGTAGTGAGCAAAGGTTTCGACTTGGAAAGGGTGGATTAAAACCCTTGCGATTTTGCTGAACAGCACTAAATGAGATATTTTCTTTGAATACATGGGGATAATAGTCAGATCGATTTCTGTCTAGGAGTTTTGTTTCCGGTTCCCAATAAATCCATCGTAGGTCAAAAGGCCGATAACAATAACGGACAATATTTTTCGATAAAATGCCCCTTTTTATCAGATAGTCTCGTGTTGGAATAGATTTAAAACCCGAAGCATCCATAATGGAAAGCGGCGATATCAATCGCATTTCTTCATGAGAGATATTAGGATCGAAGTACTTTTGCATTCGTTCATTCAGATTGTCATAATCGATATCAACCACCACGGGATCGCGGCTTGTCTTTATACCGGGGAATGAAATGGGAAATAAATCTATTAGTAATGGCCAAGTTAGATACCGTCCCTCAACTTCTGTAGGTTTGAATGGATAACCGATTTCAACAGCAGGCTTAAGAATCTGAAAGGAGTTAGATTGTCCATCGAGCGATTCTATTAAATCGATTCTCTTATTTTTACCCCAGAAATGCCGAAAAATAATCCCTTCGGACTCTTTATGGTTTTGCCTTCTGACTAAAATTGCAATAGCAGTGCCAACTTGAATACCTTCACGATTGAAATCTGTTGAAAAAACGCTAGGGTCGGGTTCTCCTGTAGGCGTAAGTTTTCCAGTTTTATACTTGTCGCCATTCATACAATCGATAGCAATTTGGTCAAAAACTTCTAAATATCGTTCTCGCATTCCAGTGAAAGAACGCCCTTCCAGCCAGCCATAATTTGAAATAAAAGAGACAATGCCTCTGCCTGTCTTTTCGACTATACGGCGTTCGGCCATGCGAAAGAATCGGACAAATAAATCATTAAGTCCTTGACCTTCTGGCTTGGGTGCTCGTTTTGTAATTCGGTAGGCATTACTTAATTCACGTTCCTCCTCCACTGCAACACCGGCAAAACCGTTGTAAGGCGGGTTGCCGAGGATCACTAATATTTCTTCGTTTTGTTTTACATTTTCTGCCGCTTCACGTTCTTCTTCCATTTCTGTAAAGAGAAGTTTTGTTTTTGGTTCCTTTGGAGGTTCCCAGCCGGTCAGGGAGTTAGTCAGATAAACACCCACGCGCTCGTCCATTTTTGCGCTTAAAGGAGCGCCCAGACGATGGAGCATCAGCCCAAGTTGTAAATGCGACACCACGAAAGGCGCGGGCAGGATTTCAAAGCCGAATACCCGCGTCATCGCAGCTTTTTTCAGATCGGAGGCTAGCAAGGCATCGCCGCCCTTGGCCTTCAGCGTATCGGCTATGTGCCGCAGCACTTCAACCAAATAGGCACCGGTGCCGCAACAGGGATCGAGCACGACCACATTCTGATCGGCCAGGCCGTCGGCAAGGCCCAATTCTTCGCGCAAGACGATATCGACGCGGGCAACCTGATACTGGACGATTTCGGGCGGCGTGAACCAAACACCCAATTCCTTGCGCAATTCCGGGTCGAATGCCTCCAAAAACGGCTCGTAAAAGTATTGAACCGCGTGTTCGTCCTGGAATTTTTGAAAAAATGCGGCGCGGTCTACACGGTTTAATGCTGCGGCAGTCCAATCTAATACTTCCACGAGCCCCAAATCGCCCAGTTTCGTGGGTGTGGCAATCTCATCGTACAAGGCGCGGATAAACGGAACTCGCAAGCTCCATCCGGTTTCGTGCCAGTTAAAAGCATCGGTCCGGTCGGAGCGTTCCCGATGCCAAAGCACCCAAGCGGAGAAAACTCCATAGAAAATCGTCTGAACAAGCGTAGAGCGGAAAAAGTGTTCGCCGCGTTCGCCTGTGAACTTCATGCCCAGGGCTTGTTCCAGGGCATCGCGCACGGCGGCCAGGGCTGAGAGGTCCTTGTGGTTCTCGACGCGTGCTTTGGCGTCGCGGGCATAGGACGCCAGGAACCAAGCCACGTCTTGCGGGGCCGAAAGCGGCGCATTGTAAAGCATCACGCGTTTAAGATACTCGCAAAACTGTTCGCCGTGTTCTGTAGCAGATTTTTGCGGATGTAAGGCGGCTGCCCAAAAGGTCTTTTCATTGTCGGCCAGGGTGTAAGCCTCCAAGGGAATTGGTTTACCCTGGGTATCACAGCCAAGGAGAAGGAAGTCGCGATAGTTGGTGACTAGAACAAGCCCGTACTCGGCACAGTAGCGTTTGACTTGTTCGGAACAGGCGATCCTCCGCACATCTTCGGATGGAGATTTCACTTCCAGCGCGCCACGGGAAGGGGGTTGACCATGCTTGGGTTGTGCGTCGGCGCCTTTTTGGAATTGATCAGGGGTAAACAAGCCTCCATCGGGCAGTCCTGCTCCGCGATCGGCAAGGTTTATGACGCAACGGACCTTGGGTTTTAAGGTCTTGCCGATTTCGTTTAAGAGGTTGGAAAGCGCGGGATAGAAAGAAGTTTCTTTAACGGCCGCCCCTGTTGAGTGGATGTCGCGGATGTCCTTAAGGTAAGTTTCCAGAGGATTCATGCCGTCTTTGTACCGAAAACGCTTGACGAATGCAAGTCTTGAGCAGGAGCACCGTGAAACGGGGCTGACAGAGCACTATATGTCTGGGATTCTTCCTTACCCGGCGTAAACGCCTTGTCCTTACCCATATTTACGTAGTGGAAGTCGGAGGAGTTCAACATTAAGCGGCATGAACATAAGTATAATAGCAAAGACGCATTGCATCAACAGTTCAACCGTTTTAGTCAGGA
>JBEKZY010000078.1:0-19270 GCA_049509395.1 Thermoguttaceae bacterium | reverse complement strand
GTATGTCTCTTGCATAGAGATACATATTGGCTTTTAGGAACAGCGTGTTCTGTTTTTGCTCGTCGGTAAGATCCGGCAGGGCAAGCGCCTTGTCGATGACTGTTTGAGCCTCTTTGGGCTTTTGCTGTTTCAGCAAAATGTCGCTTTCGGCAATCAGGCCGCGATACTCGTACTTGTGCTTTAGTCCGGCTTTATTATCGGCATCCAGGGCCACAATTTCCTTGGACCACTTTGCGATGCTCTCCGAGTCGATTGCACCGGTGGGCATGCCGGACAACATTGGAGGAATTCTAGCCGCTCCGCTGCCGCCCATGGAAACGGCGGCCACCGCGTTGGGTACCACCAGCGTTTCCTGGGCTTCGACCAACTTGTCCAAGATCTTGGCGCGATCGAGTCCCTCGGCCTTCTCGAGTTCGGCCTTTATTTTGGCGATCGCTTCTTGCTTCTCGGCCATCGGGGCGTAAGTTTGCAAAGCCTTTTTGAGACTTTCAACTCTGGGGCCGTCGGGAACCTCCTCGATGGCTTTTTTCAGGCACGCGACAAACCCGATATAATCTTTGGTGGCGAAGAAACATTCTGCCTGGGCCACGTAGGCGCTCTGTTTTTGTTGGGCGCTGGCCCCGGGATGAGCGATGACTTTATCTAGCACCGCTTTGGCCTCTTCAAATTTCTTTTCCAGCCTCAGCTTGCTGGACTCGGCCATAAGGATGCGGATTTCATACTTGACCTTCAATCCGGCCTGGTTATCGGAGTCGATGGCGATGATCTCGTTGCTCCAGCCCACGGTCTCATCGGCTTCATTGTTTAGCTTGACATAGGCCTCGATAATCTGGTCCAACAGTTTGGCGCGTTCCAATCCCTGAACCGTTCCCAGCGTCGATTTCATTTGCAGAATTTCGTCGTATATTTTAGCGAATTCGTCAAGGTGCTCCAAATACTTTTCCGGGCCGCCCGCCCGATACCCGGTGCGGGCAATAGGCTTGCCCTCGGTGTCCGTAATGATAATCGTGGGCCAGCCGCGGATTTTATAATGGTCTTGGAGCATGTGATTCTGAGTTTCCAGGGCCAAGGGAAGTTTTTTGTTGTGCGGATAATCCAATTCTACAAAAATATACGACTTTTGGGCCTCGGTCTTGAATTTCTCCTCGTCTAAAACCTCTTTATCCAGTCTCTTGCACCAAGTGCACCAGTCGGAGCCGGTAAAATAAACAAAAAGTAATTTCTTTTCTTCCTTGGCTTTAGTCTTGGCCGCCTCAAAATCGGTCGTCCAAAAGCTCTCTTCAGCACGGACCGCGCTTAGAACAGCGAAAAAACACGCCATAGACAACATCGCTCGAGCCGCATGACTGTGGTTCGTTCGTAACATAAAGATCGCTCCTTTTTTCTTATATTCAGGGATATGACAATAGGGGGGTAGTTATGGGCATGGCACAAATACATATTTCAATTTCTAATTTTACCACGTTTTGCAGCGTAGGCAAATAATGCAAAAAAGGCGGTTGATAGCAACAACCACGTTCCAGGTTCGGGAACCTGGGCCAATGACGCCGATCCGGAAAGTGGACCGCCGGGGATGGCGGCAATGGTCAATGTGGCCCCGGCGCCTATTGTAAGGGTGTCTTGCGCGATGGAAGTTACGGTCAAGTTCGCGCCGGCATCGACGACCGTCGTGGAGCTTGAGCCGCTCAGGTTGCTAAGTGTGTGATTGCCGTCCAATATTTCCAACGTGCTGCTGTTAGCGACGTCGCCTATGGCGCCGGCGCCGGATAAGGTGAGCGTTCCGGCTATTATGCTTGTGTTGCCGGAGTAATTTTGCGTGCCGGCCAAGGTTAACGTGCCGGTTGCTTGCTTGATGATGCCGCTATTGCCGGTCGCATCGGTAAGGTTTCCGGTCAGAGTAAGGTTGGCATCGGTAGTGAAGTTCACAGCGCCTTCCAGTATGGTGTTGCCGGCAAGGAAGTTTGCGCTGCCGTAGTAGCTGACGACATTGGAGGAACCATAAAGGTGGAAATTTTTATTCAGGACGCCGTAATTGCCGGTGTCCAATAAGGTAAGAGATGAGAAATTATTCACGGTCAGTGTCTTGGACGCTATCCCCAGGCCGGTCGATTCTTGAATCCCCAAGCCGCCGCCGTTTACGATAATATCGCCCAGTCCGGTGTCGCCGAGTCCATTCAGATAGATCGCGCCCACGCCGTTCGTGGTCAGCGTATATCCATGGCCCTTGATGTAACCGGTCGTGGGGTCGCTGGGCGTGGAATTGTATATGGCCCACTGACCACCTTGGCTATTCCCGATCGTGGCGTCGCCGGTCAGCTCTAGTTTGGTCATGATGCCGTAATTCGGGTTGGGAGCGATGCCGATAAACAAAGCGCCCTGATTATTATAGCCGGCACCGGCAATCTGCACTAAAGTAGTAATCGGTACAGGTGGGATCGGATTGCCTAAGGAATCATTGCCCTCAGAAAAAAGGCGCAAATTCAAAGATGCACCGTTCTGCACGACTATGTTGCCGGTCAGGCTTGTGTAGGCCGCTGACTTGGAGAACACTACCGTGCCGTTTTCAATCACGGTATCGCCAGTGTAATCGTTTGCAGTCGATAGATACAATAAGCCTGTGCCTCTTTTGGTCAAACCGACGTTGCCAGTGATTTTGCCGGCGCCGGTAAATGAGTAATATGCCGAGCTATCGACCGTAACTGAGGCGGGCCTTACCGCGACGTCGATGGATACACCGATGGCGCTGTATATATTGTCGCTGATGGTGGAGTTGAACGTAACGTCATCGGCGTTATAAAACACATCGCTGGTGTTCCATGAAGGGCTGGATTTCAAATCCCAAGAACCAGTCATGCCAGGGTTGTTGAGATTCCAGACCAGGCTTTTGTTTGCGCCGCTGGCGGTCAAGAGTATGTTTTTGCCGACCAAGCTTGGCGTGAAGGTGTATCTGGTGTCGCCGGTGTCCGGGGATAAGTTGCTAAGAGCGCCGCTTAATGATCCGGTGACGCTGGCAAATGTATACGCCGTGCCCGACACCACCTTGTTGGCAAGGATATTGATGGTAGTGACGCCGCTATTGTAATTAAAATTGCCTTTGACATTAAGCGAGTCGGCCGAGGTCCCGTTGATTTCGTAGGAAACGTTGTCGCCGCCGGCGAGCGTAAGATTTTGATTGAAAGTCAAAGTGCCCAGTCCATCTCCCGGAGAGATAATGGAAGAGTACGAGTCGGCGACGTTGCCCGTGACGGTTCCGCTTCCCGTCAACGTTTGCCCGGAGTTAAGAGCAAAACCGCCGGAGACAGCCGCGACATTTAACGTACCGCCGCTTTTGACATCTAACACTGGGGAGTTTGAAATCGAAGCGGCAGACCCCAGGGTCAGAGTTCCGTTGGCGATTATCGTATTGCCAGAGTAGTTATTAGCCGACGTGAGTGTGACTGTGCCGGAGCCGTTCTGATAAAGATTGCCGTTGCCGTATATCGCGCCTATATTGAGGCTGCGGCTGCTGTTAAAGGCCAGGGCGCTGTTGTTATAAATAATTCCGTCGGCCGGCAGGCTCCCATTTGCGCCCCCGTCGCCGATTTGCAGCGTGCCGGTGTTGATCGTGGTTCCGTTAGCCCAGTAATTCCCTGTGCCGGTCAGAATCAGGATTCCGGAGCCGGTTTTGGTCAACGATCCGGAATAGGAATCCGAGCCGACTATATTGCTTGTGAGAGTTAAGTTCGAGAGCGTGTTGACCGTCAAATTGTCGTATAAAGTGATGGGGCCGGCGAAGGTATTAGCGTTGCCGATGCTTTGAATCGTGGATCCGTAGTAGGCGCTGACGCTTTTGCTGATCGTAGAGGTGATCGATGACAAATTCAATGTGCCGCCGCCATTGATGGTAACGACCCCGGTGCTGCCCAGGGTGGTATTGCCTTGTACGGTAAGTGTGCCGGTATTTATCGTGATATTGCCCAGATTGGTCGATCCAGCCCAGTAGATGTTGACTTCGTTGGAGCCGGTTTTGGTGAGGTTGTATCCGCCGCCGTTTAATGACCAGAGGAGGTAATACATTCCGCTTCCGCCGATGGTTGTGTCGCCGGTCAGCGTCGTGGAGTAAATCCCTCCGTTAAGGGAGCCGTTATTGCTGACCAATGCGCCGTTTCCGTCGTAACCCGATCCCTGGATACTTACCATGCGTGAGCCCAGGCCAATTCCGTTGATATCCAAAGTACCGCCGCTGTTGACCGTAATGGCCGAGGCGACTGTCGTAGAACCCAATGCATTAGCGTTTCCGGCGATAAGCTGGCCGGCGTTGACCGTGACCGTTCCGGTAAAGGAAGAACTGCTGCCGGTAAGCGTCAGGGTGCCTGAACCGTTTTTCTGCAGATTGCCCGTGCCGCCGATGGCGTTGCTTACCGTTAGGGAGTCGCCTGAGGGGTTGTTAAAAGACAGGGTGGCGTTATCGGTAACCGCGACGCCAGACGGCAGATTGCCGACGCCGCTATTTACTCCGTTTCCGAATTCCAATGTTCCGCCGCTGATGGTTATCGGGCCGATGAAATCGTTGACGCCGGTGTTGGCCAGGATCGCTTTTGTTGTATTCGTGCTCGCCAATGTAATTCCGGTGGAGCCGCTGATATAGCCGGCGCCGGAAAAAGTGTAATTTTTAGTCGAGTTATTCTTGAAGGTGATACTGCCGGGTTGGACCGTCGTGCTGATGTTGACGTTGGGCGAATTCGATCCGGTTCCGTCGAAGGTCACTAAATCGCCATTGATATAATAGTCGGAAGTGCTCGCGTTTGTCCAATTCTTCGTAGTGTTGATATCCCACTTATTCAAGGAAGAATCGCCCTTCCACGTCAGGTTGGCGGGATTGCCGGCCACCGAAAGATCGATTTCGCTGCCGGTGCTGGTCAGAGAATACGTTTGACGCGTTGAGCCGTTATTGACGGTGAGATTGAGATTCGCGGTGGAACCGGTCAGGGAGGCGTATTTAATCAACGGATAAGTGCCGCTATTAATAACGGTCTGGAGCAGCGAGACGTTTATGCCAATCTTGGAGGAGTTATTGGCGTTGAAGTTTCCGGCAACGTTAATTAAATCGCTCACTCCGGCGGTCGATTGTGCCAGATCGAAATAAATTGTATCGCTGGAACCGAGATTTAGCGACAAGCTGCTGCTGAACGACAGTGTGCCTGCCGAGCCTATATCGCCGGGTGCAATCGCCACCGTACTGCCAGCGATGTCGGCCACGCTTCCCGTAACGGAGCCCGAGCCGGCTAATTGTTGACTCGCGCCAAGTTTCCAACCGCCGGTAACGGTGGAGACGTCGAACGCGGCGCCTTGTTTGACATCGATTGCCGTGGCCGAGCTGATGCTGCCGGCCGCGCCTAACTTGAGAGTGCCTGCGTTGACCGTGACGGCGCCGGCGTAGGGGTTGGAACCGCCGAGGGTCATGGTGCCGCTGCCAGCCTTGGTAAGGCTTGTGCCGTTGAAGAAAGTGCCGCTGAAGTTGAGTGTTTTACCGTCGGCCACGGTAAATGTTCGCGAGCCGCCGTTCAGGCTGAAATACAAAGCGCTTATGGTGGAGTTGTCGGTGACCGACACGTCGCCGTTGATTATAAGGCTGCCGTTGCTGGGGCTCGATGGCGTCCCGCTCTTAACCAGGCCGCCGTTGAGCGTTAGCGTTCCAATTTGATGATAGCCGGTTTGGGTATCGAGTGTGCCGCCGTTGATGACCACGGGTTTGGGGCTTGCGGGGACGGGTATATTTGTGTCGCCGGTAAAATAACCGGTGATGGCGTTGGAGCCGTTGAGTTGTAATGTTCCGCCGGAATTTATGGTAATGCCGCTGGTTCCATACAACACGCCAAATTGTGGATTCATGCCGGAGCCGTATGGATCCAAGATCAAAGTACCCTGATTGATGGTGGTTGCTCCGGTATAAAAACGTCCGGCGTCATTATCACTGCTTGCCGCCTCCGTAAGGGTCCAGGTGCCGGCGCCGCTTTTGGTTAAGCCCATTATGGCGCTGCCGGCCGGACTAATAAACTTATCCAGGCGTCCGTTGCCGGCGCCGGTTAATGTAATGACATCCGTCGGATTCGTCCCTGCATAAATCAAAACAGGATATGGGGAACCCCCGTTGGCTATCGTCCAAAGGACCCCGGGTGTGGCCGATTCCAGAGTTGCTCCACCCGCGCCGATCAAGAATCCGTGAGTGCCAGTCGAGTCGGATGCGCCGGCAAATCGAAGCGTTCCGCCGTTAACGGCAAAATCCATATTCAAATAATTTGAAAGCCCTCCAAAACTTCCGCCGCTCGAGTAGTCCTCAAATTCCAGTGTTCCTCCGCTGTTTACCGTGATGGCGGCAGAAGCCGGATTACCGGTTGCAGTGTAATATAATTTTCCCCCGCCGGTGATCGACAGTTTCCCGCCGTTGATGACCGTCGTGCCCTTGTAATCGTTGACCGTATTGATAGTGAGCGTGCCGGTCCCGCTTTTTACCAGAAACGGTAAAGTGGTGCTTCCGCCGTTTAACGAACCGACGCCGCTGAAGGTGTAATTCTTGCCGGAATTTACAATTACCGAGCCGCCGGCGGTTCCGGAAGCCCAGGTGAGCGGATTCGTCGAGTCCGTCAAGTTTATGGGGACGGCATTCGATCCGGTATCGTCGAAGGTGACAATGTCGCCGGAGGTGAAATACGCGGGCGTGAGCCCGTTGAGCCAATTCTTCGGCCCGGAGGTGCTGGTGTTCCAATAATTATTAACGCCGTCGCCTTTCCAAGTCAAACTGGCGGCCGATGCGCTGCAATTCAAAAGTACAACAAACGCCAATCCCAACAAAAAGAATTTTAAGCATCGCATCGTGGAATCTCCCATGAAGTTTGTAAAAAATTAAAGCGATCGATTTATTGGTATGCACTCTGCTTCGTATGCCGGTCTGCTTATGGACTTACCCGTCAACATCGTAAAGGGGACGGAATTAACCGAACAGTGACAGAACGCTATATTGAAGGTATCAGGATGATTCATGCCCTGCGGATTTCTAGCCGGTTCACGCGCCTGCTGTATGGCCGTCAAGAATAATAAAATCAATATCCCGATAATCGCGATTACCACCAACAATCCCACCAGAGAAAAAAAGGAAATCTGTCGGAGGTGAATATCGTTGATGCGAGTTTCCATAAAATACCGTTTACCCAGTATAATTGATTCAATCAGTAAATACAAGAAGGCGCATGGACTTTATTTGCGCCAAGGGAGCATAATAGGTTTCTCTTCCTTGATAAATGCCGTGGTATAGCAAGGCAGAGCCGTGATGTTCGATCGAGTAATAACACAAATCCTGTCTTCCTTGCACTTACCCCAATTCGGACTCATCCATTAATACCGCTGCATGGGTAAATCCGCCCTGTTTAAAAAATGATGTCATGCGATAAGTTGCGTTGCGAAACAGGCTTGTCGCCTTGAAATCCAGGATGTTGCCGTCCTGCTGCGAGCGCATGGATGTGTGTCTAGACGTGAGAAACCATTTTCCGCAGCGATAAACACTGGTTTTCCCGTGTTTGGAAAAGTGTTTTTTCACTTTATGCCGAAAATCCCTCGCCTACAACGACCTACTCGATGAATACTCCGCTAAGGCCGCTTCAAGTGTATAACCGCTGTTCCCGGTCGTTATTTCAAATCGGCAAAAGATCATTCGATGGGCCACAAAGGGCATGAATCCGACTTATCGAGTCGTATTCGAGCAGTTTCACTTGTGGGGATAGATAATCGTCGGCTACCGGTTCATCATCCAACAGAGCTGTACTAAGATACTTTTTATTGTCGTCGGCAAAGACCGTGACAACCACGCTTTCGTCGCCGAGTTCGTTTTGGATTTCCAATGCGCCGAGAAAATTGGCCCCCGAGGAGATTCCTACGCCCAACCCGAGTTGATGCGACAGCTTTTGAGCCATTAGAATGGAGTCGCCGTCATGAACCTCGACGACCCTATGTAGTTCATCGAGTTTCAAGATAGATGGAATGAACTCGTCGCTGATGCCTTGAATCCGATGATTACCTAATTTGCAGCCGGTAGATAGCGTGGGCGATTCGGCGGGTTCCAAAGGGTGGATTCGCACCTTGGGATTTTTCGAGCGTAAATATCTACCCGTACCCATAATCGTGCCTCCAGTGCCGACCCCGGCGATGAATGCGTCGGGTTTAAGGCGCTGGGTTTCCAATTGTGTCCAGATTTCCGGTCCGGTGGTTGCCTGGTGGGCTTCAACATTCGCCTCGTTGGAAAACTGCCTTGGAAGAAAAACGTCCGATTCATGCAGCGCCAACTCTTCAGCCAAACGAATACATCCTTTAAAACCTCCCTCTTCCCTGCTGACAAGCACAATTTGCGCTCCCATGCTTTGCATCAGGAGAATGCGCTCCCGACTCATCCAATCAGGCATAAAAATTTTCATCGGATGCCCCAATGCCCGGCCGATCGCGCAAAATGATATGCCGGTATTGCCGCTTGTGGCTTCGGCTATGACGTCGCCGGGTTTGATCTGTTCTTGTTGGTATGCCCTTGTCAAAATGTGCAGGGCCATCCGATCTTTTATGCTTCCGGTCAGATTATGATTTTCGGCCTTGGCGTAAATGACTCGCCGTTTCCCTTGAAAAGCATAGTGAATGACCAATAGAGGAGTATTCCCTATCAGACAATACAGATTTTTTAGCCGGCTGGAGGCTTGTTGCGCGAGTTTGGACAATAGTGGCATGAAAATCCCTTAACCTTTATTTAACACTCAACTTGTGATCTTTGAAAGAGATCTCCCATTCAACCTGTACTCTTTAAATAATTATAGCCCTTCAATCACCATCGCAGGCCAAGGAATCGAGTCAAGTGGCACAAACCTGATTGTAATTTGCCCCTGCGATCAAGGAAAGCGTTCATCCGGCAATCGTTTAAGTGTGTGAGGCATTCGGATTAAGAATCAGCTTGCCCTGCAAATAAAATTGGGGCGGCAGATTAACTGCCGCCCCAACGATCCATTCTTATGGCCAAGGGGACAGTCCCCAAAGTTATTGTTTACCGGCTGCGGCGACGGTAAATTCCCAGTCCCATGGCGGCCAGCAAGAGCATTGCCCAAGTGGCCGGTTCAGGAACCGCCGATATCGAGCCCATGCCCGATAACGGTCCGCCGGGTATTGCCCTGATGGTTACTACCGCGCCGGCCCCGATGGTTAACGTATTGGACACAATAGAGGTGGCTACCAACTCATTGCTGCCGGATGCAACCGTAACGGTGGAGTTGGGAGTGTAGAGATTGACAACATCCAATTCGCCGCCCAACACGGTCGTGTTGCCGGTATAACTGGTTGTTCCAGTGACATTAAGAATCCCGGAACCACTTTTGACCAGGTTCAGTTTTCCGGCGCCAGTGCCCTGATACTTGTCGCGAATTACGCCGGCGAACGTGGAATTGGCAGCGGCAGTGTTCACCGTAAAGATGCTGTCGGTATTGATACCCGTGTTGTCCCATTGTAGTTCAACGACAGAATATGCGTCGGACGAGTTTAGTCCGCCCACGGTCTCGTTGTTGCCTCTTAGATCCAGATAGGCGTTGTTGCTGAGGGCTCCGACCATGCTGACAATCGAGGTATCGGCGATCTGGTTGGCCGCGTACAGATTCACGGTCGCTCCGCCGTTAGCGCCGGCGCCGATGTTTAGATTGCCGGGAATGGCGTTTACGCCCGCCGGTTTCTGCAACTGGAGGGTTCCGGCGTAGACGTTTGTCGCGCCGACATAGGTGTTGGGGGCCGTGCCTGAGAAGACGATCGTGCCGCCATTGGTATTTGCCGGAGAAGCGTTAGCGGTGACTAGGGTCGCCGGCTTGGTCAAGTTGCCGGTGCCGCCGATCGCTCCGCTAAACGTGCACGTGTACGTGCTGTTGACATTGTATATATATCCGCCGCCGTTGCTTAGGGTGACGGCGCCGCCGAATGTGCTTGCGGCATTAGTATCGCTTTGCGTGGCGCCGATCCCGCCGCCGGCGAGCGATATTGTATTATTAATCGTTGTCGCTCCCCAGGCGCCGAACTGGCCGCCGGTGTTTACCGTGACCGGGGCCAGGGTGCTGGTACTGCCCAATACGGTCGGCAGTGCGCCATTGTCCGCTTGGATTGTCAGTTCGCCTTGGTTTACAACCACGCCGCCCAGATTGGTGTAACCTATGTTGACAAAAAAGATATCATTGGCGCCGGTCTTGCTCAGTGTGAAATTGTTGCCGGTAAGAACCACTGGATTACCGGAGATGAGACTGTTGCCGTCGTTGCGGAGGTCCCAACGTGTAGTGCCGCCGAAGGTTGTATCGCCGGTAAGCCTGACGTAACGCAAAGAGTAAATCTGACCGGTGCCGCCCACGTTGTTAACGATGGCCCCGTTGCCGCCCACGCCGGCGCCTTGGACATAGAAGACCTCGGAGCCGAGGATATTGTCGTTGTAGTGACCGTTGAGGTCGAGGGTGCCGCCGTTAATGTAGGTTGGGGTGCCGATGCCGGTGGCGGTGGCGGCGCTGAAAGTGGCGTTGTCGCCTAATGCAACGTAGTCGACGCCTAATTTGAGCGTGCCGCCGGTGACCCTAACCGTGGTGTTGTCGCCGAGGTTGCCGGTGACCAGGAGCGTGCCGCCCGCGACCACTGTATCGCCATAGTAGTTATTGGTGGTGCTGACCGTCACCGTTCCGGTATAGGTGCTTGCCAGGTTGATTCCCGTGGAACCGGTGATACTTCCTCCGGTGCCGGAAAAAGTGTAGCTGCTGTTGCCGTCGATTGTGATGGACGCCGGCGCTACATTAACGCCGCTGGCGAGAGTGACCGTTTTGGTGTACACGCCCGGGTCATTGAAGGTCACGGCGTCTGACTGATAGAACATGTCGGCCGTGCCGCCGTTAGTCCAGTTCTGGGTGTTTTTTATGTCCCAAGCAGCGGAGGTGGAGCCGGCTACATTCCAGATCAACGAGGCGTTGCCAGTGGTAACGGTAAATTTGATCTGCTTGTTAGTGGTGTCCACGACCGGTGTGCCGATTACAGCTCTTGATGTGGTAGCCAAGGCGATATTACTGGCGTTTCCTCCCGCCAGTGTGCCGGCCTGGGCAACCGTGAAGGTGGTGCCCGCCGTTACCAGGCCCGTCGGAACGAAGTTGATGGTGGTTGTTCCCGAGCTTGGCAAGGTCAAAGTATTGCCGACCGACAATAGATCGCCGCTTGTGCCGGAAGCGTTGTAATCGATGGTATCGCCGCCGGCCAGGGTGAGGTTATTGCTGATGTTCAACTGGCCCACGTTGTAGGCATTGCCCGGGGCAATGGTGGCACCAGAAGCGTCGGTGACGCTACCGGTTACTGTTCCGACACCGCCCAGGGTCTTTGCCGCTCCTAAGGCGAAAGTGCCGCCGGTATTGAATGTAGCGCTGTTATAGATATTCACCGAGGAACTATTGGCAATCGAGCCGCTGCCGCTTAGGGCCAAGGTTCCGCCCCATATCGATGTAGGACCGGCGTAGGTATTGACGCCCGAGAGGGTCCAGGTTCCGCCGCCTCGTTTTGTTAGTATCACACCGGCGTTGTTGTAACCGATGACGCCTGTAACCGCGCCAATGCCGTCGCCCAGCAAGTTAATGACTCGGGTAGCGCTGCTGGGAGTTAGAGCGCCTAGCGTTAGCGAATTGCCTGTGCCTGGGTTGGTCTGGAAATTATACTGGTTTCCTCCCGAGTTAATGGTAATTGCACCCGATATCGTGTTATTGCCGCTGATGTTGAATATCGCGGGTTCTACCATGTCCAGCGGTGTGGGTTCACGTCCCTGGAAGTTCATTGCTTTGCTAATGGTATTATTAGTACCGCTGGTTGTGGCAAGTTCGAGCCGATCGCCGGAGGTGCCGCCGCCAAAAGTGATTGAGCCGGCATTGTTAAAGACGTTTACATTCGTTACCCTCAACGCGCCTGCTTTTCCCACGGCGGTGTTACCCGTTCCGGTTCCGATATTGATAGCCAATGTGGATGAGGTATTTCCACTCAAAGTTACGGTGTTCAGTCCGATCTGATTGAGTGAGCCGGGGCCGGCAATCGTTGCGTTTGTTAGAGTTTCGTCAAAAGCGGAGTTAAATACCAGGGTCGCTGCGGAGCCGATGGTAATCGTCCCGCCGACTGCTGTATCGGGCAAAAAGCCGCTTGCACCCGTGCCCGAATAATTTCCCACTGACAAAGTGTTGCCGGAGGTGCCGGTTAGAGTGGTTCCACCGGTCCAGGTATTGCTCGTGTTGGTCAAGTACGCGGTAGAAGCGCCACTCTTGGTTAGCAAGCCGGAGCCAGTGCCGGCGATAATTTGTCCGGAGAAGGTGCAAGCAGTGGCGGCTGTCAGAGTTCCGCCGGTACTGTTTACCGTGATTGTTCCGGAGTAGGTGGCCGCGCTGGCATCGGAGGACACGGTACCCACGCTGCCGTTATTTAGTGTAATGTTGTTGGCGACCGGGTTCGAAATGCCCCAAACCGCCAGTGTTCCGCCGGAGTTCACGGTAATAGGCACCAAGGTCGTCGAACTGCCAAAGATGGTTGATCCTTGAGCGGCTAGGGTTCCACCGTTGATATTTACTGCGCCCAGGTTGGTATAACCAAGAGCGACGAGATAGATCGAGTTAGTCCCGGCTTTGTTCAGAGTGTAACCGTTGCCTGCCAGGTATGCGCTCGTGCCACGGATGTCATATCGAATTGAACCGCCGAAAGTGGTATCGCCGGTGAGATTTACGCCGAGGAAAGAACTCTGATTACTACCGGATGAGCCGTTGCTGACCAGAGCGCCGTTGCCGTCGTAGCCCGTGCCTTGGACGTATAAAACACGGGAAATGGTGCCGAGAGTTGTGTTAGCGAGATCCAACGTGCCGCCGCTATTGATCGTAACGTTGCTGGTGTCGGATGCCGGGCCGAGTGCGAAGGCATTGCCCATGATAATCTTTCCGGCGCTGATGGTTGTAGCGCCGGTATAGGCGTTGCTGGCGGATAACGTTAGCACGCCCGTGCCCAGCTTGGTAAGGGTTCCAGAGCCGCTGATGACGTTGGCCATAGACACGGTTGTGGCGGGGTCGATGATCAACGCGCCGTTGTCGGTTATGGCGACCGTGGAGGCGATGCCGCTGTTGTTCGTGCCGTCGCCGATTTGCAGGGTGCCGGAATTGATAGCAATGGCGCCGATGAAATCGTTCGCCACGGAGTTGGCCAAAGTCACCTTGCCGCTGCCGTTTAAGGTCAATCCGGTGCTGCCGCTAATGTTCCCGGAACCGACGAATTTATAGTCTTGCGTGGAGTTGGTGAAGGTCACGCTGCCCGGCGAGACCTTCGTGGTAAGGTTGATGTTCGGCGAGTTCGACCCGGTATTGGTAAAGTTCACCGTGTCGCCGTCAAAAAAGGTCTGAGAGGAACCATTCGACCAGTTGGTGGTGGCGTTAATATCCCAGGCGTTGCTGTTCTGAGTACCCACCCAGGTCAGGTTCATGGCCGCGCCGGTTACGACCAGGTCGAGTTCCGAACTGGTTTTTTGCAAGGCAAATGTTTGACGGCCGGAAGGCAGGCCGCTGATAGCGAAGTTATCGCTGGGAGTGGCGGAACCTAAATAGTTGCTGAATTGAATCAAGGGGTAAGTGCCGTTGTTGACCCCGGTTCCTAATATCGAAAAGTTGATGTTGATCTTGTTCGAGTTCCTGGCATCGACGGTATTGGCGACGATCAAGTCGCTGCTCGAAGCGGGCGTTTGCCCGATATCGAACTTGATCACGTCGTTAGCGCCGCTGACCAATCCCAGGGTGCCAGAGGTGAAAGTCAGGGTGCCGGGGGTCAAGAGAGCGCCAGGGATAATGGTCACCGTGCCCGAGGAAGTATCGGCTACGTTTCCCTTGACCGTGCCCGTGCCGGCCAGGGACACGCCGGAAGGCAGTGCAATGCCGGCGGCCGATACGTCAAGGGTCGCGGTGGAGTTGACTGTTATTCCGGAAGTCAAGCCGGCGGAGCTTAACGCCAGAGTGCCGCCGTTGACCGTGGTTGTGCCGGTGTAGGTATTGGGGGCGGATAGAGTCCAAGTGCCGGCGCCGCTTTTGACGACATTGATTGCGGCGGTATTGGTGCCGCCGCCGATAACGCCGGACACCGCTCCGTTGCCCACGCCTTGGAAGGTTACAGTCCGTGCGCTGTTAAATGAGGTGCCGGCATTGTTTTGGATCGTGCCGGTGATGGTTAATAAGCCGGCGTCGGATTGAATTGCGTATGAATTGCCGCCTTCGATAAGGGATATGTTCCCATATCCGGTCGACGGATCGGCAAGAATGTTGTTGCCGGCCAAATTCTCGATATGTGCGGCGCTAGTCGAGCGTCCGGTCAAAGTAATCTTGCTATATTCGGAAAAATTGCCGCCGCTGCCGTCGAGTTGGAGAATGCTGGCAACCGTGCCGCCCGCGATGGTGACATTGCTTGAAGTGCCGAGTGAATAGGCATTTGTAATCTTCAGATTTCCGCCGTTGACATTGGTGGCGCCCGTGTAGGAGTTTTGCCCCGACAGTGTAAGGGTGCCGGAGCCGGTTTTGGTAAGGATGCCGGTTCCCGTTATTAGGGCGTTGGCAATCGTGAAGTTGTTGCTGCTGTTGAAGGTCAAAGTGCCGCCGTTGGTAATTGAAGTCCCTGCAACATCGGGCAGACTGCCGTTTGCGCCGCCGTCGCCGATTTGCAAGGTGCCGAGGCTGATAGTGGTTCCTCCGGACCAGCTATTGGTAGTGCCGGTCAAGACTACGGCGGAACTGCCGCTCTTAGTCAATAATCCATGGTCAGCGACAATATCGTCGCTGATCTGACCGGAGAAGGTGACAGTGCCGGAGGTAGAGCCGTTTGTCAGATATCCGCCGAGACTGGTTACCGAGATGGCTCCGGAGTAAGTAGCCGAACCGGCATCGGTGAGCGTTGTGCCCACGGTGCCGCCATTAACCAAAATGTTGTTGCCTATCGCGGCCGAGATGCCCCAAGCCGACGATGTTCCCCCGTAGTTCACGGTAATAGGCGCCAACGTTGTCGAACTGCCCGCGATGGTCGTTCCTTGGAGGCATAAGTCACCATTGTTGATGACTATTGCGCCCAGGTTGGTGTACCCAAGGCCGACGAGAATAATGCGGTTAGTCCCGGTCTTGGTCAAGGTATAACCATTGCCGGTCAGGTATGCGCCCGTGGTCCGGCCGATGTCCCACCGTGCGGTTCCGCCAAGGGTGGTGTCGCCGTTGAGAACCACGCCGAAAAACGAAGAGTATATATCGGTCGCACTGTTGTTGACCACTGCGCCGGCGGTGTCGTAACCCGTGCCTTGGACGTATAAAACGCGGGAGGCATTGGTGCCGGCGTTAAGGCCGTTGAGGTCCAAGGTGCTGTTGTCGCTGACCGTAACGATGCCGGTGCTGGATGCCGGGCCGAGTGCGTAGGCGTTGCCCAGGATGAGCTTTCCGGCGCTGATGGTTGTTGCGCCGGTGTAGGCGTTGCTGGAAGACAGCGTTAGCACGGCCCCGCCCATTTTGGTGAGTGTGCCGGAACCGCTGATGACGTTAGCTATGGACTCGTCGGAGGCGGGGTAGATGATTAGCGCGCCGTTGTTGGTTATGGCGACCGAGGAGGCGATGCCGCTGTTGTATGCGCCATCGCCGATTTGCAAGGTGCCGGAATTGATGGCAATGGGACCGGTGAAATCGTTCGCCGTGTAGTTGGCCAGAGTCACCTTGCTGGCGCCGTTTAAGGTCAATCCGGTGCTGCCGCTAATGTACCCGGAACCGATGAATTTATAGTCTTGCGTGGAGTTGGCGAAGGTCACGCTGCCCGGCGAGAGCTTCGTGGTAAGATTGATGTCAGGCGAGTTCGACCCGGTATTGGTAAAGTTCACCGTGTCGCCGTCAAAATAGGTCTGCGAGGAACCATTCGACCAGTTGCTGGTGGTATTAATATCCCAGGCGTTGCCGTTCTGGGTTCCTACCCAGGTCAGGTTCATGGGCGCGCCGGTGCTTACCAGGAGGTCGATTTCCGTGCCGGTGTTCTGAAGAGTAAATGTTTGGCGGGTAATGCTTGTGCGGCTCAGTGTGAAGGTATTGGCAAGAGTGCCGTTATAAAGGTTGAGGGTGTTGTACCTAATCAAGGGGTAAGTGCCGTTAGCGATCGTGGATTGCAACTGCGAAATGTCAATGTCGATCTTATTTGGGTTCCTGGCATCAAGGTTATTAACGACAAGCAAATCGCTGGCCGCCGAGGTATTTTGGCCCAGATCGAACTTGAGCACGTTGCCCGCGCCGTTGACCAATCCCAGGGTATAGCCGGCGCTGAAAGTCAAAGTGCCGGCGGTTCCGACGCCGCCCGGGGCGACAATCACGCCGCCGGAGGAAGTATCGGCGACATTTCCCACGACCGTGCCCGTGCCGGCCAGGGTCTGGCCGTAGTTCAGTGCAAAACCGGCGGCCGTAACGTCGAAAATTGCGGGTGAGTTTACGGTGATTACCGAACTGGAGCCGATCGAGCCGGTTGAACTTAACGCCAGTGTGCCGGCGTTGACCGTGGTCGTGCCGTTGTAGGTATTGGAAGCGGATAAAGTCCAAGTGCCGTTGCCTGCCTTGATGACATTGATGGCCCCATTACCGGTGCCGCCGCCGATAACGCCGGTCACCGCTCCGTTGCCCGCGCCTACAAAGTTTATATTCCGCGGGCCGGTCAATGCGGCGTTGTTTTGGATTGTGCCGCTGATGGTAAGGAAATTACCGACTCCGGGGTCGGATTGGATGACGTATTGATTGCCGCCTTCGATAAGGGATATGATTCCAGTTCCGTACCCCGGATCGGCAAGGGTGTTGTTGCCGGCCAAATTCTCGATATGCGCGGCGGTTGTCGAGCGTCCGGTCAATGTAATCTTGCTGTATTCGATAAAATCGCCGCCGCTGCCGTCGAGTTGCAGCATGCTGGTGGCCGTGCCGCCCGCGATGATCACATTGCTCGAAGAGCCGAGTGAACCGGCATTTGTAATCTTCAGATTTCCGGTATTAATATTGGTGACGCCCGTGTAGTAGTTGGTCCCCGACAGTGTAAGGGTGTTGATGCCATTCTTGGTAATATTGCCGCCGCCGGAAATCATGGCATTTAAAAAAGTGAAATCATTCGAACTATTGAAGGCCAAGGTGCTGGTTCCGTTGATATTGATGGTTCCGCTATCGGGCATGCTGCCGTTTGCGCCGCCGTCGCCGATTTGCAGCGTGCCGGTGTTGATGGTGATTCCGCCGGTCCAGGCGTTTGCGGCGCCGGTCAAGGTCAAGGTGCCGCCTCCGCCGCTCAGGATCAACTGGCCGCCTCCTAAAGTGAGGTTTCCTTGGACAAAGCTAGTGGCGCCGCCATCTGAATTGACTGTGAAGGACGCGCCCGCACCTGAGTTCCCGGCGGAGCCGTCGATATTATTGGTGAAGGTGTATCCGGCGCCGCCGTCGGTGCATGGCCATATTATTACCGTCGCCGATGCCGTTTAAGGTCAGCGCCTTGTTTACGATCGTTCGAGTCAGCCAGTTGAAAATACCGCCGCCGGACTCGACGACAATGTCGTTGCCGGCGCCCGCCGCCCCAAACGCATTGTCGTTGCCGATAGTAATGTACCCGGATTTGATATCCGTGATGCCGGTGTAATTATTTGCGCCGTTTAAAACCAGGCTGCCTGTTGTAGATAATCCGGCGGAACCGGAGATAACGGAGTTGATAGTCTCGGTAATGCCTGTAGCAACCGTTATAGATGGACTTGTGCCGCTCATCGTAATTGTGCCGCCGGAGAGCGAGTAACCGGCAATGTCAAAAGTTATGGCGTTGGCCTGGACTCCGCCGGAAGCGACCGTAACGGCGCCGCCGGTGATTGTGCCATTGAGATTGCCGGCGCCGAAATCGGCTACGGAGTCGGTGAGATTCGGCCAAAGAATGTCGGTGTTTGAAATCGAATTGTACCAGTTATTGTAGGTTGACGTATCCCACGCCCACGTGCCACTGGTTCCGGGATCCCAACTATATGTGGCCGCTTGGACTCCGTATGCGGGGAAAAGGAAAACGGAAGCCGTCAACAAAATGCTAAGGACAACAAACAGATTTGAACCAATTAGCCGAGATCGCATAAACTTAACCTTTCATGAAATAAGAATTCACAAGATGCCGCAACTCTTAGTGTTTTTTCCCATTCCTTTTTTGCCGTCTCTAGTCCGAATGTCTCTGTTTTCCATTACGCGCTTTTGGAATGGTTTTTTAACTTTTGAAAGCCGTAATTAGATCACTTTAGTTCCAGAGTTTTGTTGTTTTTACATGCTATAATGTCCCTATTCTAAAAAACCCGATTGTTTAGGATATTTTAATTAAAAATGGCCCAAATTACAAGCATTTAGTTAACAATCCCGAAATTTAATGAAGCAGCCATATCACTCCTTTCAGCCGAGATTCTGAAGAAGACTATGATCTTATTCATATCTGCCGGCATAAATTTTAAAAGTTGATCATACAATCGCAGAAAATAAATGCGCAATTGTTCGCACACGGCGATCGAGTGTAACTTTCGCATGGAATCCAGAGTTTTTTTCAATCATGGGTTGGAAAACAAGATGATTCCACTAATTAAGATCTAAAAAGTCAAACAAAAGGGGGGCGGGCACCCTCCCATGTCTAATTAAGTTTTTTATAGATGTGCTGAGAGCCAGTTCCAGTTTTGATTTAGGCCTTTTATAAAAATAACTGAGGATTTCCTGAAATAGATTATCTCGTTGGTGCGGCAGTTGTACTGCTGCACCCATGCTCGATTGATCGAAAGGCGACAGTACATCTGTTGCCCCGAAAAGGTGTTGTGTCATGGCATTTCATGACTCCCTCAAATAGCTAGTAAAATAAAGCCGGTTAACCCTGGTATACAAGGTTTTTTGTCTGAAATAAATTGCTTTTCTTCCGACGCGCAGAGGGCGGGCGAGGTTGTTAAGAGGTAATCCGATAACATATAGAAATTGGGGCGGCAGTTTTGTTGCCGCCCCAACGGTGCATTCTTACGGCCAGGGGGACAGTCCCCAAGTTATTGTTTACCGGCTGCGACGCCGGTAAATTCCCAGTCCCATGGCGGCCAGCAAGAGCATTGCCCAAGTGGCCGGTTCGGGAACCGGCGATATCGAGCCCATGCCCGCTAACGGTCCGCCCGGGATGGCGGCAATGGTCAGCGTGGCCCCGGCGCCGATGGTCA
>JBEKZY010000077.1:0-18438 GCA_049509395.1 Thermoguttaceae bacterium | reverse complement strand
AATAGCCATACCGCGGCCAGGAAGTAGAACGAACCGGATGCCCAACCATAGAAGAGTATAAAATTCAGCCAATCGCTGTGCCCCGACGCCCTGGTAGTCCAACCCACTCCGAAAGGTTCTTGATAGATCACATCAATTCCCTCCTGCCAACGTTCTATGCGGTCGATGCCTATTTTGTCGAATTGACTGATTTTCTCCACGATGCGTTTAGAGAGCGCATTCTCGGTTTGGAAGATGGCCCAGTACAAGGTCGTTCCCACGATGGAAAAGAGAACGACTCCCACCAGAATTCTCCCAACGGACAAGCGAAAACCGAAATAACCCAAAACCACGACGCCCATGCCGCAGGCCATGGCAAATGCGCTGCCGACGCTTGCCAGTAGCAGGATCATAAAGACGGATATACCCGAGGCCAGGTAAAAAGCCGCGGCGCGGAGATTGAAACCGGCGCCGGTCCCCAAGGCCAAAGCGGCAACCGCCAGGGCTGCCATTGGAATGCATACCCCGGTGCGGTTGAATCCCAGATATATATTCCCGATAGATTGGGTCAAGCCCAGAGCTTGTTCTCCCTTGGCTTCCACGACCATTTCCGCCCCGGCATGCCCGAAAAAGAAAAATAAGAAGAAAATGGCGATTGACATAAGACACAACAATGACACCGCGCGAATTCCGTCCTGCGGGGTGCGGATGGTCAATCCAACCGCCAGCGGAAGCACCGCCAAATACCCCAGACGGCTCACCGCCTCTTTCACCTCGGTCAGCATGGCCCGCAGGTCCGAGGGCCAAAATGGAACCGACAACCCGATCAGGAGAAAAGCGGCCAGATACAGCCACCACCAGCGGCGCTTGCCCAATTCCCAGGTCACCTGTCCCAGCCCCGCAAACGCATAGAATATAGTCAAGACTGCCAGCAGGAATGAATAAGAGATATAGGCCAGCGTGTTGGCCGGATTGCAGGCCGATATCACGGTCGCATACCCAAGTACGCGCCGATCTCCAGCGGAAAGGAAGAGCATAATTCCCGCGTACAGCATAAAACAAACGTTCATCGACGCGCCGTAGCCCAGCGCGATCGGCGAAAGATTGAACGCGATCGTTCCTGCAATGCCCACAAACAATGGAAGGGTGATTTTGGAAGGCGTCATACGGTATGCCTGTCATTGAGGATCTGTGAAATAATCAGTCGCTGCCACACATGTCGAACACATTTGGACGGGATGACGTCGGAGCGGAATAGTTCACACTGTCGGTCCATGTCGGGCCTTGCCCAAGGCACGAATCGCCCCAGCCGCATTAAAGCCAGCGGCTCCTTACCCAGCGGTAGTGGATTCTTGTGTTGCTCCACCGTCACGCCAAGTTTCAGCCCCACTTTCCGGGACATCTCCAAAGTCTGTTGGTTATAGCATCCATTAGGATAGGCAATTGACTCCGCTTCGATTCCCAGCATCTCGCGAAGGGCTTGTTGGCAATCCTTGATCTGCTGTTCCGCTTCATCAGTCCGATAATTGGTTAGGACGGCGTGATCGGCCGTGTGATTGCCAATATGCACGTGCTTCTCGCGGGCGAAATCACGCAGTTCCTGGGCGGTAAATGGGCGGTCCACATCACCAAGCGGCGTGAGGCATCCAGGTCCGAACCGCTGCTTCAGTTCGGCTTCAATGTCGGCGGTCCTCAGGATCTTTAACTCAGTCAGTTGTTGTTCGATCACAGCCGGCGTTGCATTCGCCTGAAGGGCTTGGCGATACACAACGTCCCACCAAAAATTCTTCCCTTGCCGCACATGGTCGGTCGAGATGTAGAAGACGGCCGGCACATTGAACTCGTGCAGGACCGGCAGGGCCAGAGTATTGTTGAAGTAACCGTCATCGAACGTGAGCATGACGTACTTTTTCGAGGGATCCAGTCCTTGCAACACGTCATGGGGAGAGACAAAGCAGTAGCCATTCCGGAGAAAATACTCGATAATGCGTCGGAAGCAGCCGACCGTCATGTGCTGCTGTGGATGGACATGGTTTTCGCCCGCCTCACGCGAGTCTCGGAACAGCACGTGAAACAGGAGGGCCAGCAGCGAGGGGCCCTCGCTTTTCACGCTCAGGTACAACCTCGCCGCGGCCGCATCCATGACGTCAAGCGCTGATCGCATTTGTCGCCGCATGGATCGGATCAATGAAGTTTTAATATCAGTAGCCGCCGACATCATTTTATCGCTTGAAAGACGTGGAAGAAGGTTGTGTTAAGGAATTCGGATTTCGAAGTAATCGGCAATTGATACGAAGTTTTAGTCAACCATAAAGGAAACGGGATCCACCAGCCGTTCATGGAGCCTTCTAGAAATTTAAAATTGCGGTCCTGCATGAAGCGAATAAAGCCTTCGAATGTCCACTTATGGACTTGTCGCGGATGTGGGCCTTTCTTTTCGTACTTCCAGCAGTAACGGTTAGGATTACTGCAAATCAACACCGCGTTTGGCGCTGCAATACGATGCAGTTCTTCGATGGTCTGGTCGATATTGGGAATGTGCGGAAACGTCTCGGTTGACACGAGCAGTGTCGTGGTATTTGACTCGACGGGAATTTGCGTTGCAGAAGCCACACAGATGTTGACCTTAGGTCCCTCTGCCAGCACGGCGGCCAATTCCGGTTCCGAAAACATTAGATCGATAGCGTTATAGCATAATCCCCTGGGTAGGAATCTTCTCAAACTCATGTTGCCACAACCGATCTCCAGGAAAACGCTATCGTTGGAGACGTACTTTCGGATAAGCCGCCCCGCTTCGCGTTCAATGAAGCCATCAACCAAGAGAAAATCACGTAATCTCAGGAGAGAACGTCGTAATTTCAGGAAAGGCGAGAAGACTTTGCGAACAAAGTTGGTTGGACACGGAATTATACCCTTTGGCTGCTTATATCCCTCCTCAAGAACGGAGTCGCATGGGACCATGTAGCGGCCAACGGCCACCCGGTGTTCGGTCGTCCAACTAATCGTAGATCGGGGATTAATTGCCATGAATGGTTACTTGGAATTCGTCATGATTGTGATCTCCGCTCTTAGCGAGGATGAAACGTCTGCCAGTCAGATATGCCCTCAAGATCCGCGGTTTTGTGTTTCCACTTCGTGCATACTCCAAGAAGGTTTGACGCTCATTGTGTCACAAGACGACTCAACCAACCAACAGCTCTTTTGAAACGCCCGAAAGCACTGTTCCATACGCGAAAAAATGGATAGCCTATGGCACTCATGCTGACAGACGCCATTGCATCCAACAGGAGAGTGGACAATCGGTAGGATCGGGAATGCATAAGTCTCTCGACGTCGTCGGTTCGTCGCAACTCATGAGAAATACGACCTGCACGGATGTCGGCCATCATGTTTATCACTTGCGCCGGGTGGGTGCCCCGATAGGGACGGATCCAGCTTAGGCATGTCTGGATGTTATGAAGATGGTACGGGCGGGTGATCTGCTTGAAGTTCGAGTGCCAAGAATGAATGGTCGGAATGAATCCGCCGCTGTAATCGGCCTTTACCTGCGAATTCGTTCCGTAATAGCCGACTTTGGTCAGCGCTTGGCTGGGGAACACCAGGCAGTAGTGATACATGTAGATGCCCCGCTTGAACATCGCTCGTGAAGAGATGTCGCCGCCTTTCCGAACGTTCGTGCCCTTGTCATCCGCCACGGTCGCGGGGCGATGCGTGACATACGAATATCCCGGTCCCCACGCGAAAACGCGAGGGACGCCTCGGCGGCTGAAGTCCGCGAGATACATGCTATTGTTGACGTGGTCTATGCCTCCCCAGAAACTTTGCTGGGGAAACGCGATCCGCCCCACGCCCTTTTCAAGCAAATTCAGCAGCGCGGGCATGTCCTGTTCGCGGTAGAACTCATCGGAGTCGACCTGCCAAAGGTAGTTGCCCGTCGCTCGTTTGGCGAACGCCTGGCACATCTTGACCTTTTCCGGCCAGAATCCGTCTTCATATCCCTCGTCGCGGGCGCTGACCACGCTGAGTTTCTTCTCCGGATCTTCCTCCGCCTGGAAACGCCGCAAGTCCTCAAGCGTGCCGTCGGTCGAATGACCGTCCGGCGTCGCAACGGCCTTGGAAGTCTGGCAGGCGCCTTCCACGACAATGATTTGGTGCGCCCACGGGTAAAGGCTCCGCAGGTTATAGCGGACGAACGGCTCGCCGTTGAGCACGATCATGCCGAAGCTGATGTAAACCATTTTTTTCAATAATGGAAATCTTTGAGAATCAGGCCTGCCGCAGAAAACTCCACTCCTGCTCGGTTTTGGAGACGTGAAAATGCTCGAAACCTTTTTTCTGTAATTCACGAATGGAAGCCTTTGTATTGCCAATTTTTTTCCCATAACGGCCATGGTGATATTCAATTAGCAACTGGACGGCGCCTCCGGCCACGGGGTCGCCATTAAGCAAATCCTCGATCACAGAATACTCAGCACCCTCTATGTCCATCTTGATAAGATCAACGCGACTGTGCCCGAGACTTGACATAATGGTCTCAAATCGGCGAACTGGCGCCTCGATGGATTGAGACATCGTCGTCTGACCTTCCAAAATAGTGTGGCTCACCCACTGTGGATTCTCAGGTGGACAAAAACGCGCCGTACCGTCCCATGAGGCTATGCCATACTCGTGATGAATGAACCGATCGGGAAGACGTTGGCTTTTTACAAACTCGGCGGAACGCGGGGTTGGATCAAAAGCATGGACTGTAACCCCAAAGCGTTCGATCATCGCCAAGTCCCAAGAGATATCTTCGCCAACACCAAACGAATAGACGATGCCGCCGCGAACCACTTTGTCCGGACAAACGGTCCATGTACCATACCCGGAACTCCCAAGTTCAAGCGTGGAGCACTGCACGCGGATCCGAGTGGGCAGGCTCTGCCCCGTCAACAGATTCACGCCCTTGCGAAAGTAAGATTTTAGGTTGCTGAACATAATAATTCCAATAGAATGTTCTGGATCATGAAACTCCTCTTGGCTTTTCCGATCAGGATGAATTCCGAGGTGTAGCTGACTGCGCCATGACAAGTTATCTTGAAGAGGTAATGTAAAGTCTGATATGACATGAGGTGCGTTTTTGCGCGCGTTAAGTTGCACACATCTCCGGTCTCGAATCTTCGGCGAGATTGGTTAGGCCTGCCCTTTCGCGAAGGATCAACCGCCAGATAAGCAAACAGGTTGCCAGCAGGCTTACGAACAATCCTAATATGCTGCCAATCACCACGCTCAGTGCTCCAAAGTTCATCCGGTAGAGCAAAAAGGAACAGCCAACGAACGCCAGAAAACTCACGATATCGGATATCGCACAGTTAATCCAAAAGCCGGCTGCTTGAAAAATAGAGCGAATTAGCTGCACAAAAGTAAGCGGCAACACCAACAACATCACTTGCGCCATCAAAATCGCATCCACATATTTCGGGATCAGCAGCCTTATTGCCCAAGGCAGCAAGAGCCAACCCACGATTATCAGCGGAATCGAGGCCAAAACCGCGAAAGCCATCGGTTTAAGAATCAAACGCAGACAATCCTCGATCCGATTGGTGCGTCCGTATTGTTCACAAATCTTAACGATCAAGACTTGGTTCATGTTAAGGGCTAGTAGGACGACCACGGAGCGGACGAAAATCGCGACGGTATAAAGGCCGAGCACTGTAAGCCCAAACCATTCCAGCATCAAAGTGCCTTCCACGGACGCCCACAGCGAGGTGTAAATGTATCCGGTGCCGCTTAGGGGCAGTCCAATGCGGATGACTTCCCAGAAACTGGGCCAGTCGAGGCGGGGACGCACCCTCATGGGACGCCAGCGGTGGAGGAAAAACAGGTTGGTCAAGGACCCCACAGCCGTGCGCAAACAGGCCCCGTAATAGCCCAGGATGGGCATTAGGGGCAGCACCAGTGTGCTGGCAATACCTTGAATGACACTGGCATTGGAATACGCGATGAATTGATGACCGGTGCGAAAAGTCGTGCCAAGGTACCCGCCGTAGAAGATCGCGACAATAAACGGCAGGTAGGCAAGCCAACCCCAAAATTGCATCCACTCGCCGTAGAAGGCGGCCCGCAGGGCGAATACCAGGAAAAGGGCGCCGCTGGCAAAGGAAATAAAGGTGATCCACATCAGGCATGCCGAAGCCGCCTGTTCCGCCTTCGCCCGGTTTCCGCGGCCCAACTGGACCGGAATCTCTCGATGCAGGCCGTCAAAGACGCCCAAGTGCAAAAACGTGAGGTAGCCCGCGACAATGGCAAACGTGCGAAAAACTCCCATGTCCTTCGGGGCGACGAAACGGGCCTGCACCAACGATCCCACCACACCGAGCAGCATCGCCACCATGTTGCCGGTGGCGAAGATGGCAATGGTGTGAACGGTCTTGGATTGGCGAATGGCCGAGAACGAAAAGGCCATAATCCTGAAGTTCTTTATTTATTCAATGGCAGTTTGATTCGGCGCGCACTCCGTTCCCGTAGGTGACATCCATGTCTTAAAAAAAACACCTTTAAGGTGTTAGTTGCCGCCTGTGATGATAAGGCAGTTGATCTAGCATAACAGGAAAAGGCCGTTTATGGGCCTTTTTCTATTATAAGTTCTACAATTGTGTCACATCTCGGCTCGAATGGAATTTGACGCCTTATCTGATAATCCCCGCCGTTCAAGGGGAACATTGCGATTGCTATTATATTCGGTTGACTGTTATTATCCATAAAATCGGCATAATCTCTATGCTGCTGGACCGCCGCGCCTTTCGTTATCCAGAATGAGCCAAAAGGATCTTAACCCGTCACTGCTCTGGCTTGAATTGTTTCTGATTATTATCACTCCACCGACGTTAGTTGGGAGCAGCAGGAGCAGGTTCGGCGTTGGCGGACACATCATCGGAATTATGATGTTGGGGTTGATTAATCCATTGATGAACCAGATCCGCGAATTTAAGCATTTGGATTTTGGTATCTTCCGGTTTCGCGCCGGTCCCCGTGGAAAGCAAGATTTTTATTAGAGCGGGCCACGTTTTCCGGCCTCTCATCTGCCAACGCACGTTAAAGCCTAAGTCCCAGCGGCCATATAGCCGATGTTCGCCAAGTTGATACCAATATCCAACGATAGTCTTGTCTCCGCTTTTTTCCCATGAGGAAAGGGCTATCTTATCAGAATTCTCAGCAGTTTCGGAGATTGGCACTCTTGTTATTTCGACGGGAACCCAACCGTTTGTATCATAGCAGCTTATGGGATTGTGCCAGATGCCCTCGGTAGGGTTGTCGAATATGGCCAGGTGTAATGATACCACCATTCCCGATTCATTATGGTATTGCCGTTCCACAACCGACTGGGCGCCTTCGGCTTCGAAAAGCCGCTTGTCCAACTTTGCATCTTCGCCCTTCCACTCGCCCAACTGTTTTGGTAAATCTTGCACTTTCCAATTGGGGAGCACGACGGGCGGAGTTTCCCTAAGCTTGAGCATGACACGCACGCCAAGGTAAGTCGATACAATTACCGCGGCCGCGACAATCACTCTTATCGAGATATTTCCTCGCATAATACCTTTCCCTTTGAACAGTCTGGTGCGGATATCATCCAACAGACAAATATTACGCCGAAACGCTGGAATGATAATATCCAGACCGGCTACTGTCTTTTTCGCTTGCTCCGGCGACTGCCGCTTCGACGCATTGCACGCCGAAGGCCTCTAAAATCTCACAAGCCGCTCGGATTCTCGGGGCTTCGCTGATGTCGCGGAATATACAAAGCACCACTGAATCTACATATTGGCTGACAAACCTGGCGTCGGCAATGGGAAGGATCGGGCTGGTGTCGACGATCACGAACTCGTATTCGTCGCGGAGTTCCTTGAATAACGAGTCGGCTCCTCCATTAGCCAAGGCCGACAAAGCCATGCGATTCCACCGCCCTGCCGTTATTACCGACAAGTTGCCGGTTTGCGTATGCTGGATGGCGCGGGCCAGATCGCTTTCATTTCTCAGGATTTCGCTTACTCCCGGAGAGCGCTCCAAGCCAAAGGCGTCGTCAAAGGAAGGTTGACGCAAATCGAAATCCACCAGCACGGTGCGGCGGCCCGCACGCGCCAAGCTCATGGCCAACTGTGCGGCCAGGGTAGTTTTGCCTTCGCCGCTTACGGCGCTGGTAACCATCACCACGCGCCTTTGCTCCAACTCGGCGCGCCGCAACAGTCTGGCCGTGATTCCATCCACGGATTCGGTAAGACGCAATTGCCAAAGTTGATTCCGTTTGGAAGGCGAGCCCAGGTGGCGAAGCACTCGAGTGGGGATGATAGGCATGGCCCCGATCACCGGAATTCCAAGCCGATCTCTGACCTCCGCCGACGAATTGATGCGTTGGTGGCGGGAATCCCACAAAGTAATCGCTACCACTGGCAGCAACAAGCCCAACAGCGTTGCGAACACGGTCGCGGAAGCCCGGAACATGGAATTAGAGGGCTGTACGGGAGCGGGGGGTTGCTTCTGTATTTCTATACGCGGGGGAGAACGCAATTCCACCTTTAGTTTGTCGCGTTCGCTTTCAATCATGTCCAGAGACTTCACGCGCACCGCAATGTCGGCCCGCAACATTTCCACGTCGACCGAGGAACTGCCGAATTGCTCGGCCTGTTTTTTCAAGTGTTGCACTTCTTCGTCGACGGCCTTCTGTTGCTTGTTGGCTATTTCAATGGCCGCTTCCAGGCGTTTGATTTCCTTTTCAACTTCGCTTTGACGCTTGTGCAGGATTTCCTCCTTTATTTTCCCTATGCGATCTTTGTATTCATTTTCAAACCGATCCAATTGGACTTGGTACTGGTCGAGAAAGCGATTCGGCTTTCTAGCGGTATCTTTCTGGGCGCTGTCTTTCAGTACGCCCGAGGCATATTCCGAATCCTGCTTGTGCCACATGATCTCCTGCATCAAATCCCTCAAAACCGGATCGCCCTGGGCATACATTTCACACTCGGTGTCCGATACATCGGCGTTTTGCACGGCTTTGAATTCGGCCTGGCGGGCGCCCAAATCGCTTCGCAGGCGACCAACTTCAAAATCGCGCTGCGCCGATTGATTCCGGTACAAAGCCAGTTCTTCCAGGGTGAGCTTTTGTTTGAGGTTCAGGTTTTCCGTTTCAGCCGCTCCCAATTGTTCGGCCAATAGCTTAAGATCGTTGCGTTTATTACGGACTTCCTGGTCCTTAGCGGTATAAAGTCCTTCGAGTTCGCTTATGCGATCGCGGCGTTTATTCATTTCATTATCGACAACTTCGGACTTGTAGGCGTCGACCACCGCGGCAACGATTTTGTTCGCTTCCTCCGCATTGGAAGTCGTTATCTCGACTTTCATGACCTCCCCCTTAAGGGGAAATGACACGGAGAGTTTTTTCATCAACCACTGAACGGGATCTTTTTGGCTCTTGAGGATCGGCAGGCGGGAAATCGGGCTGTCCTCCGGTTTGTGAAGAGCGGCGGCCAACACAAAATTGCTCGACACAAAATTCATCTGAGTGTTTTTGAAGAGTTCGTACTCGGACTCGACAGTCAGATTATTTGGGGAGGTAAACACCATGTTTTCTTTTTGATAATGCAACTGGATATAGGCCTCGGCCGTATACCTATCCCCCATCGCAAACCATACGGCCAGGCCGGCGATGGTGCCAAAACACACCCCCAATGCCATAGCCAACAGCCAATTTCGCCGAAAGGCATGAAAATACGTTGTAATTTCGGGGGCGTCCCTGGATTGAATGGCGACATCTTGGCTATACCGCGCCAGTGTTCCGGCAGGTTGCGAAAGCGTACTTGCCTGAGTTAGCGCCAAGGCTTGGATATTGCTTTGTTCCTCAGACGATAGTGACCTTTCATCAATCGACATAAATCTCTTCTCCAGTTTGAGGTATTAAAGTTGACCGTGCTTCAAATCGACGGGCAAGTAGTTTACATGTACGTAGTTAGATCAATCTTGGTTCTTTATAATTTTTTTAATTTCGATTGGCTTTCATATTTGGCCGCCTGCCGGACATCGATCATCAGTCCATACGGTTTCCCAGCCTCCTTCTAGGACTTGTCGTGTTTTTCCTTCCCGGGTTTCATTCCCATTCCCAGCAACCCGCGCGAAGCCTCCCGTACCACCAGGGTCCGATCGGTGACAGGTTGCACCATTAACTTGGACATCAGGGCTATCTCGCCCCATAAAATCAATAAAGCCACCGGCGCCATCAGCAGGCCGGCAAAATCATGGTAAAATTTATCCGCAAATCCCTTGCTTAATACCGAAGGCCATTGGTGAGACATTTCAAAGAATATGGCCGTCAACGTAATACGAAAAACGTTGGCTAGTATCGCAATAGGGGGGGCGCTAACGACAATTAACACCCGTTCCCAAACAGGTTTACGCATGATAAATGCAGCCCCAACGCATAGGGTAAAAAACATTATCAGGTTTTTTATTCCACTACAGGCTACTTCGACTTCCAACTGAGAATCCCGGAGTTGAATCACATTTCCCTGGGCTATTGACGGAATTCCTAATGTTTGGATCACTAACACGCTCACATGGGTGCCAATGCTCTGTAGGGGACCGCTTAAAAAGCTGGCAAGCAGACCCGGCAGCGGCACGATAAAGAATAAAAAGACCAGTGCCGGCCAAGCCCAAAGAAAGACCTGCCATCCGCCGATGAAAAGCACGATCCCGGCAAGGCATGGAACTATGGAAAAGGGTTCAAACCACTGGTAAGCAAAGTAGGCCCCCGACCATACAATGAACGCCCAAAAGCCAAAAAACGCTAATCCCCACCAACTGCCTTTTTGGGGCACCGAGGGCAACATGTCGCGACGATACCACAATAAATACAAAGAAAACAGCGGAACGAAAAAACCATGCACGTAGTCAGGATCGTTCCAATAAGTACGAGTCAAACCAAGAATTGTGTAATAGTAGAAGAAAAAAAATAAACCTATCAATATGGCCCCGGTAATTATGACCTGCGGCTGGCGCAGAACCGTCTTCCATTCGTTAATCCTGGTGTTAGTAATCATATGAGTTGACAATCCCTTCTAATGGTCTTGCCCCGGTTTTTGCCGAGATTTACGAATCTTGAAGACTTTAAAATACCGAGGCCGATTGGCGATAATTTCAGCTTGACCGTTCCCTCTAAAAATGTCAACAGCCAGACCTATGGAGATCGGAAGAGTAAAAAAAATGGGGGAAAAACAACCCATAAAAGCAATAAATTTGATTAAATTCCCTTAAATTACTATTTGTTTTTAAATCCCTGATTTAAATGCAGGTTAGGAATGCTTCTGCATTTGAGCAAAGGATATGCCAAGGGTGAAATAATTTTACCAGTCAAATGATCTTAAGTTGTTTGTAGATAATATGTTACGATAGTTATACCCGCCTGCTTTTAATATCCATCAAGATTTGCCATACAGGGAATGCCTATTTTCTTTGTCAACATCGATGATGAAAAAAAACAACCTATTCGCTGCTATTGAATAGCACTATGTAATTATTTACGGCAGTAACATTATCCAGTGATGCCCATAGGCTTATCTTGCCCAGCCGATTGATGTTGCTCCATTTAATTAAAAACGGGAAAATGAGCCCATATCGGTCCTCTCTATAAGAGGGGATTACGCAAGGAAGCAAGGTTTGGACAATGAGAACGATTCTCGTTACCGGAGGAGCCGGATTTATAGGCAGTTGCTTCGTGCGCCAATGCTTTTCTCAGGGACAGATCCGGGTGGTAACCTTGGACAAATTGACCTATGCAGGCAATCTTGAGTCGCTGGGAGTCTGCTTACAGAATCCCGATCATTATTTCATCCAAGGGGATATTGCCGATCGCCAAACCGTGGACCAAGTGCTCGAAGATTATCAGCCCGATTACATCGTGCATTTTGCGGCTGAATCACATGTTGACCGATCGATAGACGATCCGGCCGAGTTTGTGCGGACAAACGTGCAAGGGACTTTCCACCTCTTAGACTCCGCTCGCCGCTGCCTGGCTCGTCTGCCCCCGGCCCGACGCAATGCGTTCCGATTTCTTCACGTTTCCACGGACGAGGTCTTCGGATCGCTGGGATCAGAGGGGCAATTCACCGAATCCAGTCCCTACGATCCTAGTTCACCGTATTCGGCCTCGAAGGCGGCGGCCGATCATTTTGTCCGGGCCTATTTCCGCACCTACCGCTTACCCGTGTTGGTGACTAATTGCTCGAATAATTACGGACCGTATCAATTTCCCGAAAAACTCATCCCCCTGATGATCCTTAACGCCTTGGAAGGCATGCCCCTGCCCGTTTACGGCGACGGAAAAAACGTCCGCGATTGGCTGTTTGTCGAGGATCATTGCAGGGCGCTTTGGCTGGTGCTGAACCGGGGAAGGCCTGGCGAAACCTATAACATCGGTGGAAATTGCGAGCGGACTAATATAGATATCGTACAAATGATTTGCCGTGTGGTCGACGAATTATGCCCGGATCTGCCGCACTCGCCTTGTTCATCGCTCATCACTTTCGTCTCAGATCGTCCAGGGCATGACCGGCGTTATGCCATCGATGCCGCTAAAATCCGAAAAGAGCTAAACTGGCGGCCTCAATATGACTTTGAATCGGCCATTCGCCTCACAGTCCGATGGTATCTAGACCATCTGCAATGGGTCGGTCGCATCAACTCCGGCGCATATAATAGTAGAGAACGACTGGGATTGGCTGCTGCCTGAAGGGCTATTTATGGCATCATCGGCATTCTTTTCCAAGGGGATCATTTTGGCAGGCGGGGCAGGCACCCGTTTGCATCCCATTACACGCGCCGTAAGCAAACAACTGTTGCCGGTTTTCGACAAACCCATGGTATATTATCCCCTTTCGGTCCTGATGCTGGCCGGGATTCGGGACATATTATTGATTTCCACCCCCCGGGATATCGGCAATTTCGAGCGACTGCTGGGCAACGGCAGCCAAGTGGGGATTTCTATTCGTTATGCCATACAACCCGAACCAAATGGATTGGCTGAGGCCTTCATCATCGGTCAAGAGTTTATTGGCCGCGATAACGTGGCCCTGATCCTGGGCGATAATATTTTTTACGGCCAGGGATTTCAAGCCGGGCTTATCCGCGCCGCCGAGAGATCGCGGGGCGCCACGGTTTTCGCTTATACCGTCGTAGATCCCCGGCGATACGGCGTCATCGAGTTGGACAAACAGGGTAAACCGCTTTCGATCGAAGAAAAACCCCATATGCCTCGTTCTAACTACGCCGTTACGGGGCTTTACTTTTATGATAATCAAGTCCTTGAGATCGCCGCCGGTCTAAAGCCTTCCCAGCGCGGCGAGTTGGAAATCTCCGACGTAAATCGCGCTTATCTGGATCGCGAACAACTTTACGTTGAACGCCTTGGACGCGGGTTTGCCTGGCTCGACACGGGCACGGAAACCTCGCTTTTACAGGCGGCGAATTTCGTGCAAACCATCGAAGAACGTCAAGGACTGAAAATCGCCTGTATCGAGGAAATCGCCTTTTGTAAAGGCTACATTCATGCCGATCAACTTCGTCGATTAGCCGGCGAGTATAATAATAAATACTCGCTATACTTGCTCGGTCTGCTGGATGTGAAGTCGCCGTTCGGGTAAACGAAAAAAAAGTTTTTCACGGGGGGGATATCTCTCCAAATAACTTCTAATGGTCGAGAGACTCGTCTTTAACACATCTTATCCCGCCAAATCAGCCCCCCCGTTTGGGAGCATTTAAAATCCCAATTTTGCTTGGCAAATGCTTGACAGACCGAAAAGTTTATGTAAAATCAGGGGAGTTGAGTTTTTATCAGAGATAATCTATTACCCGGGCATAAATACCCAGGAGGCAGCGGTGCGATTTCGAAGTTCGGTAAGATGGGCGTTGCTCTTTGCGCTTAGTATATGCGCAGTCCAGAGTAATCCATCACGAACTTTGGTCGCCCTGTTTGTTTGCACGCCGGCTAATGTCATCCACTTGGATATCACAAACATCGAAAAAATGCCGGCCCACCACTTATCTCCGATCTCTTCGGGACTCTTGCCTCCATCCTCTCAAACCGCTGCTAAAGTTGCGCTTTGGTTTTCTAATTTCGCTATCAAAACTTCTCCGGCAGTCGAATGTTACGATCCTGCCCGGTGCAATCAGACTAATAATAATTCCACATCGAATGTAATAATGTTCATTTCCAGAAACACATTTAGTGAGACTTTAGAAAATCTATTCTCCTGGTCGGTTTGAAACCAAGCGAGAAAAGTATTTTACATCAGTTGAGTTTATTGTTCGCTTTAATCGGCGTTGACCAACATCATTATGTAACAATCAGCCGGGCGCTAACGCCCAGGAGGCAGCGGTGCGAGTTTTCAATCAACTTAGAGGAATGACGCTCTGCGCGCTGAGTTTGTGTGTATTGCCTATTATTTCATCTTTGGCATTTGGAACCCTCATTTCTTACAGCGATGTATCGGGGACTAATGTAAATTATACGGATATCCAAGAAAACCCCACGCGTCTTTCGGTTCCGCCTTCACTGGACCCTCCTCCGACCTTCGGCCAGCCTGCGGGAAGCGATTCGCTTGGATTTCCCAACTTATCTTTTAAAGCCGCATCCTCGGGGGGTAGTTTCGATTTGGCCGACAGTAAACTTTCGATGACCATTACCGCTAAAAATAATACTCCGGGAATTTCCGCGGTTTCATTCACCGAATTCGGCGATTTTACTTTGGTACGTTCCGGATTAACCTCCGATCCTTCAGCCGAAGCCAAAGCCATCGGCTGGGTCACGGTGGAAGAGATTAACGGTGCGCCCATCTCTCCCTTTGTTGTCATCCCCAATCTCTCGGGCGCACAATTCGATGATTTATTCCACTTAACCGATTCTCAAACTTCGCAGTTGTCAATGCCTTGGTCCGGCAGCCTGAACTTCGATGTAACGGACGCCATCAGGGACGCGGGTTATAATACCGGCTATGCCACAAAGGTCTCGCTTTCGCTCGACAACTCATTGCTGGCGATATCCGATGCGAACAGCGCCTCGGATATTCAAAAGAAAGGTGTTACTATAACAACTAATACCGTCCCCGAGCCGAGCGTTATTATTATGCTTGCCTTAGGCGTATTGGGATTGGGCGTTTGGCGGCGAAAAAATTGATTTTCTGCCCAATCCAGGCACGATCGTTCCAGGTATTTAGATAGATCAAAATCAAAATGGCAAGTCTGTACCGGGCTTGCCATTTTTTTATTTTTATGGCCAAATAGATCGTAATTTAATGATTATACCAATAATTTATGTGAAATTGAACCTAGTCGCCAATTCTTCGAGCGGATGAAAAATCGCCCGGAAAACAATGAACACACAGTATATCTGGCACGTAAAGGTTACGTGCTATAATATAAAATAGACTTTGCCTAAGGCTAAACACATATTTTCAGCAGTTCCTTAATCGTGCAAAAACTTAATATAACAATCATGAGAATAACCTTTTTGGTATATTGGATATATCTGTCCATTCTTTTATTGAGCCGAGACCCTACACTTTGGATTGGCTCGCCGGGCAGCGTGCCCGCGCTTTTAAAAATACTGATGCCCATTGCCCATATGCTCAGTTTTACCGTCTTATCTCTGCTGACTTTTGCCGCATGTTTGCCCTTGCCGCGGTGGGGTATTTTGTTGTTTTTGGCGGCTTACGGCGGGGCGACGGAAATCATACAGGGGTTTATCCCCCCCAGGACCCCGAAATGGGCGGATTGGTTCCAAGATTTGGGCGGGATTGCGGTCGGATTCGCCTGCTTTTGGCTTATACTTTTTCTTCTGCGAATGATGCGGAAAAATGAAAAACTTGAAGCTCCCGGCTCTTCTTAGCCCCCTTATTACACGTATGAAAATCAATCCTCAAGATCGCGTGCGCTCTGAATGCCTGGCGGGTACATGACGGAAATTTTTTGTATAATACTAGTTTAGACGTCCCTTCTAATTTCTAATTTCAAGTTAACTATTTTCAACGAGGTGAACTCGTGAGAACTTTAAATGTGCGGTTAGCGATAATTCTGCTCGTCATCATAGTCGTGGGCGGCGCGGGCGTGACTTTCATTCACTACATACAACAGTATCGCAACGCCTATTTCTTCCTGGAACAAGCCAATATCGCCAAGCAGGAAGTGGAGGATGCAAAAAAGGAGAAAAAAACCGAGGAACAAGCAAAAGCCCTGCAAACACAGATAAAAAACTTGCAATGGTATCTGTCGTTCAGACCGAACGATCTGGACGTGACGGAAGAATTGGGCCTGCTCCTTGCCGATCATATCATCGATGGAACCACTTTCAACCCGGTATTTTTCAACCAAGCGATGACTCGGCTTGATGCGGTTGTTCGTGAGGATCCCACCCGCAATAACGCCCGGCGCAAACTTATCGACTTGCAGATACTATACAAGACTTACACCGACGCGATGGAGCACATACAGTACTTGCTTAAGGAGTCGCCGGACAATCCGGAGCTTTTGCAGCTCTTGGGCCAGTGTCAACAGGCCACTCGCGATTACCAAAATGCCCAAAAATCCTATGAAAAGGCCATCGAATATTCGCCCAAGCAAATCGAGACTTATCCGCAATTGGCCAACCTCTTGCGACAAAGCCTGGATAAGTCCAAAGAGGCGTACACTTGCATGCAAAACCTGGTTAAAAACAACCCCGATTCGACAAAAGCATACGTTTATTTGGGCAGTTATTGGGAAAGCATGGATACAGAGGAAGCCAAGAAGGCTTCTGGAAAGGATGACATAGACCCCAAGGAAGAAGCCTTAAAGGCCGCCGAAAAGGCCGTGGAATTGTCTCCGGATGACCAGGACGCGCTGCTGCTGGCTGCCCGCTGCTCTACAGCCTTGAACAAATCGGAGCAGGCCCGCAAATACACCGAGCACAACCTGAAAATCCACAAGGATTCGCCCGTTATATATACCACCTTGGCCGAAATCATTGTGAGGGCCGGCGACAAGGAAAAAGCGATTGATATCCTCAATCAGGGTCTTAAAGAAACCAAGAATTCGCCCCAGATACTTTGGTACAAGGCGAATTTTCTTATCGACCTGAGAAAAATGGACGATGCCCATGAAGCCATCGTGGAACTGCAAACTGCGCAATATCCTAAACCCTTGACAGACTATCTAGAGGCTAGGATGGCTTTTGCTCAGAAAGACTGGGCGGAAGCAGCACGCCGTTTTGAAAAAGTCCGCCCCTCATTGATCTCCTCGTCGAATTTGCTGAAGCAGGCGGACTTAAGCTTGGGATATTGCTACGGGCAGTTGCACAACGTGGATCAGGAAATCAACGCCTACCAACGTGTGGTGAAAATCGATCCGTTTTCCCTTCCGCCTTCGTCAACCTGTTAATCAGGCAAAGAATGCAACGCAGCGCCAACGAGCAAAAATGGGACCAAGTGGAGAAAGTGCTTGACGAGGCGGAAAAAGCCAACCCCGACTCCGAGCAGATCCCTCTCTTGCGCGCCGAAGTCCTTCACGCCCAGAATCGCAACGATGAAGCCGAAAAAATCCTGCAAAAGGCGCACCAGAAAAATCCCAAGCAAATCGATTTCTGGAAGGCAATGGCCAATCTTGCCGCGTTGCAGAAGAAATGGAATCAGGCTGAAAAAATCCTGGCCGATTGCGAAAAACAAATAGGCGACTCCGCCGATTTGCGCTTGGCCCGCAGCGAATATCTCTTGCAGCGATATGATGCCAACTTTTAAACGCCGCCCGGAGGACGGGTGATGCTAAACTAACCAAACAATATGTCGACTTGCTCGCCCAAAAGGACGTAAACAACCTGGAAGTTCATTTTCTGCGTTTGGAACAGGCGGCAAATAACCAGGACCTGGCCGCTCTGGAAGAGGCCTTGAAAGACGTGAAAAAAGTCGAGGGAGAAGGGGCTTTGTGGCTCTTCGGCCAGGCTCGGCTATTGGCAGTGAGGGCGGCTAAAGAGAACAATCCCGGCCTGCTTGACGAAGCCCTGCAATATCTTGCCAAAGCCCGCGATCTGCGCCCTTCCTGGCCGCGCATCCCTTTATTCATGGGAACCATTTACGACCAGCAGAACAAACCGGATCAAGCACTGAAACATTATATGGATGCCATTGACCTGGGCGAGCGTAATCCCGCGGCATTGCGGCGCACGGTGCAAATTCTCTTCCAGAAACAACGCTACGCCGACGCGGACAAACTGCTGCAGCAATTGGATCGCCAGCAAGTCCCCTTCACGCCCGAATTAACCCGTCTATGGGTGCAATTGTTGTTTCATCAAGGCGAATTCGATCTGGCGGTGGCAAAAGCCCGCCAGGTGGTCTCCGAAAAATCGGACGATTACAAAGAGCAGCTATGGCTGGGCCAGATTTTGGGAATCGCGGCCCGGCGCGCAAAAGC
>JBEKZY010000076.1:0-17812 GCA_049509395.1 Thermoguttaceae bacterium | reverse complement strand
GTTCAGCGGTCTATAGCGGAGTAAGATGTGATATCGACAGACACCTTTGGCTAATGGAGGAGTTGTATGTGGAAGCATGTGGCAGTTTTGGCAGTGTTACTGTTGGGTTCTGTGTGGATCCAGCAGGCACCGGCCTCCGTGGAACTTGTCAAGAATGGCGGATTTGAAACAGGAAATTTCTCCGACTGGACCACACTCCCCGCCCCCAGCTACTCCGACATTTATGTCTCTAGTTATAAGTCCCACTCTGGTACGTATGGTGCTGTGTTCGGTGCGGCGGGATCAATCGACGACGCCATTCTGCAGTCACTGCCAACCGTTCCGGGACAATTATACAAAATTGATTTCTGGTTGACGCACCCCTATGATACCTACAACAATGACTTCACAGCGAGTTGGGATGGGAAGCCAATTCTGTCTCTCGTTAAAACCGGTTCCTTTGTCTACACCGAGTATACATTCACTCTGCCAGCCACCGGTTCATCTACGACCATCCAGTTCTCGGGTCGTGATGTTACCAACTTATTATTCTTGGATGACGTAAGCGTGCAGGCGGCCATTCCCGAACCCACTACCCTCATCATCTGGTCGCTGCTCGGCACTCTCGCCATCACGATCGGCTGGTGGCGGCGGAAGAGGGTCGCGTAGTCCGACTCCAAATGGCCAAACAACAAAGCCCACGTCGAATCTGGCGCGGGTTTTTCATGCGCCTTGCGGTATGGTGTTTTAAGGGTTGCTTGGCAACAATTATGGCAACAATCAGAAGTGGCGTTGTGGCTTGATTTCGTTTTGTCAATCGGGCAACGGTGCATTCCGAAAAGGTTCCTCACCATTAAAAATTGCCTAAGTATATGCTTCTTTTAGTAAAATAAGTAGGTGACGAGGAATACAAGCTGCCGGAAGTTTACCGTAATTGCAGTTTTACTGTGAGCATTTCGCTTCAAGAGATGCTCCAAAGAAGCATTAGTCGATGTAGGGCAATAAGAGGAATCTTTACTCAGTTCGTACATAGAATCTAAAGTACTGAATCTTCCAGCGACAGTGCACAACTATCATCCCTCTAATCGGTAGGGTGACACTCCGAATCCCATTCTATAAGAACGAGATTGGTAGGTTCGTCTGTATTTAGCTATAGTTTACACAATTTCTCGGGATTATATAATCCCAGGAAACCGAAGATCGCCTATCAGAAACACACCCTCTACACCACGCGCCGCTAAGTATATCACTGCAAAATTGCCTTGTAAACACGGGGGCGACGCGGTAAAATCGAGCGTTATTCGGTTTGGTACGCGGATCATTATGGAGGGATGAACGATGGACACTGAGAATCTTGAATCCGCACGGAGGATGAAAAAGAGCGTAGAAAAGAAGTTACGGCAATTGGAAATGTCTGTGGACTTCGAGCAACTTTGCAGGGATGGCGTCTTAGAGAAAATGAGGGAAAAGGTTGTTCGCGGCCATCGCGTCGGGGCCACGTTCAGAATACTGGACCGCAAGCGACTGCCCGAACATGTGGCGTTGCGACTCCAAATAACAGAAACAACAAGAACGACAACTAAGAAGGGGTCGGTCCCTCGGTCAGTCACGAAATGCACCGGGAAACTGCTGAACGAAGCGGCACTGAAAAAGAAGTTGCTTCATATCAAGAAGTTGTTTGGTCAAATCAATGACATTCAAGAGCGTCCCTGAGTCAACGGCTGGTCGAAAAGACTCTGAGCAAAGCCGGGAAGGGCTGCTGGCTACTGCCCAAGCGGCCGGGCGGGTGCCCGTGGGAGATACAATCGCCCAGGACACTCGCGCGCTGGCCCGGCCTTGAAAAGGAACTGGACGATGCGAAAACGTAAGACGCCCCCGGCCGGCGGCAAGGCCGATGATACTCCCACCAATGCCGTGGCGAACCGTTGGGGACCACCGTTAGATCACGAAGGCCAATGGTGGATCGCTCAATTCTCGATACCTCAAAACGCCATTAAAGACCTGTGGGAACGTTTCTCTAAAACGCCGTTTACTTATCAGCGGCTTTGCAACTGGTTGGCAACGCAAGGTATTAACGAGGTTGACGCACGCGAGATGCCCCTGGCGGAAGTCCGCCGGATGTTGGAAGCAGAGTTGGCGAAGAGGGCACTGGCTGGACCGAAGGGCGAAGTCCCCTTGAACCACACGGCCGTAGCGAAATCCCTTACTGATGCACAACAGGCCGTCTTTGATGCAATTCGAGACAATGGGCCGGTCCAGGGCAAGGATATTTGTATACTGGCTGGCGTCGAATTGGGGAATCTCAAGAACCATATCCTCCCCGCGCTGCGCAAACAATATACCATCTACAATAGATCGGGGGCCGGGTATTGCTCATTGGACCCGCGCTACGAAATGGCCGAACGCTATCGCAGCAGTGGCAAACACAAATTGATCGTACTTATGCTTGGCGACTTCGACCCAGAAGGGGAAGATATTTGCCACAGTTTCGCCCGCTCTATGCGTGACGATTTTGAGATTGAAAACATCGAAGCTATCAAGGTCGCCTTGACGGCAGTGCAGGTCAGAGAATACCGCTTGCCCAAAAAGATGACTGCCAAGGAAACGTCCGCGCGGCGCGACAAGTTTGTGAAGGCCTACGGGGACAATGTTTGGGAAATCGAGGCGCTATCCCCCGCAACTCTCCGGCAGATTTTAACAGCAGCGATTAAATCGGTCTTGTGCATGGAGGCGTACAACCATGAGGTCGGGGAAGAGCACGAAGATGCCTCACACCTGGAAGCCTATCGCATGGTTGCCATAAACACCCTGCGCGGGAATGACACGGAAAATTGAGACATTTTCTGTATTCGATAAAGGACTTTCCAATGAGCACTGACAACATCGACAACATCAATGTACAGTTGGCTGAAACGGGCATTTCCGACCCTCCGACGGTTTCCGAAGTGGATGCAGAACCGCAGCCGGACCCGTGTTTGCCCGTTTACGACGGCGACCGAGATCCCACCACCGGTCGGGTAATGCCGGGAAATAAGTTGGCTGTTGGGAACGGCATCGGCCGCAAGATTCGAAAGTTCCGCGCCGAGTTGTTCGCCAGCGTGAACAAGGCGGACTTCCGTGAAGTTGCGGCCAAATTGCTCCGTGAAGCGAAAGCTGGTCGCAAATGGGCCGTCACGTTGCTACTTAATTACCTCTGCGGTATACCACAGGACGCGACCCAGGATCGCATCGCAATTTTAGAGAGGGTGCTCTTGTATCAAGGGGAACTGGAAGAATGAGCGTCGAAAGCAGATTGCAGAAACTTGAGCAAGTCCTCGCCGCCCGGAGGCCGCCCCGTATCATCGAAATACAATTCGTAATTGTTAGCAGCCGGGCCGAAGTTGCGGCCCTGGCCGCTCTTAGGGAACGGGAAGAACGCCCGCCCGAATTTAACAACAACAGCGGCCGCGTGCGCTTTAACTTTCTGCCGAACATCTACGCCAAAACCTATTTGGAGCAACATTGCATCGTCCTGCCCGCAACCGAATCCCAAACTCAGGAGGCATGACCTTGCCCGTCAGGCGTTGTTCGGAAACGGGCTTTCGCTATGGCGAAAAGGCACCCCAGCGAAACCGGGGGGGCCGCGCGGTGACTTCGTGACGGGGGGCGGCAATGGCGCGCATGATGTTTGCATTCGGTCACATTGGAAGGCGGAAGGGGGCAGGGAAACGAAAGCGAAACATGCGGGGCAACAAGTAGCAACCAGAGTATAAATCAGGTGTCACAAGCCGTTTTCCTTGGGTTTTTCGGGGCTTTTTTATCCGATTGTTGCCAAGAATGTTGTTGACGAAAGTTAAAAATATGCGATAATTCTCATGGTGGTCAATCTGACTGACCACCAGGGCTAGTAACCCTACTTAGGAATCTAAAAGATGTTCAATCAGGCCGTAAGCCGTGGTATCTGTGTATGCAACCAAGCTGTGATCCGCATAGGCGGGGAGCAAGGTCATACGGTAGCCCTAAGCTACTTACTACCGGGTATCACGGCTTACGGTCTTTCTTGGGAGTGTTCCCTATGAGTGATGAAATCATGGTCAAGGTGAATAGCTACGGGCAAGACCGGCCGTTGTCCCTGGTTTGGTTCGATCCGGTATCCGGCAAGAAAGTGGCGAAGTCCGCCAAGACGAAAGATTGGAGGGAAGCCGAGCGACAGGCCGGAGAACTGGAAAAGCAACTACGGGCAGGGTGGTATACTGCCCCGAGCAAGTTGTCATGGGCAAACTTCCGCAAGCGGTTCGAGAATGAGAAGGGATTGGCCTTGGCACCCAAGACGCTATTAGCGTTCAAGACAGCGGCGAATCATTTGGAACGGGTGTTGAATCCCGACCGGCTCGTCAAGCTGACTCCGGCCGTCCTATCGCGTTTCACCGCCAAGCTGAGAGAAGAGGGCATGGGGGAAGTGACAATCGGCTCGACACTTCGCCACCTTCGGGCGTCCCTGTCATGGGCGGTTGACCAGGGACTCTTGCCCGCCGTCCCGAAGATGGTCATTCCCAAGGCCGGTGGGGCACGGGCGCGAGCCGTCAGCGGAGAAGAGTTTGACCGGCTGATAATAGCAGTCCGCAAGGCCCGGCCCGATGATTCCGCCGAATGGATTCGCTATCTCCGGGGGTTGTACCTTGGCGGCTTGCGATTGGCAGAAAGTCTTGCCCTCAGTTGGGACGATGATGCCCCACTTGCCGTTGATTTGACCAGCCGACGGCCCGCGTTCCGTATCGACGCCAAGGCACAGAAGGCCCGACGTGACGAGCGACTGCCGATGACGGAGGACTTCTACAACCTATTGATGGAAACCCCGGCAGCCGAGCGGACGGGCAAGGTGTTCAAGCTGAACGGATTGAAGACGGGCACCCCGATTACGCCCAAGCGGGTCATTCGCATTATCGGCAACATCGGCCGCAAGGCGGGCATTGTGGTGGCCACCGTGGAGAAGCGGAAGAGGGTTGACGGCAAGATTGTCACCACCACCACGAAGAAGTTTGCAACGGCCCATGATCTTCGCCGTTCATTCGGCACCCGTTGGGCCAAACGTGTTATGCCGGCCGTGTTGCAACGGCTGATGCGTCATGCCGAGATTGCCACCACGATGAAGTATTACGTCACGATGGACGCCGATTCGGTGGCGGATGAATTGTGGGGCCGTAACTGGGAAGCCAGCAACAATCTGCGGGCTGGCAACACTTTTGGCAACAATCAGCCCGAGCAGGTCCCGACAACAGAAATACCCCCCGCCGACGTATCGACGGAAGCCATTAAAGATCAAGACCTTACGAAAGCGGAGGGCACGGGGCTCGAACCCGCAACCCCTTACGGGGCACCACATTTCCAGTGTGGCCGCTAGCCATTCGCTTACCCTCCGGGAGAGAAATCATAATTCGTTTATAAACGATATATTATAACTTGTCTATTGTCATTTTCGCTGCTATCTTTCCCCCTTTTGCGGTAAAAAATAGTGATCCAAAAAGGCCGGACAAAACCTTTTTTACTGTGGTTGACGTCTAACAGGTTCCCAACTTTAAGATAATCGAAGCGGGGATTTTCGACAAGGCTGGAGACGTTTATTCCTACTTAATACACCAGCCCAAATAGCAAGTCGTTAACGTTGGTGCCAGTCGGGCCGGTTACGATCAGATCGCCCAGAGCGGAAAAGAAGGGATAGGCATTGTTGTCGTCCAAATAATGCCGTGGATCGAGCCCCAGCAGGCCGGCGCGCTTCACGGTATCGCCGGTGACAACGGCCCCGGCGGCATCGGTCGGGCCATCCACGCCGTCGGTGGCAAAGGCGGCCAGGGCGATGTTCGGCCGGCCGGCGACGGCGATGGCGGCGGCCAAGGCGGCTTCCTGATTTCGCCCGCCTTTGCCGTTGCCGCGAATAGTAACCGTAGTTTCACCGCCGACAACATAACACTTTAGGCCATGTCCCGCCCTATCGATCAACAATTGAGCAAATTTATTCCCCACTTCACGGGCTTCGCCTTGCCAATCATCGGCCAGGAAAAAGCCCTCGTATCCCAACTCTTTGGCGGCGGCGGCGGCAGCCTCTCCGGCTATTCGATTGCATGCAATAAGACGATTTTCCACGGCCCGCGGCGTTGGATATGCAATCTTTTCATCGGATGTTTGTTGTTTCAGGCATTGCAATACCGCAATGGGAAGGACCGAATGCAAATGATATTTATCGACTATGGCCCGGGCCTCCACCTCTGAGGAAGCAAGCGGGACCGTGGGGCCGGAGGCAATGACGTCCAAGGCATTGCCCACCACGTCGGAAAGGATCAAGCCCAAGACGCGAGCGGGATAAGCCAGCCGGGCCAAACCGCCGCCCTTGAGTTGCGAAAGCCGGGCGCGAATGCAGTTTATCTCGTGAATCGTGGCGCCGCATTTGAGCAATGCGTCGGTGGTTTTTTGTAAATCGGCAAGGCTCAAACCAGGTTGAGGCAATTCAAGCAAGGCCGACCCGCCGCCCGAGATTAGGGCAATCACCAGGTCCCCATCGGCGGTTTGTGCCAACAGATCAGCCATGGCCCGTCCGGCGGTAATACTGCCAGCGTTAGGAACGGGATGCCCGCCTGCAATAAAAGTAATCCGTTTATATGTCCGCGTCGGGGGAACGGGCACGCTTATCACGCCTGCCATTAACCGGTCGCCTAAAATGCCCGCCACGGCCTCAGTCATGGCAACGCCGGCTTTGCCCGCGCCTACCACAAAAACGCGCTTCGCATCGGCGAAATCGTGGGCAGAGAATGAACGCTTAACGGCAGCCGCCGGATCAACCGCTCGCAGGGCTGCAAACCGCAGCGCATCGAAATGGAGCTTGTGCTGATTAAAAAATGGAGACATGAATTGGCATCGGGATTGCCGGTTACTATCCTGCGTTTGGCGACGTCGAAAACCGCACGACACTTAGGCAGGTTGAGATGCTGAGACTCTTTCAATGCTTGCTATGTGGAGCAACGAACAGAGGATAACCCGGTCTGAATCGGGTATGCCAATAATCAAAGTGGACTTGAGAAGAATAGCAAACTCAGGATGAGAAATCCGATGTAGATCGCCGTTGGAAAGCCGAACCTCCAGTGGTTCAAAGGGTTGGCGGTGCAGTAGTTCCCGAATCGTTTCGGCTTTCATTATATTCGCATTTCAGAAGGATAACTAAAACACTCTAATTGAATTATATCAATGTCTACTTACAACTGTCCATGCGTTCGCCAACCAACCTTCGATTGGTGCCCGCTCGCAGCTAAACAATATTCACTGCCCACCGTCCACTGATCACCGCCCACTGCCCGTTAATCCATATTTTTCGCGCCGCTGATCAAATTGATGAATTCCTTGTTCGACTTGAACTTGGCCAATTTTTGTGTCAGTTGTTCCATGGCGTCGACCGGGTGCATGGTGGAAAGGGTGCGGCGCAAGAGGGTGATGGCGTGGAGCATGTCGGGCGGGAGTAGTTTTTCCTCGCGCCGTGTGCCGGATTGGCTGATGTCGATGGCCGGCCACACGCGTCGGTCGGCCAGTTTGCGGTCGAGGACCAGTTCCATGTTGCCCGTGCCTTTGAACTCCTGGAAGATCAGTTCGTCCATGCGGCTGCCGGTGTCGATAAGCGCGGTGCCGACGATGGTCAGCGACCCGCCCTCTTCGAACAGCCGGGCGGTGGCAAAGAGTTTTTTAGGGATGTCCATGGCCTTGATATCGACGCCGCCGCTCATGGTTCGGCCGGTATTGCCCACCCATTTGTTGAAGGCCCGGGCCAGGCGGGTGATGGAGTCCAAAAGCAGGACTACGTCCTTGCCCATCTCTGCCAGGCGTTTGCAGCGTTCGACCACCAGTTGCGAGAGGCGGACGTGGCTTTCGATTTCGCGGTCCAGGCTGGAGGCCACAACCTCGCCGTTTACGGCGCGGCGCATGTCGGTTACTTCCTCGGGGCGCTCGTCTATCAAAAGCACGATCAACTTGACGTTGGGATAATTAGTGGAGATGCCCAGGCTGATGTGCTGCAAAAGGATGGTTTTGCCGGTACGCGGCGGGGCAACAATCAGGGCCCGTTGGCCTTTGCCCAAGGGGGTTAGCAAATCCATGACCCGCGTGGTAAGAGGTTCCTGTCCGACTTCGAGTTTGAGCCAATATTCGGGATTGATGGGCGTTAGCTCGTCGAAGCCTTTGACGTTTTTATACTCCTCGGGAGGCATGCCGTCTACGTCGAGGATTTCCCGCAGCCTTGGGCCTTGGTTGCGGCGCGGTCCTTGAACCATGCCCTTGATGTGTACTCCTTCGCGCAGGCCGTATTTTTCAATCATACTGCCGGGCACGAACGGGTCGGTCATCTCCCGCATGTAATTGTTAGTCGGATCGCGGAGGAAGCCGTAGCCGTTTGGGTGCATCTCCAGGACGCCGCCGCCGGGTTCGACCGGTCCCGGCTCGCCGTTTTCAGCAGGTTCGAGTTGCCTGTTGTTACTGTCGTTATTTTGGGCAACCCTGGGCCCACGGCTCTGAGGGCGGTTCGCGCCGCCGCCATAGACCCCGCGGCCGCGGCCACGACCGACGCCGCCTTTTTTCCTTTTTCCCATGTAATTTTGCACTCAATAGACCCCTTAAGTCATGCCGTTAAAAATCTTACGGCTGCATTGGGAGATAGATAATACCAGTTTCAAGAGTGGATGTTCGTTTACGCGGCGGATAAAATTCTTGCTCAGTTTGCTTCAAAACGATACGGACAATTAAGTGAGATAAACTGAGTGTTTGTTTAGTGCGAGTGCAATTCAATTATTGCAACGTGCATTCTTTCTTTTTTCCACCAGAGGAGACGAACAGTCTCTTATTAAGAACTCCATATATATCCCGGGATAACGATCGCAGGGATAACAAGCATTCCTTTTCCTCGGCGCATACCAAACTAATTTTCAATACCGAGGAAATGATTCTGCTCGCTAGTTCCGAAAGTCCATCCGGAGCATTTGCGGCACAAGCGCCGCCTTCGAACAAATCAACTGACTTTCCTATAGCGGAGATCTTCTCAGGCCGGAAGCCGAGAACGCTCACCTGCCGGGTGAAGCGTAAACACAATTTTCATCATATCCAAACAGGGCTCGCTGTCAAGCCTTAAGTTATTAATCCCCGTTTCTGAAAAGCCCCTGACATTTAAATTTTATATCTTAATCCAAGACGTGGCAAAACTGAGCAGGGCGCCTACACACTTTGCACCCGATTATAAACACCCCGTGCGCTGTCGCAAATTAAACATTCCACCATATCGGGTGGTATGCCAGGGCGACAGAACTGCCAGCCAAATTCAAGCGGCCGAACAATACCCGGGACTTACTCTTCCAGAACCCGGTTAACCATAAACCGGGACGTAATTAAGTTATTAACTTCCTACTACTTATACTATATCGAAATATACGTTGCAAGGCAAGGGATTGTATTTTTCCCAGAATTCCAGAAATAGCCATTAAATCTGGCATAATCCGTAAACTTTAACGCTATTTCCCACCTAACCATTTCCGATAACTAAATGACGATAGTCGGGAATTAACCTTTTCATTGTTATTGGCTTTGAGGCGGGTAATATGCGGAAAATAAATAGACTGCATTGGTTGGGTGCGGGGCTGTTTCTAGGCATCTTGCTATTTCCGGAGCTGACCATCGCTCAACAACCCTTTCCTTGGGAATCTACCTTGGAAAACGCCCAACAAGTAGCCGCACAAAGCAATCGACTTGTGCTTATACATTTTTGGGCCCCTTGGTGCGGCAAATGCAAAAAAATGGAATCCGAGGTGTTTAACCAGCCAGGATTAGGCGCGGCGTTGCTGGTTAATTACGTCCCGGTCAAAATTAACGCCGATATGATGCCATCCACGGCCACGAAATATGGCATTACAGGTCTGCCAACCGACATCATTATTACGCCTCAAGGCCAGGTCGTGGACATGATGCGCGGACAAATCGAAGCAACACAATATCTCGCCCGATTAAATCAGATTGCATCCGCCAGACATCAAAACGCCGGCCAGACAGCTCAAGTGCCGGCCAATATCCCTGCCCACCCAGCCGCCGACCGCCCGGCTGCCGAACAGCCTGTTGCAAGCAACCAATCGACGGCAAACACTTCGCTTTCCGACGACCGTTATGCGGAATACTATCGCCGGAATCCGGGCAATCAGCCGAATTCATCCCCGGCAATGCCCGCGGGTGAGTCGAGTCAGCCGAATCCCGCATCGGTATCGCCGCCTTATGGCCAACAAGTACCGGGCGCCGGGCCAGAGCTGTCCGGGCCGGGCCTGATCCAATCGCCTGCAATTTCCGCACAACAAGTACGCAACATTGCACCGCCCCCGGTGGCTAATATACCATCGGTCAATACGCCATCGGTAAATCTGCCATCGGCAAATGTGCCGCAGCAAGCAACGGCTAGTCCGCCGCAACCGTTCGCGGCCAATACGGCACAACAGTCCCCTCCGAGTTTCAATCCATCCACGCCGCCGCCGCTGGCAAATGCAGGTCAACAAGCGGCTCCGATTTCCAGCCCTGCCGTTCAGCAGCCCGCGGCCAATCCGCCTTTATGCCTGGACGGATTCTGTCCCGTCACTTTGGTGGATAAGCAGCAATGGGTACCGGGCGATCGCCGCTATGGCGCGATACACCGCGGCCGAACATATCTTTTCACCGGTTCCGAGGAACAACGCCGCTTTTTCACCGATCCTGACCGGTACGCGCCGATCATTTCGGGCAACGACATAGTTCAGGCCATGGAAAAGGGTCAGGCCGTGCCGGGCATGCGCGAACACGGCGTGGTTTACAATGGTCACATATTCTTGTTCGCCGACGAGGCCGCCTTGGCCAAATTCTCCAAGAATCCCGCCTATTACGCCAACCAAGCCCTGGAAGCCATCCAAGCATCCAATCGCACCGCACAGCAAATGCGATAAACTGCTAGGCCAAAATTATGTATTTACGAACTGTCTTAAAATCTAATTGGTTGTATCTTTTTATCAATATTCTTTTTTTCTGCTGTAATGTTATTTTGATTATCTTATTACTTTGTCACCAATACCGCCCTTCTTTGCGGCCAATATCATCTTTAGTCCTAGACGGTTTGAAATCATCATTAGCCCTAGATGGATATTGTCCCGTAACTCTTGTCGAAAAGCAGCAATGGGTTGTGGGCGATCACCGCTGGGGCGCGACTCATCGTGGGAGCACGTATCTATTCGCCGGCTCCGAAGAACAGCAACGCTTCTTATCCGATCCGGATCGTTACGCACCAGTAATTTGTGGAAACGACATAGTCCAAGCCATGGAAAAAGGTCAGGCCATACAGGGCAATCGCGAACATGGCGTATTTTACAATGGTCACATGTTCTTGTTTGCCGATGAGGCGGATTTGGAAAAATTCTCCAAAAATCCCGCCTATTACGCCGACCAAGCCTTGGAAGCCATCCTAGCATCCACTCATACCGCCCAGCAGTTGCGGTGATAAACCTTGGCAACTACTGTGGGAATGACGGCGCCGGATTTGGTTTCCGCGGTATTTTCTCATCCATCATTGCGGCGTTGTAGGCGAACGCGGCCATGATCGTGGCGGCCTGTTTCATGTCGTCGGCCTGGACGCGGTCGTAAACGTCGGCATTGGAATGATGCGTGCGGCTCCAGTATTCAATGGGATCTTGAATGAAATGGAAGCCGGGCAGGCCGATGGAATTGAAGGAGAGGTGGTCGGTCCCTCCGGCATTTTCGAGCGTGAGCGTTTCAGCGCCCAGGTCTGTAAAAGGCTCCAGCCAGCGGCGGAAAATGGGCCGCGCCGCCTCGTTGCCTTGCAGGAAAATCCCGCGAATCTTGCCTGATCCCTCGTCTAAATTGAAGTAAACCGAGAATTTTTCATATTCTCCCTTTCGGACGAGCTTGCGCTCCGATTGCTGATCCTCGGGCGCGGGTTTAGCGGCAGGCTCGTTCTTGCCCTGGTCTTTGGACGGACTTGCTTCCTCGGCGTTTTTCCCCTCGACATACTCGCCGAAGTGCTTGGTCACGTATGCCTTGGAGCCCAACAATCCCTGCTCCTCGCCGCTCCAAAGGCCGATGCGGACGGTTCGGCGGGGCTGGAGTTTAAGCGTCTTTAAAATACGCACCGCTTCCATCGACACCGCCACGCCCGCGCCGTTATCGGTCGCGCCGGTGCCGGCCTGCCAGGAATCGATATGCCCGCCGAGCATCACGATCTCGTCCTTTAAATCACTGCCGGGAATCTCGGCTATAGTGTTATATGCCATCAGGTCGTCGTTGTGGAATTGCACCTTTAGGTCCACCGACATTTTAAGCTTTTCGCCCTGCTCGATCATGCGAAGCAGGCGGTTGTATTGCTCGACCGCCAACGAGATCTGCGCGGGCATGGCCGGAGCGTCGGGCGACCAGGCCTTCCGACGTTGGGTATTCGGTCCGCGTTCGGTGCGGGAGACTTCGGGACCGGGCACCGAAGAGGCTGCCACGAATATCGTGCCGCCGTCGCCTGGAAAACTCGAACTGACCACCAGGGCAGCTCCTTCCTCAGTCAGAAACGAGAGCGTCCGCCCGCCAGATAATCCACCGTCGGGATTCTGTACAGGCTGAGCAAACAAACCGGTGAAATATGATAGTATATCTCCGGCAGGAGATTGTCCGGCTTGTGCAGCGTTTGCACGCCCTCCGGGTGCGGATGGCGGAATCGCGCCGCGCCGGCCCATGGATCTGCGCGTCTCGCCCGCATTGGCCAGTTGCAGGAGATCCGCATCCGTGCGGCGGATTGCCAGCGATTCAAAGTGGGCTTTGACTTCGCGCACCGGATCGACAAGAACAATTGCGCCTTTCAATTTCCCTTTGTATTTGTCCAGATCGGCTTCGGTCTTGGCCTCGAAGTAAACCACCTCGGCCGTAATCGGCTGCTCCAGTCCAGGCGACCAAGCCTGGGGATAAGCGATCAGGGGAATGTCCTGCGGTTCGACTATCTGGGCCGAAAAGCGTTTTAGCGTCCAGCCGCGACCAAACGGTCCCCAGGCTTCCAGATGCGTATTTGCCAGTCCCCAGGCGGCCAACTTGTCGGACGACCACTCGTTTGCGCGCTTCAGAGCGGGCGAACCGGTCAGTCGCGGCCCGATGACATCGGTTAGGTAGCTTAGAGTCTGCATCACTTGGGAGTGGTTCAGGCCTTCCTCGCGAATCCGGGCGATGGCATCCTTGCTTTGTTCATTTGCCGATGATGGTGTGGCACTTGTGGCCGGAGCCGCCTCGGCCGCCGCGGGACGATCTCTCTTTTGTTTTTGTGTTTCGGCGGGCAGTAAAATCCGGCCTAAGTCATCCACGGATTGCTTCAACGCCTGGACTTGCTTTTCGATTTCCTCGCTTTTCTTATCCGGCGGCGGGGCCTGGGCGGACACATTGACAGCGGCCGGCAGAATAAGCATCCCAACAGCCAACACGGCCCAAATGGGCATTAAGAAGGCCTTCCTCATGGCAAGTGTTTTCATACATTCTTTCCTTTATCCCATGGTATGTGTTGCGTTGAGCGATCCAGCCAAATTAGGAGGCCTGACATACTTGTTCAGTAGGCCTGACATTCCAGTCTGGCCAGTCTTGTCCGATCTGACATTCTTGTCCAGCCGGAAAAAGACAGGCAAGAATGCCTGCCCTCTTGTTTAATATGGTTGGATTGTTTTTATGCGACGCTTAAGCAACCAAACGGGCCGTTTTCCTAATTTCACACACATCCATGATAATCAAGTGACTGGCGTTTGGCAAACCAGACTATATTTCAAGGAAAACCACAACACTCCTCTTTCCAGTGACATTGCAGACCGGAATGTATTGAGATATAATTATCCGTTAAAGGATAGTTGTACGGATATCGTATGTATTTTGAGATTGTCGGCATTACCACGGATATTGAAGTTATCGCATCGGGGCGGGCAATCCGCGATCTGGACCGGCTAATTAGGAAATACGGCCCCGGACGGTGGAGAAAAGTAAAAGGAAAATCTAAGGTTAAATTGATTGACGGCAGTATCCGCTACGCCGAAGTCCACTGGTACGAAGCTCACGGCATAGGCAAGAAAAGATTCAAAATCAAATGTTTTTTGGATTAAAATCATGAAAACCAAAGGCCCGGCCCGATTCGCCATCTGTTTGAAAAACACAAAGTGTGAAGACATTGTTATACGCAAGATTTATCGAGTATTGCCCGATAAAAGGGCCGAACAAGCAAAATACCTCCGCATCATCGACGAATCCGGAGAAGATTATCTCTATCCCGCCGCTTTCTTTTTTGTGATTGAACTGCCGCAAAAAATAGAACGTTCCTTGCAGCGATTTGCCCCGGCAACAATCTCATAAAAATCAAACCTGGCGCCATGGCCACTCTTGAGCGAGCAAATGCTGCCTGGAGAGGTAAGTTGCTGCGTCCCTTTGCGGTTTTAGTCGTCCAGTCCCGGCCGAATAAAAGCACGTGCATCGGGGAAGCGACTTTCGCCTGCGCGTCGCAATCGATCTAGATCCACCAGAATGTCGAGAATCTCGTCGGCGTGATCCGGAAACGCCTGGCGAAGGATGGCCCAAGCCGCCAGCGAGCGGTCAATGGCCAAAAGCGCCACCTTCGCCGATCCGAGAGAGTCGGCGGAAAAAGGGGACAGGTCCAATTTGCCGGAACGGCCCGAAGGGTGCTTCGCACAAATTGGACCTGTCCCCTTTTTCCTCAGATCACGCTGGCCGTCGCTGCTTAGCGCCCCGGAATATTTCACGGCAATCTGGAGTTGATACCAGCGGATTACGTCGCAGGCGTCCGCGAGGCTGACGGCTTCGGCCTGCGGATCGTGACCCTCGAGCTGCATCATTTCCAAAGACACAAGATCGTCTTGCTTCTGCTGGAAAGAAGACTCATTTTGTTTAAACCAATTGTTGGCCATTTCCGCATAACGGGTAGCCCGGACCACGAGCGGATGCTGCCGGGCTTGATGGTTGGCACGGGCCATCGCCTTCATCTCGCGATCCAACTCTTCCTGGTCAAACGCATCTAAGTCGATGCCATGCTCACGCGCGGTCCGCTGGATTAGATCTTTCGTATCGCTGAAGACGTCATGCATCGTCTTCCAGAAGGCGTCGCTCTTAAGATCGTGCTCCTTCTCGTCGCCGAAATACTTTTTTTCCCGGGCAAAGACCAAGCATCGCGCTGTAAAAGCACATCGCTCGCACCAGCGGTCGCAATAATTGTAAATGCCGGGGATAAAATCCGTGCTCATGCGTTTTACATCGAAAACATGAAAAATAGCTATGATAATAATGATTTATTCGATCTCCGTGGCCTCCGTGCCTCCGTGGTGATTATCAAAAATCAGGATTCTGTTCCTGTGCGGGCCATTTTTCGCAACTCCTCGCTTGTTTTCATGGAGCAGAATTTTGGGCCGCACATGCTGCAATAATGAGAAGTTTTGTTTTCGGCGGAGGGAAGCGATTCGTCGTGCATAGTGCGGGCACGCTCGGGATCCAAAGACAAACGGAATTGCTCTTCCCAATCGAAATCGAAGCGGGCTTGGCTCATGGCGTCGTCGCGCGATTGGGCCCCGGGGCGATGCCGGGCGACGTCGGCGGCGTGCGCGGCGATCTTGTAGGCGATTACGCCTTGACGCACGTCTTCCAGGTTCGGCAGGCCCAGATGTTCCTTGGGCGTGACATAACAGAGCATGGCCGCGCCGTACCAGGCCGCCATTGCCGCGCCGATCGCGCTTGTTATGTGGTCGTAGCCGGGGGCCACGTCGGTAACCACCGGACCGAGCACGTAAAACGGCGCTTCGTCGCACAATTCCATCTGGAGTTTTACGTTGCGCTCGATCTGGTCCATGGGCACGTGGCCGGGGCCCTCGATCATCACCTGGCAACCGCGATTGCGTGAGCGGCGGCACAACTCGCCCATTACTTTTAGTTCGGCGAATTGAGCCTCGTCGCTGGCATCGGCGATCGAGCCCGGACGCAGGGCGTCGCCCAGGCTCCAGGTGACGTCGTACTTACGCATGATGTCGCACAGGTCGTCGAAGTATGTGAAGAACGGATTTTCCTGGCCGCGGATCGCCATCCACTTGGCCACTAGCGAACCGCCGCGGCTGACAATGCCGGTTACGCGTTTTGCGGTCAGCCGTATGTGATCTCGCAATATCGCGCAGTGTACGGTCATATAATCGACGCCCTGTCGGGCTTGCTGTTCGATCACGTCCAAAAAATCCCGCGGTTTCATGTCCGCGATGTCGTCGAGTTGCTCGGCCACCTGGTAAATTGGCACTGTGCCCACGGGTACGATCGAGGCTTCGACGATCCGAGTGCGCACGCCGTCGATGCCTTCGCCGGTCGATAGATCCATCACCGTATCGGCGCCGTATTGCAGGGCCGCGAAAAGCTTTGCCAGTTCGCACTCCGTATCGCTCGACAGGGCCGACTTGCCGATGTTGGCGTTTATCTTCGTGCGCGCGGCGATGCCGATGCCGATCGGCCGCAGGCCCTTGGCAATATGCACTGTATTGGCCGGGATGACCATCCTGCCGCGGGCCACCTCGGCGCAGATCAACTCCGGCTGGAGTTGCTCGTCGCGGGCAACGGCCTCCATCTCGGGCGTTATAACGCCGGCAAGGGCTTGTTCAATCTGAGTCATGCTATTAGGTCTACAGTTATCAGTTTTCAGTAGTCAGTTTTTGGTCGTCAGTTCTATTAGTTTGTATGTACCTCCCAGTATTATATACGAATAAAAACATTGTTCCCAGGCAGAGCCTGGGAACAAGGGATGCGTAAATAGGACAGATTTAAAATCCGTCCGATCTTTTATGCCAAATTCTGCCCATTGTCCGCAAATGTTCATCTGTCCGCAAATGCCCGTTTATCAGTTCGTCGGCCAGATCCTGGGCGTTGTAGACTTTTTGCAGGGCTTCGATAATCGCGCTCGAGTGGACGGCCAATGACCGGCCCTGCACGTCGTTATAAACATAGTCCCAAACCAGCGACTCCAGATTGCCGTCGAAGATGATTCCCACCAATTCGGCCTGGCGATTCACCACCGGGCTGCCCGAGTTCCCGCCGATGATGTCGTTGGTGCAGATGAAGTTGAAGGGCGTATCGAGATTCAAATTCCCTTTTTGTTCGAGCCATCGCTTGGACAAGTTGAAAGGAGGCTGGTTGTCGTGTTCCTCGGATCGTTTATAAGCGCCGGCGATGGTTGTCCAGGGCGGGATGGTTTTGCCCGCCTGACGATAACCTTTGACCGTTCCAAAGGCCAATCGCAGGGTAAAGGTGGCGTCGGGATAGATATCCGTGCCGTACAGTGCGAATCGGGCCTTTGAGATTTTGCCGTATGCCTGGCGCTGCGGCTCTTCGACTTGTTGCTCGTAGAATTTGCGGACGCCCCGGGCCGGGACATCGACCAGGCGGGCCAGGCGGATCATCGGATCGATCGAGGCTTCGATCGCTTTTTGGCCGCCTTCGGCCAGTTTTTTTCGCACTGCCACGTCTTCGAGTTCTGTGCCTTGGACCAAGGCCGCGGCGCGCTCAACGGGCGAACTTTCCGCGAGCACCTCCTTTGCCAGATGGTTATAGTAATCGTAGCCTACAGTTTCAATAAAATAACTCAGCGAATCGGCAAGTTGAAGCGTTTCCAAATCCTTGTAAATGGGCGTATCGGCAAACAGTTCCAGCTTGAGCGATTCAAGGTTCGATTCGCGGTATTCGCGCAATCGCTCGGCGTTGGGTTTGGCGGTTTCATCGGCCAGGCGGACCAAGGTCCTCGCGATTTTGAACAGAT
>JBEKZY010000075.1:0-17965 GCA_049509395.1 Thermoguttaceae bacterium | reverse complement strand
CCGTGGTGATCGACCGGCAGCCGGGTTTTCTATGCCTGTTCAGTAGGTGTACAACGGGTGTCACTGACACCCGCCACTCCCATTTTTACACAGTTGTACACTGTACAAACGAAAGCGGCATACATCGGAAAAGTATCGTAAAATACGGTATTATTCGCATTATGATGATACTGAACAGAATCGGAAAAAATGCCTTATGAGTCCCCTGCTCTAACCACTGAGCTACAGGCCCAAAAATAAGATACCAAAATTATCGCGGCCTAGCCAGAGCCTAATCTGCCGGCCGGATTGTAGGGTAGTTGCTTGCAACCACGGCCTCTTATGCAAGTAGTTCGCCAAGGCCAATTTGACGGGATTACATATTAGTGTGCCACTGGCTTTGCCAGTGTAGGTCCTGCCAGAGGTCCAAATATGCACTGGCGGAGCCAGTGGCACCCGATATGTCACTTTCGACATGGCGGAATACTAAGCCGGATGCAGCTTTTCGCGATAGTACAGCCACGGGATGCTGGTGAGGTAGTAGATCGCCGTGGCAGGTGTGAGATAGCATTGGAGATCGGATTTTGTGATGTTTTCTTTGAACGCGGCAATTGCCAGGGCCAGCATGGCCAGCAGGCTTAGCAAGGCAATAATGCCAAAAAGATAGTACACGATTTTTTGCGTTTTAGTCATGCAAAAGGGGGCGACCGGCGCGGTTGCGGGCGATGTTGCCGGCACATCGGCGGGCAAAGGCGGCAGCGATTGCCGGGCCCCGCTTAGGGCAGCAAGAATGATATATAATCCCGCCGTTAAAAACCACACGGGAATGGGCAGAAAGAACAGGTGCAGCCAACCCATCTCCCAAATGCCCAGGGCGATCAATAGCGATCCCCACCAGGCGATTAAAGCCGGTATGTTGAAGAGTAATCCCCGGCGGGCGGCCCAAAACCGGTTCCAACCAAGTTTGGGGAAAATCCAATGCTCGACAAACACGATAGCCCCCACGGGCATGAGCAACAGGCCGTAAATTCCTACAAAATCGAGCAGTTTCGTGAATACGAAGGGGAAGCAGGCAATAATAGTTGTAACTATGCCGACGATCAAGGTTACAAACCACCGCGGCCACCCGGGCGTGACTACTTGCAAGGCCAATCCGGCCCGATACAGCGTGGGATTCGCCGTGGTCCAGCCGGCAATGACGACCGTCAGCGCCCCCATTGCCCCCAGGCAAGTGTAGGCGATGTTGCCCGAGTCGAGATCAATAAGCGGACGGCGTAAAACCGCGGCGGCAGTAGCGCCCAGTATGCCGGCACAAATCCAAGACAGATAATGGCCCAAATACATGCCAAAGGCCGAGTAAAAACCGTAACTCGAACGCCGCGCATAGCGGAAAATGGCCATGTCGGTCAATCCCAGGTGAGTGGCCTGGTTGCAAATCCATGCAAACATGGCAACGTGCCAAAAACTCAGCGATGTCGAGCCCGGCGGCGCCTGGCCGGTCCATATTTTTTCGTTAGCGATCCGCCAAAAGTCGGAAAAACTCTCTACCCGGCCCAATAGCGGCAGCATCGCCAATCCGCCCACAACGAACATGACCGTCATCCATGGCGAACAAACGGCCGAAAACTGCGAGAGCTTGGCGAATCCTAGAATCGCGATAGTCACTACCACGGCCCCCACGCCCAAGACCAAGAGCACGAAGCGATAGTCGTCGGGATACCATTTCGTCTGTTCCGGGATGCTGAAGATGAGGCGGACCGCGGATGCGGAGACGGTGATCATGGCCCCGCCGAGAATGCAGTGCAAAATGGCGTTTAGCATGTTGTAAATCGCCATCACGCCCGGCCCGGCGATCATGCGTAGATACCAATAGAGCGTGAGCCGCGTTTGCACGGCGATGGGTGCGCAAATAAAGGCCCAGGAAAGCACGGCCATCAGATTGCCCAAGAGAAGCCCTATCAGAACATCGAATGCCCCGGCCCCAAACGAGACGAAGAGCGCGCCGATGACGAATTCCGTGGCGGCGATATGTTCGCCGGTGAACATGGCCGCGAAATATCGGCCCGGTTTAAGATTATCGGGCGCAATAGGCGCACGCTCGAATTCGTTCAATTGGTCAAGACGTTCGAAAATTTTGCCGCCTAGAGTTTGATTGGGCATAATTCGCGGTTCCAATTGTAGATTACATTATGGAAAAGCTAAGAACCGGCGGTTATTATGCCAAGTCTCTAATCGTACTGCAACAGGCGGCGTTCGCTTTCCAGCGCGCGCATGTGCGTCAGGTCTTGGGTCACTTCGAGGGTGCCCAGGTATTTTCCATCGGCGTCGCGCACGGCAAAATATCGGATGCTGACGAACTTGCCGTGTAAATTTATCCAGAAATCGGCCACATTGCGCTGTCCGCCGCGGAAGTCGTCCAGAATTTTTTGCACCATGTGCACGCTTGCCGGCGGGTGGCAATTTTGAACCTTGCGCCCGAGGATGATTTTGGTGCGCTTGAAGATTTGATCGGGGCTTTCCGAAAAATAACGCACGCGATCGTCGGCATCGACAAAGGTGAGTTCAAACGGCAACGTGGCCAGCAAGGCCCGCAATTCGTCGGGCTTTAGACTGCCAGAGGATAATGTCAAGGCCTGATCGGCGGTTTGCCCGGCCGATGCGGACGGACCGCCCGCAATCGAAGGATTATAGCCTTCCCGCGGTTCGACCAGGCACCAGCCGTAACTGGGCGTATCGCGCCAGATCTCGCCCCAATCCTGATCGGTTAGCGCCCCAAGCGCCATAGGGATGAGTATATTTTCTTCCTTGTAGATCATCCCGGCAATGGAATTCAAGGCAGGTTCGGCCGTTGTGGAGATCAACTCCAGGGCCTCGTCGAGCTTAAACGATTCTTTGGCAAGCACTCGATCCACGCGTTTCAGCAACTGCCGCACCTCGTCGTCTTTGGCCCACATCACCTTCGAGGGACCGGTGATGCCATGCGCCTCCAGCCGGGAAAACAGCAGGTTTTCCTTGCGCTGGTAATGCTTGTCGATGTCCGATAGTTCGTTAAATCCTTGGCGCAGGCGAATGATCGTTTTTCGCCACTCTTCCGATTCCGGCAGTTGGCGGAGTTGGGCAAAGGTGGAACGTATTTGCTCTACCAAGCGATGAAGCGCCTCGTTTTCGCGGCGGAATGTGTCGATCGGATGGCCGGGCGGGAAATCATGGGCAGGCGGCTCGGTTATGATTTCCTTCAGCACCTCGGCGTGCAAATCGCACATCGAGCGGACCTCGTCCACGGGCATGCCTCCGGCCATGAGCTGCTGCTCCATGGCGGCGATCTCGGCGGAGTCGGTTCGACGCACGATGTCTTTGAGTTGCGCTTTGACCGTTGCCGGCTCCGCGCCGCCGTGCAAGGACTTGATGATTTCTTCCAGTTTGCGAATTTTTTCAGCACGATCTTCCATCGAATCGCTCATGACAAGTTATCTCCCTTTTGTTTGTTTTTATATTATGGCGGGAAGTGGGACGCGGACAGCAACAAAAAATGCAGAACTCCATAATTGCTTTATTGAAACGATATTATTCATAGAAACGCATGTGAATATCTGATTAAGAACTAAAATAACATTATTTCACATTACATATTGCTAATGCTCCTTGAGCGGTCACATCGGCCACAGTCGTCTCGCGGAGGAATCGCAGATAGGCGTCGCGGACCTTTCCCCATCTGTTATGCAATGTGCATGGGCTTTGTGCGGAGCATTCACCGTGACCTAGTAGACAGTTTGTCCATCGCCCGACGTGCTCGATTGGGTCCATGACCTCATAAAGCGAGATTTTAGAGGCATCGCGTACTAGTCGAAAACCGCCGCCTTTGCCTTTTTGCGAGACCAGCAATCCCTCGTCGGCCAGGGTTTTTAATAACTTTCCCAGGTAATTCCGCGGTGCGCCGATCTCTTCGGCGACATCACCCGCTCCGGCATATTCTCCCTCGGGCAGTTTTGTCAGGGCCGACAAGGCCCTTAAAGCATGGACGCCGGTTTTCGATATCATGTGATACTCCCCTAATCGCATGTAATTATACTGTTATAGATTCGGCTGTCAAGCGGTGATTCTTTAATTTACATAACTTGTTTGCTGCACTGGAGTAAGCGAGATGAATATTAGATTTTAACCGACATTATAAGCGAAATTTAAGTTGGGCACGGCGCGTCTGATCAATTAGTTGACCTTGGCACAAAAACGAAATTGAGATATGAGAAGGGCTTTCCGCAAAGGCAAGGAAGCCCTAATGTCCCAGCATCTCGACACTTCGTCGCATACGGATCTGACCGATGTTCGGACTGCCTCGCTTCGTTCCATCAGGACAGACCCGGCCCATTCTCCTTACGCACAAAAAAGTTATCTGATAATCCCCGCTCGGCTTGCTTCTACCCGCTTGCCGCGAAAACTCCTGCTTCGCGAGACGGGCAAATCGCTTATCCAACACACGTACGAAGCCGCTTTGCATGCCCGGCGCCCGTCGGGCGTATGCGTGGCGACCGATCATGAGGAGATTTTTCGTGAAGTTCAATCGTTCGGCGGGCAGGCCGTAATGACCGATCCGCAGGCCCCAAGCGGAACCGATCGGGTTGCCGAGGTCGCCCGGGTGCTCATGGACGTGGATATTATCGTCAACGTGCAAGGCGACGAGCCGGAGTTGGCCGGCGAGTCGATAGACCTGGTTATTAAACTCCTGGAGGAAGATCGCACCGCCGTTATGGCCACTTTAGCCACGCCGATTCGCAATCGGCATCAATGGGAAGATCCGGCCTGCGTGAAAGTTGTCTTCGACCATCTGGGGAAGGCGCTTTATTTTAGCCGGAGTCCGATTCCTTACCCTCGGCAGTGGGAAGACGGCATGTTTTATATTGATCCGCCCAAATTCTATCAGCATGTGGGGCTTTACGCCTATCGCCGCGATTTCTTGTTAAAACTCGCCTCCATGCCCCCATCGCCGCTGGAGAAGTTGGAAAAACTCGAACAATTGCGGGTTTTAGAGGCGGGTTATTCGATCCTGGTCGGCGTGGTCGATGAACCTACCTTCGGCATCGATACCCCTGAAAACTATCGGGCGTTTGTGGAAAAGTACTCCCCACGCTCCGTATGAGGGGATAGCCGCTATACCGTGAGCACTTCCACGGACATTGTTTCTTTTACTGGATGGTCGCTGTTAATCAGTTGGTCGATTTTGTCCAGGGTTGTGGCATGATAGTATCTTTCGCCGCACTCGGGACATACCTCCGCCTCGACATTCTCAACGATGTAGAGTTTACCTTGTAACCAGTGCTGTTTCCGGACAATTTTTCGGTTCGTGTCTGAATTGCAAAACTCACATTTCATATTAATCAATCCTTTTCATATACTGTAATTATAATCAGAGACCCCGCTTCTTTCAAACGGCAAAGCACGTGCATTAATCGTCCGTCATGGGCTGGCCCTTCCACGCGATATCTTGTACCTCTCGGATCATGCGTCATCTTCTTCTGCACAAATCCCTGCAAAATGGCATTTTCCACGTCCAGACGTTCGAATGAGTCCTCGGCCATCTCCTCCTCTGCATGGGAAGACAAATAGTAATCTCGCTTTCGAATCTTGTCCCGTATTTTTTCGATGACTGACATATCTATTGTATGACTTAATTATTTAGTTCGTAAATGATTTTATGAATTATAGATTGAGAAAAATTGTGCGTTTCCTAATTACCAAAGCCATCATTATTGCTATCTTGCCCGTCTGGTCCAAGAGGTTAATTTTATCGTCTTATTAATATCCCCCCATTAGAATGGGATTAGCGGCCACTTCCCCCCATCGCTTTAGTGTTCTAAAATGTCTTTTTCTATTAGGACAATTCAGCAAGGATGGGATCATTATGAGCAAGCATATTTTCGTTACCGGCGGCGTGGTTAGTTCGTTGGGCAAGGGGCTTACCAGCGCTTCGATAGGCATGTTGTTGGAGCAGCGCGGGCTATCGGTCCGCATGCAAAAGCTGGACCCGTACATCAACGTCGATCCGGGCACTATGAGTCCATACCAGCACGGCGAGGTGTACGTGCTGGACGACGGCAGCGAAACCGACCTGGACCTGGGCCATTACGAGCGATTCACCAACAGCCCCTTGAATCGCCACTCGAATTACACGACCGGCCAAATCTACTTGTCGGTGATCAATAAAGAACGCCGCGGGGAATTTTTGGGGCAGACAGTGCAGGTGATTCCGCACATTACAAACGAGATCAAGGCCGCGTTGGCCATGCCGGCCGGCGAAGGCGTGGACGTGGTCATAACCGAGATCGGCGGCACGGTGGGCGACATCGAAAGCCAGCCTTTTTTGGAAGCCATTCGTCAGTTTTCGCTGGATTATGGCAAGGAAAATTGTCTGTACATTCATCTAACGCTGGTGCCGTACTTAAAGGCCGCCGCCGAACTAAAGACCAAGCCCACGCAACAGTCGGTGGGTCTGTTGCGACAAATCGGCATTCAGCCCGACGTGCTCATCTGCCGCACCGAGCGCTCGCTAAGCCGCGACGATCGGGCGAAAATCGCCCTGTTTTGCAATGTGTCCGTCGAGGCCGTGATCGAGGAAAAGGACAAGGATTTCTCGGTGTACGAGGTGCCCATGAGCCTGGTCGATCACGGGCTGGATGAACTGATCGTCCGCAAGCTGAACCTGAAGGCCGGCCCATTGGATATGCAAGACTGGCGCGATCTCATGCACCGGCTGCGAAATCCACAGCACGAAATAACAATCGCCGTGGTGGGCAAATACTCCGAACATCGCGACGCTTACAAGTCGATTTACGAAGCCCTGGACCACGCCGGTGTTGCGCATCGGACGCGGGTCCGCGTCGAGCGCATCCACAGCGAGGCCGTCGAGCGCGAGGGACCCGAAAGCCTGCTTTCCGAAGTGGACGGCATATTGGTGCCCGGCGGTTTCGGCGAACGCGGCATCGAAGGCAAGATCGACGCCGTGCGTTTCGCGCGCGAAAGGGGCATCCCTTATTTCGGCATCTGCCTGGGCATGCAGTGCGCGGTGGCCGAATTCGCCCGTAACGTGCTGGGACTTCAGGGGGCTAACTCCACCGAGTTCGACAAGAACAATCCGCATCCGGTCATTTGCCTGTTGGATGAGCAAAAAACCATTACCGACAAAGGCGGCACCATGCGCTTGGGCGCCCAACCTGCGAAACTCGTTCCCGAAAGCAAGGCCGCCAAGGCTTACGGCTCAAACCAGATTTCCGAGCGGCATCGGCACCGCTATGAATTCAATAACCAATACAGGCAGCAATTTTCCGCCCATGGCATGCAGGTGACGGGCACCAGTCCCGACGGCGCGCTTGTGGAAATCGTGGAAATATTCGACCATCCCTGGTTCATCGGCGTACAGTACCATCCCGAGTTCAAATCGCAACCCACCCGGGCACATCCGTTGTTTGCCGGATTCGTGGGCGCGGCCTTGGATCGACGCCTCGCGCATCAGGAACACCTTGAAAAAGTGCATAGCGCGAAGTAAATAAAGCCTTTTTTTTAGCCCCCGGTGATTACCCCGGGGGTTTGATGGCTGCCAAACGGCAGCGCAAGTGACCATGTTTTTCATGGAGGCATTCCATGCCAGACGACAAAAACGAAGACAAAAAGAAAATCATTATCGACGAGAATTGGAAAAGCCGGGTAGAGGCCGAAAAGGAAGAAGAACGCCTTAAGCGAGAGCAAGGGCAAACACATGAGCACCCGGCGGAATCCCAAGCGCCCTTGCCGCCGCCCACGCTTTCGTTTTTGGCCGGCACACTGTATTTGCAGGGGGCCATAGCGATGGGACTTTTGCCCAACCCTGTTTCCGACAAGCAGCCCGCGGTGCGGATCGATCAAGCCCGGCATGCCATCGAATTATTGACTATGTTGCAGCAAAAAACCGAAGGCAACCGCACACCGGAAGAAAGCGAAGAAATCGAAGGTATGCTCCACCAGCTCCGCCTGGCGTTTATTACGGTAACGCAGAAATAAGAATGCAGAGTGCAAAAATGTACTTCTGCATTCTTCATTCTGCCTTCTGCTTTTAAAAAATTTCCATGCCCGGTCCGGGATATAAAGGGCGGGCGCTTCATGCGCCCTGGAAAACCCCTCCCTGGTGACCTGTAACTTCAACCGGGTGACGGAACCGGGTTAATACTTTAGGGAATCCTCCGGACCGGGCATGGGATAGTGCGCTAATTGGTTTGGTTCGTTCCCAGGCTCATCCTGGGAACGAGGATTTTTTCAGAACGGATTTTAAATCCGCCCTGAGTGGTTGGTTTTTGGTAGGACGACTTTTTAAAAAAGTCGTCCTGCGAATTTCCGTTATTTCCGTTTATTTAGAGAGCTGGTCGAATAATCTCCTGAATCTTGGCATCCTGTTTTCCAAGTATTTGATCCATGCGGCAGGCTGCCAGATTTCGATGCATACTGCCGCCCCCAAAATAAGCGCTTCTCCGTTTGGTTCCACGCCGAGGAACTCGCGAAAGCCCTCGGGTATGAGCAGCCGTCCTCGTCCGGCCAACTGCACCGTCCTATGCCGGGTTGAGAGCAGCCGGCCGAGCATCTGTACTTCTGCGATCTTCTCATGAAGCCTTCCTGCCTTCATTTTTTGTTTTACCAATTCCATGCCCTCTTCCAGCCGGGCTTGCCAGAGCGGGGCGCTCCACAGGCTCAAACATCCAGGCCGCTCCTTGGCCAGGATGCAGTCCGTCGATTCGGCGCAGAGCAGATCGGCGAACTCGCTGGGAATCGAGACCCGCCACCGCTCATCAAGCGTTCGCGGATGCTCGCCTAGCAGGAAATCCTCAACTCCGGGCATGGTTTAACCAGACGTTATTATTCCTCTGCGAAACGGTCGAATTCTATTTGGGAAATATCTCCACAAATCATTATTTGTTTATCTTATAAATGGGCAGCTTTCCCACAAAATCAATAAACGGAATCTATCATCCTTTGTGGCTTTGACAAGTACCCGAATGGAAATTTTTCCAAAATAAATCCAAAATGCCCCGATAGAGGTGGACGGAATTAAAGCCCGCAAGAACGGCATTTTCCATTTGAAATCGTGTACCGATTTACATATCCGTGGTGTCGGCCGGGAGCGGATCTCGATCTTTTTTCCACTCCAGCAGCAACACCACGCCTGCCGTAAGTCCGCCCGCCAGATAGCCGAACAGCGCGCCGACGGGTATGGTAAAGATCATGTAAAAAATCGTTGTTACAAGGTGTGCAAATATGTTGTGATAATCGCGGATAAGGTTGGAGAAAAGATTGATTGCGCCAATTTCAAGCGGCAGCAATACGGCTCCGGTCCATATCGAGGCCGCCCTGGGATATTTGCCTCCAAAAAGTACCATTTGTCCCATGGTAACGCCGAACACCAGCACTCCAAATATGCCATAATAAATCGGCGATGCATCCAGCCATCGCAAGGTCGAAAACATAACGGCAAACAACGTAACCATCATCATCAAAACGGCCATGCTGAATTTGCGCGGCATGCCCACGGCCGGCTTATTATCCCAAGACGCCCCCCATGGAACCGCGCATTGCGTCGAGCTTATCTCATCAGGTGAAGGAGGCAGAAGAATGGCGTCGATGACATTCTCCGGGCATTGGGCCGTTTTCGACGCCAAGGCTTGAAGCACGGTGTTTTTCAGTCGCTCATGGTCGATGCCATATCGGGCGAAAAGCGGCGACCAAGAAGGATCGGCCCCGGCAGCCAGGGCCAGTAAAAGATGTTCGGCGCCCAAAAAGGCATGGCCTAGGTTACGGGCTTCGTCTTCCGCCCGCTGAAGCCAGCGGTTTGTCAGTTCTTGCAGTAAAACAAGGGGATTCAGATCGTTTGGCCCCTTGGCCGGCGCTTGGCTGTTTTCCCCGGACTTTTGTGTTTTTTCATTTTCGAGCAATTGATCGACATCTCGGGTAAACGCCCAGATGTCTACGCCCATTCCTTCCATAGCGGTCAGCGGAAAGCGGCGTTCCCAACGGATAAGAGTCCACAACAATAGCATGCCCACTGATGATTCATCCAAGACCATCGGCGCACGTGCGGCCCAGCGGGCAGGAAGCTGTTCGATTATCTCGATCAACGTCCGGACGCAGCGCCTGGCGCATAGCTCCTGCCGGTCGAACATGAAGCGTCTCCAAAATTAGTAGCCCATTTATTCCAAGGGATGTTTCGCCGGCGTAAGCGGCGGACGATAACCACTGGGAATCATTGCAAGCAGCCCGCATATAATGCTGATTCCCACTAGAATCGGGCCAAGTGCGTAAATGCAAGTCATAACCAGGTAATCCGACATGCCAACACTCGGCGAACGAAAAGATGCCGCAGAACCAGAAGTTATAGTCATGAATGCGTTTAGTATGGGCGGAGTCACGATCGAAGCCGCCAAAAACCAACACGACAAACGCATAAGCGCCCAACTATAAATACGCTCCGGTTTGAATAACAAGGCTAATAACAATCCCACCAATAGAACGGCTGTTAACCATCCATTTCCGGTTTGACTTAACATTTGAAGCATTGCCATTTCTTGCGGCATATAATGCCCTCCTATAAACAAAGTAACGGGTTTGGCGGCGTTTTATGGGATTCACAGATCTCCGCAACATTTTAGCCGGTTCAGCATAACCGCTATTTCGAATCGGGTACCGTGTATGAGAATGTTTCGTCAACCGAGTAATCGCCGTTGTCTTGACGCTTAACATACTTTATTGTCACCGTCAGGTCATCGACGTCAACCTGGCAGTAGCTTCCCGCGTGTTCATCGTGGCCCATTTTGGCGAGGGTTTTGCCCGGGCCGTTTTTGCCGCCGTACTGGCCTTTCCAATGGTAGATCGGCGCCCCGGCCGTGCCGACAATCAACTGGTGAAACACGACGGGCTGATTGTTCCGCAAAAAGCCGCGAATTTCGGCGTGGTTGTAAAAGTGGTCGTGGCCGCAGAAGTATAGCCGTGCGCCCGCATCGACAAGACTTTGAATAAACGCGTCCCGAGCCTGTTCGTCGTTGTCCATACAGTCGGCGTGCAGTGCGGCGTAGGCCGGCTCATGGCCAAACACGAAAACATGGGGCTGGGTCTGGGCGTCGCGGGCGGCAAGTTGCTTGTCCAGCCATTTTTGGTCGACTTCATGGCGGTGATTGAAGTATTGATCGAGCCCGACGACCAGGGCGTTTTTGTGCGTGAACGAGTAGGTCATCTTTTCCTCGCCCTTGGGGCCGTTGTCAGGTAATTCGGGAAACTCCTGGCGCCAGGCCTCGGGCAGATTGTAGTCGATCCATTCGTGATTTCCCGCAATCGGGTAGACTTTAATGCCCGTCTTGTAAACCGGGGCCATCGTGGTCCGCCATTGATCCAGGTATTTTTTTGAGGTTGAGTGCAGCAATGAGCCGGTCATCAAGTCGCCGGGAAAGAGGATAAAATCGACGCCGCTCTTGGCGATCTGCTCGGCCAAAGGGCCGAGGATTTCGGCATTCACGCCGTTATCCTTCCCTCGACTGTCTCCGCAAACAATGAATTTCCACGGCTCGCCCGCCTGCGCCGAAAAAGCGCAAAAAACACTCAAAACCAGCAATATCCCAATTGCCGTTCGCAAAACTGATGAATGAATTGTTCGAGACATGGTGGAATCCTGTTGAAAACGTCAGGTTCAAGGACGTGAAATCTTTACGCTTGTTCAATTTGCAATTTTATATCTGCAATGTTCAATTTACAATATGACCGATAAGGTGTCAGGCACAATGTATTAGGCACACTCCGTGTGCCGTCCGCGCGATGGGATATTGACATGAAAAAACCAAAACGGCACACGGAGTGTGCCTGCTACATTAGCCGTTGTTCTATTTGCAATTTGAAATTTGCAATTGTCAATTTGCAATCAGATTATGAGCATAGCAGGCTCAAAGAATAATGGCCTATCGCTTATTCGCCCAGGGTCGAACGCCGCCGCAAAATGTGATGGTAGTGTTGGGCGAAGCGATGGGCCTCGTCGCGGACATATTGCAGCAGCCTTAATGCGTACGAGTGGCGGCTTAATCGCAGCGGCTCGTCGCGGTGCATCACGTGGACCAATTCCTCGCACTTGGCCAAGGCAAGTATGACAGGCGGCTCGATGTGCAGGCCGGCTAATGCGCTCAGGGCCGCGTTGAGTTGCCCTTTGCCGCCGTCGATCAGCAACATGTCGGGCATGGTTTCGTTTTCCCTTTGGAGATGCTGGAATCGCCGGGTCACGGCTTCGTGGATGGCGGCGAAATCGTCCCCGCCGCTTGCCTGATGAATCCGCATCCGCTTGTACCCGGGTTTGAACGGCAGCCCGTCGATAAATTGCACCACCGAGGCCGCCGTTTCCATGCCCGCCGTATGGGCCACGTCAAAGCCTTCGATGATCCGCGGTTGCTGGGGTAAATGCAAGATCTTTTGCAAACCGGCCAGCCCCTTTTTCGGGTCGATGGGAAAAACCTCGGGCTGAACGTGCGTTTCCAGCACCCCGCGCTTGTCGAGCGATTGAAGCATTTCGATCTCGTCGCGCAGCCGGGCGGCCTCTTCGAAACGCAATTCCTTTGCCGCGGCCTCCATCTCTTTGTGCATTTCCTTGAGCAACGTATCTTTCTTGCCGTCTAAAACCTGTTGCAGCCGCCTGATGCCCTTGCGATACTCTTCCTTCGAAATCCGCAAATTGCAGGGCGCGGTGCATTGCTCGATGGAATGCAGCAGGCAAGGGCGGAACCATTGCCAGCGCTTGTCGTCGGCGTCGATCTCCAGCGTGCAGGTGCGGAACTTGAAGATTTTTTGCAGCGCCTGGATGGCCCCGCGCAACTGCCGCGGATTGGGAAACGGCCCGTAAAGTTTCGAGCCGTGCCCTTTCGGTTCACGCGTGAAGCAGACGCGGGGAAAATCCTCGCGCACGTGGATTTCCAGGTAGGGAAACGTCTTGCTGTCGCGGAGTTCCCTGTTGAACTTGGGAAGAATGTCCTTAATAAGCCGGGCTTCGGTAAGAATGGCGTCGATCTCGTTTTTTGCCTTGATATAGTCGATATCGCGGATTTCCAGGACCAGTTTTGCCGTGCGCGGATCTTCGGCGGCCGCCTTGAGGAAGTAACTGCCCGCCCGATTGCGCAAGTTTTTCGCCTTGCCGATGTAGATAACCCTGCCCGCGGCGTCTTTCATCAGGTAAACGCCGGGCGTCTGCGGGAACGCACGGACTTTCTCAGCCGCCAAGGAATTATCCTGGGGGTTTGGAATTTCCATCGACATAAAAGACACCACATGACACGCCCAATAAAAAAAGAACGTCTTGAATAGTTTTATTTTAAATCAACGTGTCTCTGGGCTGAAAAATCATGTGGAAGAGCATCGCACATCGCCACTTTTACTTTACCCCAAATTTCATTTTATAAGTCATCCCCTCCGTATTTGTATAATTGTACATAAAAATTAATAAAAGAAAATATGTAAAATTGTTTAATAATAGTAGTTTGTTGTTCTTATGGGTGTAAATTCTCTAATCCGTGACTTCCTTTCCATCATAAAGTGTTAAAGGGTCCCAACCCAATAACTGCATAATCAACAGATTCATCTATGGCCGTTGTGGTTCTTATAGCTTTAGAAAAACTAATGTTATCTATTATGATTATTAATGTCCTTGGTAACGATATTACTTTTTGAATTGTTCTGACTTGTTTAACACACACTGCGGCTTGATTCATAAAAGCCTTCCACATTTCTTATATCCAGGGTTTGAAAATTTGTTCATTGAAATCAGAAAACGCAGCTAAGGCGGCCCAGAAAATCGTGGTACAGTGCAATCGATAATCAATATGATGGATATATATTCATTAACCAGTAGTGATTATTATTCATGTGGGGTAGTATACCGGTCTACAGTCGGCAACATATTTTGGGTTAAATGCCACTGGAAAGTAGACTGTCAAATTGGCAGTAATGGAAAAGAAATACTCAGATGCTTTGCCAATGATGGCGGGCGACGGCGAGCCTGAGCATTAGATCTGCCTGTGTAACTTCTTCCCTATCAACAAGTTATCACATCGTTCATTTTTGGCGCGCCGATTGCTTTCTCTTTGGAAACAACCATTCCGCGCGCACGTTTGGCAGGCCGAGAATAGTCGGTCATTACACGGCCGACGTTCTCCGGCAATAATAATGTGCGTTCGAAATGGCTGCACTTGCCGGTTAAAGCCCGGATTCTGATTGGTCATTGGAATAATGCCGTCCCCAGGGCGGAGCAATTACAACATTCGCAATATTAAATTTGGAGGCCAGTAAGCATGGCAAAAAAACAAGAAGGTAAGAAAACCGCCACCGGTAATATCAAACTCCAACCGCTGGGAGACCGAGTGGTGCTCGAACGGGAAGAATCGGAATCGATTACCGCCGGGGGCATCGTGCTGCCCGATTCGGCCAAGGACAAGCCTGCCCGGGGAAAAATTATCGCGGTAGGCGACGGCCGGCTCATGAAAGACGGGTCGCGCTCCCCGCTCCAAGTAAAAGCGGGAAATCGCGTGTTGTTCAGTTCTTACGCGGGCGATACGTTCAAGCTCGGCGATCGGGAATTATTACTCATGCGCGAAGAAGATATCCTCGCCATTATCGAATAACCAAATACCCAGGGACTGTCCCGATTTTCGCGGGCTCCGTCGGGGCACCATGCGAAGCATGGTCGCGATGGTCGGCGAAAATGGGACTGTCACTTTAAACCGCAATAATTAAGGAGAACACCTCTAATGCCTAAGATGATAGCTTTCGACCAGGAAGCCCGCGAAGCCCTGCGCCGCGGCGTTGCCAAACTCGCCCAGGCGGTCAAGGTCACCCTTGGACCGCGGGGCAGAAACGTGATTTTGCAGAAAAGCTTCGGCTCGCCCACCGTCACCAAGGACGGCGTGACCGTTGCCAAGGAAGTCGATCTCGAAGACGTGTACGAAAACATGGGCGCCCGCATGGTCCGCGAGGTCGCCTCGAAGACCTCCGACGTGGCCGGCGACGGCACCACCACGGCCACTATTCTGGCCGAGGCGATTTTCAACGAAGGACTGCGCGCCGTCGTGTCCGGAGTCAATCCCATCCAACTCAAACAAGGCATCGAAAAGGCCGTTGCCGACATCATCGAAAAACTCAAAAGCATGTCGATCTCGGTCAAGAATAAAAAGGAAGAGATCGCCCAGGTCGGCGCGGTTGCCGCAAATAACGACGCCGAAATCGGCAAACTCCTGGCCGACGCCATGGAAAAGGTGGGCAAGGACGGCGTGATCACCGTCGACGAAGGCAAGAGCCTGGGTACCGAAGTCGAATGGGTCGAGGGCATGCAGTTCGACCGCGGCTATCTTTCGCCCTACTTCGTTACCGATCCGCAAAAAATGGAATGCGTCCTGGAAGACGCATACATCCTTGTATATGAAAAGAAACTCTCCAGCATTAAGGAACTGGTTCCGATCCTGGAAAAAGTGGTCAACGCCGGCAAACCGCTGGTGATCGTGGCCGAAGACGTGGACGGCGAGGCACTGGCCACGCTTGTGATCAACCGTCTGCGCGGCACGCTCAAGGCCTGCGCAATCAAGGCGCCCGGCTATGGCGATCGGCGCAAGGCCATGCTAGAAGATATTTCCGTGCTGACCGGCGGCGTGGCCATTTTTGAAAGCCTGGGCAAAAAACTCGAGAACATCGGCTTGGGCGATCTGGGCCGGGCCAAGAAAATCGTCATCGACAAGGACAATACCACGATCATCGAAGGCGCGGGCAAAAGCGCCGACATCAAGGGCCGCATCGAGCAGTTGCGCCGCGAGATCGAAAACACCAAGTCCGATTACGACCGCGAAAAACTCGAGGAACGCCTGGCGAAATTGGCCGGAGGGGTAGCCAAGATCAACGTGGGCGCTTCGACCGAGTCGGAGATGAAAGAGAAAAAGGCCCGGGTTGAAGACGCCTTGCACGCCACCCGTGCGGCAGTCGAGGAAGGCATTTTGCCCGGCGGCGGCGTAGCCCTATTACGCGCTTGTGCGTCGGTCAAGCCCGAGGGGCTATCGCAGGACGAAGAGGTGGGCTACAAGATCGTGCTCCGCGCCTGCCGCGCCCCCTTGACGCAAATCGCCGGCAACGCCGGCCAGGACGGCGGCATAGTCTGCGAAAAAGTGGCCGAGATGAAAGGCCCCATGGGCTATAACGCCGCCACCGAAGTCTACGAAGACATGGTCAAGGCCGGCGTAATCGACCCCACCAAAGTCACCCGCACCGCCCTGCAAAACGCCTCCAGCGTCGCCACCCTACTGCTAACCAGCGACGCCCTTGTGGCCGACAAGCCCAAGAAAGACAAGGCCCCCGCCGGCCCTCCGGGAGGCGATGAGGATATGTATTAATGAAAAATTATAATAGTTTAGCTGCGACCCGAAGGGGAGCGAGCAAAGAGTAATAAAACGATAAAAGGTGTCAGGACCGCAAGTCGGGACTGACACCTTTGTTAATTAAATAATAACCTGAATTATGGAAAGGACTTCTAGAATGCCTTCCATACAATCTCCTTCTGTTTTTGTAAGTTCAACTTGTTACGATCTTTCAGAAGTTCGTGATCAATTAAAGGCATTTATAGAAAATTATGGATTTGATCCGATGATGTCGGAATTCAATTCCTTTCCTATCAATCCACTGGATGGAACGATAGATAATTGTAGAAATAATGTTGATCAAAGAGCGGATATATTTGTATTAATTGTGGGAAATCGATATGGTTCCACAGATGATTCTGGAAAATCAATCACAAACTTAGAATTTCTACAGGCTCAAGCAAAAGGTATTCCAATTTATGTTTTTATAAAACGTGAGATTTTAAATACGTATCCGATTTGGAAAGCAAATCCAAACGCTTGTTTTCCTAATGTCGACTCGCCTAAATTATACGAGTTTGTTGATTCTCTTCAAAGCAGAAATGGATTGTGGATAAATCCATTCGATATAGCAAATGACATTATAGATACTTTAAGGAACAAATGGGCATTTTTATTTCTCGATGCTCTGCAATTATGGATAAAAACACGTGATTTGGAATTATCATCAAATTTGCGTCAACTAAGGGGTAAAGCCCTTCGGATTTTAATAGATAAACCTGCTCATTGGGAATATATATTTTACAACCAGGTTCTTCATGATAAATTAAGAGAACTTGCAGTTTTAAAAAAAGATAGAGATTTAGGTATCATATCAGGAGAGTGTAATCGTTTAATTGTCACAAAAACATATGGGATAGATAAAATAGACAAAGCTTTGTCTATATCACAATGGGTACAAGATCATATTAAAGAACTTGGCCTAAGAATTAATGGAATGATGAAATTGTTTTCAGAAGAAGTTATAAATGATGCATTTGGTCCCTTAGGAATTCCTGGCAATCCTGAAAATATATTGTATTTAGCAGATAAACTTGCAGAAACTTATCGTTATGTCATCGAATGGTCTATAAAATGTAAAAATATGCTTATTGATGATGAGTATATCAAATTATTCAATTTAATTTCACAAGGTGTAAATAACGTAATTCTTGAAATCGAAAATTATGAGGCTGAACTAAGGAATAAAATCACTGATCTCATTCAAAATCCTCCAAAACAAGGCGAAACTAGACATATTAGTATCTGTCTCTCGTTATCTGTTCCGGAAGGGTGGAACGAATCTATGTCAAATGAATTGAATAAAATCGCAAAACAAATTTCTCAGTTAGGATAAATTGTATTTAATCCCCGGGTGACATATCTGGCTTGGTTTTGAGGAGCGTTTACTATCCTTGTCCGCCGGAGGCGGTCTTAGGCCCGGCATTTCATGCCTTGTCCTTACCCACATTTTATAACATCCTTTGCGAGTTCTGCACCGCGAACTAGCAAGTACAGTTTCTGCCATCCGCGCCAGATCGTAATCCAACCTGGCTCGCCGTCCGACTTCCGCC
>JBEKZY010000074.1:0-17974 GCA_049509395.1 Thermoguttaceae bacterium | reverse complement strand
AATAGGACTTGGAAAACGTGCCGGCCTGAACCACGGTATGGCCTTCTAGGTCGAAACTGCGGAGGCTGGGCAGGTCGTCGCCGTAATAGCGCAACTCGCGATTGGCGACGTCCTCGATGATGTAGAGTTTGCTTTCACGCGACCAGCGTTTGGCAAGCTCGACCAATTCGGCCCGGCGACTGACGGGCAGGGTTATGCCGCTGGGATTATCAAAATACGAGGTAACATAGATTGCCTTGACGCGATGCAACTGGCCGGCCGCTTTGCGACGGCGCAGTTCGGCCTCGACGGCCTGGGGGATAATGCCCTGGTCGTCGGTTTCGACGCCAACGGCCCGAACGCCGAGATTGGCCAACGCGCCCAAGTACACGAAATAACTGGGCGCGGCGCAAATTACGATGTCGCCGGGGTCCATGAGCACGTCGCCCAACAGGAACAGCAACTGATTGCTGCCGGGCATGATTACGACTTGTTCGGCGGAGACGTTCAATTCCCGGGCAGTTCGGCCGTCGGCCTGAAGCATGCGATCGAGCACTGCCTGGCGGAGGGGAAGATATCCGATGGTGGAACCATATTGCAAACTGGCGCGGGCCTTTTGGGGATCGGAGAGAATGGCTTGGGCGGCCAAGCGGGTGGTTTCGATAGGCAGGGTTTCGGAATCGACAAAACCGGCGGCCAAAGAAACGAGGTCCGGCTGAGATAAAGTCCTGGCCATCAAAACCGTGGCAATCGGCTCGCCTGGGGCCCAAGTTGCTCGTTGGCTTAATCCATTATGAGTTTGCATGGATGGATTCGGAGTCTCGTTATTGCAAATTGACAATTGCAAATTTCAAATTGCAAATTGAACAAATATAAGAACTTGCGTCAATTTGCATTTTGCAATTTACAATTTGCAGTAATTGTTCAGGGTTCAGGGTTCAGGGTTCAGGGTTCAGGGTTCAGGGTTCAGGGTTCAGGGTTCAGGGTTCAGGGTTCAGGGTTCAGGGTTCAGGGTTCAGGGTTGCGCTACTGTATGCAAGTTAAATCCTGAACCTGACTGCTGAATCCATCTTAAATACCACAAAATGCCGAGGGGGTGTAGATCAAATAGGCAGAATGGGCAGAAGACGGGCAAAAGAGTGTTTTAATGTGCCAGGATTTCATCCGGCGATATGGCTGTAATGCCGCTATTCCTAAAGTCACCTGCGTTAAATGTAAAAAGATGGGTAATATCGCGGGTTTTGAGTAAGGCGACCATAGCTGGCGCCTGTGCGTGTCGCGGGTGACGAACGGGACGCAGCGGGATGTTGGAAGTCAAATGGCCTAGTGGCGTGGTGATGCGAGTTAGTGCCGGTTGTGATGCGGAACTGCGTGGACGTTTGGCCTTACCTTACGGACGTGTAACGACACCTTCGGGCGATTGCGCCCTGCGACACAGAGGCCCTCGCAGCCCTGTTGCCCGCTGGTGGCCGCCCATCCCGAGCCTGGGCTGGAACAGCGGGACGAGGAGACCTGCGAAGCCCAGGCCCGCCGCCCGCCGTGCTGTTATTGTTTTCTGGCAGATGACCATACTCTAGCGATAATTGCAAGTCAGCAGGAGAGGCGGTATCAAGGCTGCTTGAACAGCTTATACCGCAGCCGGAAGACGGCCGGTGTCTCGCTTAGCCGAACGTCTTCGATTTGGAGCACGCCAAGCGAGCCATCGCGGGTGCGGATCGCGTAAGTAATCGGCAGACCGAGCCTAAAGCTCATGATAGTTCCAGGAACCCCGTTCTGTTTGTTGTCCACGTTCTCCAGCGCTTGTTTCGCCTCGTCGATGTCCAAGGTGTCGAAGCGGCTGTTGTCAATTTTGGCAGCGGCCACCTCGAAGCCGGCTATGCCCTGTAGCCCGAGAACAGGCGTAGCAATCGCAACCAAATCGATGCCGTTCTCTCTTAGCCAGGCCAGACTCTGAGGGTCGATGCCTCGCAAGTGATCGAAATCGGCGGGCATGACCGTTCCCTTGGCCAGATTGGCCAGCGACTCGCGCGCAGAGCGTATGTCATACAGCTCAATCACCTTCCCGGTTGTCGCTTGTGGCGACGGGACGCGCTCCAACAAGGCGTCCCGATAATGGCTGCCGTAGTGCCAAGCATCGAGCGGGCCGAGCCGATCGGCCGACCAATCTTGCCGGGGCCGGCCCCAACAGCCGCCAAACCTTGCAGTGACGCTGGCCGCGTCGAGGTGTTTCACAAGCCCGGCTTCGACCATGCCTTTGCCGTCCGTGATGCGCACACGCCGATCCAATTCCTGGACAAAATCGTCCGAGTAGAAGCCAGGTATGAGAGGCGAGAACACCTCGTTCTCGATTGGTCCGAGGTAAAGGTAAGCGTGATAGCCTTTGTCATAGGGATCGGCGGTCAGCCTCTCCGGCTCGGCGTCAAAGATCTGCTTGCCAAACGGGCCACGATCCAATGGGAAGGCCATGGGTTTGTTCCCCACCGCGGCAAAGGCCGTCTCAAACAATCCCAAGGCCCGACGTCCAATAGCATCGCCGAAGTTCGGCTGGACCGGGCCGTGTGGCATCACCGCAAAGACGTTTGCCTCTCCCAGTTTCTCACGGAGATGCCAGCCGGCCGATTTCATCGGTTCGCCACCCCCCCAGGTGAGATTCACCATTGCGTGGCCGTAGCCGACGATGAACAGTGCGTGCCGCTTATCCGCGGCATGTTCCTCCAAGTCACGCACGATGTTCTCCGCCATGAATTGATCCCGATCGACTTGATACTTCTGCAAGTCTTCGCGATTCTGAATCTGCTTCCAGGGCCAGGCCTGGTCGACCAACACGATCCGCAGGCGCTGCGATTGGGGCTTTTCCTGGTTGACCTCCCACACCGTGCGGAAGAAATCGAGCATCGGCTGGTCCGGCCAGCCATCCACCATCATGTCCCGCAGCATTTCGATGACCGGTTCGGGAACATACTTCGAGGCAGCAAGGAATCGCTCGACCAGTAGCTGGTCGTTGGAAGGAAGCTCCATGTAAATGACCCCGACCTGGCGTGCGAACTCCGGCGAACGCACCAGGGCGGCATCGAACGCCCAGTAGCGCGGCCGATGATGAGTCTCACCCATGATCACAACGCGATGTTTCCCGATCGCATCCAAAACGAATTGTTGCGGGTCTTTCGCCTCGTTCTTGAGGAAATCCACGAAGGGTTGCAGATGGGCCGCCGGGTCGGCAATGGGCGGGCGACTGTCCCGCAAGCGTTTCGTCACAGCATAGGATTGCCATTGCGCAATTCTTTTACAGGCCTGCTCGACGGTGTCAGCAAGTTCACTGCCTTCATTCAGCCAACGGCCGTTCACACGCTCAAAACAGCCAAGATACAGATCGTGGCCTTTGCGGGGCATTCGGGCGATGACCGCCGCATGGTTTTCGTCCCAAATATGAACCTCCAGGATTTCGGCGTTGAGAATTGGTTCCGCCTTTTCCTTGGGCAACGGTTGTTTGACGCCGGTGCGAAACTTTTGTTGGGTCAATCGCGCCGCGTTCTGTGGCGAGCTCAAATGCAGCCAAAAGGGCCCATCATCGCCTTCCGCGACCCAGGCCCGGTTGATCGTGGTGAATGCCGCTTCCGGCGTGGATAAATCTTCGCGATCCGGAAAATCACTCACTTTCTTATGCACCTCGTAGACGCGCTCGCCTGACAAACCGGATGGGGGCGAGGCAACCGAGTTCCGGTCGGACGCCGCCGCTGCCGCCGGTATGGACGGGTCGGCATCAGCGGCACTTGCCGTACCAAGCCGGGAGCCGAAACCGCCAATGAACGAAAGCAGGACAAACACCACAAGCAGCGTCTGCATGGCTTGAACGCGCATGATCGTTCCCTTAAAAAAGAAGATATGTGCAGAACCGTCTTGGGTCGCGCAAGCAGTCGATGGACGTATCCGCTGGGCGAGCCCTGCCGCGCAACTTACAGTAAGATATACCCTCCACGACAGTGCTTCGGTCCTATTGAAAAAAAGCAGCCAGCCTTACTTTATAATATCATACTGGAGTGAATTAAATCGGTCAATTATCTTAAAACCGAACAAAACAAGCGGTCGCTGCGGCTTGCACAATGAGTGTGCCTGCTGTTTTTTACACTTAGCGTAAAATATAAAACATCAATCATAACAAGAGATTTAGAACTACAAAACCGCGGCGAATCAGCCCTCACACTAACCCTCTCTCGACCAACCTTCGGTCGGTGCCCGGAGAGGGGACTTTTGGGGCAGGCGCTTAATGAAAATCGCCCCGAAGGGTTACCAATACAAAGTACGTATTTTATAATACTTGCGGGATAGAGTAAATTCCTTAATGTAATTCGATGTGATTCCGTCATGCGATTCGGATAAAATATAATTCCATCCTGTACCTCAAATTCTAGAACAAATCATGAAGGGATTGGTTTGGCGAGTCGGGAATTCTTTGGCAAATCTTGCCACGGGCGGGTTGAATTTGCTGTTTCCGCCGCGATGTGCATATTGCCGGGCTGAAATTGCCGAGCCTGAAGACCATGCCTTGATTTGTGCGGAATGTTGCCGCCGACTTGTTCCGGAAAAATGGATTTCCTGCCGGCACTGCGGAGGAATGATTTTCGGAGACGGGGAATCGACGGACCATTGTTCCTTGTGCAAAGATCCGCCGTTGTTGTTCGATAGGGTTGTAACAATTGGAGGTTATCGAGATAATCTGCGCGAGGCGATTTTACGCATGAAGCATCCGCAGCATGAAAACCTGGCTCTGGCAATGGGCCGGCTTCTTGGGCAAAAGCGATTTAGCGAATTGGACGAACTGGAGGCGGAGATAATCGTGCCGGTTCCGATGTATTGGAAGCGCCGGCTGCGGCGGGGCACGAACAGCGCGGAACTTCTGGCGCGGTGTTTGGGGAGGAAACTGGGGCTGCCTGTGCGGCGCCGCCTGCTGGTGCGATGCAAAAATACCCAGCCGCAATCGGAGCTTTCGGCTAAAAAGCGATTTAGCAATATGCGCGGGGCCTTTCGAGTTCGCTTGCCGCAGCAGTTGAAAGACGTCCGGGTGTTGCTGGTCGATGACGTGCTGACTACCGGGGCCACTTGCAGCGAGGCCGCGGCAGTGCTGAAAAAGGCCGGGGCCGCGATGGTTGCCGTGGCAGTCGTCGCCCGGGCACAGGGGAAGGAGTAGGTAGTAGATGGTAGGTAGTAATAGGTTTTCAGTTCACGGTTTACAGTTTAGTGGTCAGGGTTCGGGGTTCAGGGTTCAGGATTTAACTTCGCACTTATGTTCTGAACCCCGAACCCTGAATCCTGATTTTTGAGTTTATCATTCATTCCTCATTCCTCATCCTTTATGCCTCTAAACTGGGCAATAAATTGCCCAGCCATTTGACCCCCCTTGCCAATTGGGCGGGAAAAAGAACAATGTAATGCCATGAACGATAGGTCAAACTTGCCGCAACATTCGCATAATCGCGGGCGCGCCGCATTTCGCCGGGCGGTGTTTCGCGGGTTGGGGGTTTTTCTGCCGCCGCTGTTGACGGTGTTGATCCTGATTTGGGCCATCAATACCACGAAGTCGTATATCATCGAACCGTTGATGTACGCCGCTCAGGAAGGATTGGTCTGGGTAACGGCCGATATACATAACGATTTTCCCCAGGCCAAGCCGACGGATCAACAAGTCGAGGTGAACGGGTACGTTTACCGGCGTCTGCCGGGCGGCACGTTCATTCCGGAACGCGTGTACGAGCGGGTGAAGGAATCGCTCGGCGCCGAGGCCATGCCCGCCGGCGGCGAGGAAATATATCGCCGTTACGTGGAACTGACGGTGCTGCGGCCGTTTTATGCGATTCCCCTGTTTTTGGCGTTTTTTATTTTGTTGCTTTATTTGCTGGGAAAGTTCATAACCGTGGACGTGGGGGGATATTTCATCCATCTGCTGGAGAGCGGGATTCGCCGTTTGCCGCTGGTCCGCAACGTGTACTCGGCCGCCAAGCAAATTTCCGACTTTATTTTTGCAGATCGCCAGTTCGAGTTTACGCGGATTGTGGCCGTGGAGTTTCCGCGCAAAGGGACCTGGCAAATGGGGTTTGTCACCGGGGAAGCGCTGGCCGAAGTCCGCGCGGCCATTGCGGAACCGATGCTTACGGTGCTGATTCCCTACTCGCCATTGCCGATCACGGGTTGCACCATCAGCGTGCGCAAGAGCGAGTGCATCGACTTGAATATCACTTTCGATCAGGCCTGCGAGTACATCGTCAGTTGCGGGGTGGTGGTGCCGTCGATGCGGTTGGAACAAATGCGGTCCGCGCCGGTTTTGCCGGAAGAGAAATCTTAAAAAGCGATATGAATTAAAGTTAGTGGGCAGTGGACGGTAGGGAGTGGGCAGCGCGAAACCGCAAGCGGTTTTGTGCGGAATTCATCATTCAACATTCATCAATCATCATTTAAAATGCATCTCCGCCTTGGTACCCGTGGCAGCGCGTTGGCCCGTTGGCAGGCGGATTGGGTGGCCGGGGAATTGCGGGCTTTGGGCGTCGAGGTGGAATTGGCGCCGATTACGACCGGCGGGGACAGGCATCAGGGGCCGATTCAAGATATTGGGCAGGGGGTTTTCACCAAGGAGATTCAGCGGGCGCTGCTGGACAAGCGGATCGATTTGGCGGTGCACAGCCTGAAGGACCTGCCCACCGACACTCCGCCGGAATTGATTGTTGCCGCCGTGCCGCAGCGTGCGGCGTGCGGCGATGTATTGGTATCGCCGGCATGGAAGACCCTGGAGCAATTGCCGGCTGGGGCCACAGTGGGCACAAGCAGCATGCGGCGCCGGGCGCAGATACTGCACGTGCGTCCCGACTTGCAAACCAGAGAGATTCGCGGCAATATCGATACCCGGTTAAGAAAAGTGCATCAGAACCAGTACGATGCCTTGGTGCTGGCCGAAGCGGGCCTCGCGCGCCTGGGACTTACCGGGGAGATTACCCAATCCATGCCGATGTCGATTATCCTGCCGGCCGTGGGTCAAGGGGCCTTGGGATTGGAAACGCGGCGCGATGATGACGCGACTCGCAATGCTTTGACGGCACTCGATCATCCGCCAACGCACCAAGCGGTGTTGGCCGAACGAGCGATGTTGGCCGTTTTGCACGGGGGATGTTTGGCGCCCATTGCCGCCTGGGGCCGCGTGGAAAGCGGGCGGCTTGCGCTTACCGGCCGGGTGCTGAGCCCGGACGGGCGGAGCAAAATAGAGGCCGTTGGGGAGGCTGATTTATCGGACTGCGTTGAACTTGGGCGGCGAGTGGCGGAAAAACTTTTGCAGCAGGGCGCGGCGGAGTTAATCGAGTTGGCTAGGAAATGAGTTTGCCGGAATTCGCTCGACGATTAACTCCAATGTTAGACACAAAATTAAATGCAGGCACTATCGGTAATTCTACCCTCATCCTAACCCTCTCCCGACCAACCGACCATGCTTCGCATGGTGCCCGTCGGTGCCCGGAGAGGGGACTTTTTGGAAAGCCGTGAATCAAATGAAAAAGCATACGACATTGGCGATTATCATTGTCTTGTTGCTTTGGCAAAGCGCGATGGGACAGGATGCGCCGATAGTCCAGAGTCGCCAGAAGATTGTTAAAGAGACGATGAAGCCCTATGCCGGGCCGAGCAATGCGGGCGTGGACGCCTCGACTTTGACGGGCAAGGTGATGTGCGGGTACCAGGGCTGGCATGCGGCCGAAGGCGACGGACTTGGACGGGGCTGGTATCACTGGCAGCGAGATGGGCAGTTTCAGCCCGGTTTCTGCAAATTCGATTTGTGGCCCGACGTGGGTGAACTCGATCCGGACGAACGGTATGCCACGGCGTTTCGCCATGCGGACGGCAGTGCGGCCGAGGTTTATAGTGCGTTTAATCGCAAGACGGTCCTGCGGCATTTCCAATGGATGCGCCAGTACGGCATAGACGGGGTTTTTGTGCAGCGATTCGTCGCTGAAGTATCAGGTACGGCGGGACTGCTGCAATTCAATACGGTGCTGGGACATTGCCGGGAAGGGGCAAATCTCAACGGCCGGACTTATGCGGTGATGTACGACCTGTCGGGATTGGGCGGCTGGCAAATGGAGCGGGTGATGGACGACTGGAAACTGCTCATCGATCGGATGCAAATTACGCGCGACAAGGCATACCTGCATCACAAGGGCAAGCCGGTGGTGGCGATTTGGGGCTTTGGGTTCAACGACGGGCGCAAATACACGCCGGCCGAGGGATTGGAACTCGTGCGGTTCATGAAAGATGATCCGAAGTACGGCGGAAACACGGTAATGCTGGGCGTGCCGACGTATTGGCGGACGCGCGATCGGGATGCGGTGAATGATCCGGCCCTCGGTGAATTGATACTAAAGGCCGACGTGGTCAGTCCGTGGACGGTGGGACGGTATCGCAATATTCCGCAAGCGGAAAAATATGCGGAGAATACGCTGGCGCCGGATCTGGCCTGGTGCAATGAACGAGGCAAGGAGTACATGCCCGTGGTTTTCCCGGGGTTCAGTTGGCACAACATGTTTCCGAAATCGCCGCTTAACGAGATTCCGCGGCAGGGCGGGAAATTTCTCTGGGCACAGTATGCGGCTGCGAAGAAGGCCGGGTGCACGATGGTCTACCAGGCGATGTTCGATGAGGTGGATGAAGGCACCGCTATTTATAAATGCAGCAACGATCCGCCGGCGGGCGAGTCGAAGTTCGTGACTTACGAAGGCCTTTCCAGCGATTATTATTTGAAACTTGTCGGCGCGGCGACGAGAATGATTGCGGGGAAGCGGGCGGTTTCCGATCAGATGCCTGATAATTTTAAATAATAATAGGCGTTTTACAAATTGCGGACAGCATGTACGTTTTGACCGACGAACATAAGGTATGGTGATGGCTGTTGGCCGAAAAATGTCAAGATTTGAGTGCTTCCCCAGCCCTCACCCCCGGCCCCTCTCCCAAAGCGAGAGGGGAGTAAGATGCAAATAGAAATGGATGGAGCGAAAATGGAAGGCAAGATGACTCATTTCGGCGTGGGGCCGAAAATTTTCCTGCCGGCAATTGCGTATGATGTTGTTGCCGGAATAGCCACACACTTTTGGCCCGATGTTTTTCTCATACGGTCGATCTCCGGTTCCATATTGGCGGGCGCGGGCATAGTGCTTTTGATTTTCGGCGTTCCCATGTGGGCGATTGCGGTTTGGACTATAGTGCGGGCGTTCAGACGCCGCGAATTGGTCACATCGGGCGTGTACGGATTGGTGCGCCATCCGATTTATTCGGCCTGGATAGTGTTCATATTCCCGGGGATTGCCTTGCTTTGCCGATCATGGCCGATGCTGTTGGCGTCGCTGGTGTCTTACGTTATTTTCAAGCTGTTGATCAAGCGCGAAGAACGGTATTTGGAGGAGAAATTCGGGCAGGCGTATTTGGATTATCGGGAGCGAGTAAATGAGATAATTCCTTTTCCTTATTATTGGAGATAAAATAAAAATTGAATAAAAAGTTGGATGGGTGAATTTTATTTATATAGAATCATCAATAATGAAATAATCGCATCCAGGATAAATAAAAATAGGTGATATACCAGCCATAAAACGTAACACATATTATAAGACAAATTAAGGAATAATAATAATGGCGAAGACTTTTTGCGCTTAGCAAGGATGTATTCTGGTTGGTTTTAAACCATAGCCATAAGGCAAAAGCAAAATATACAAACGACCATCTGCCGATACTGAATATTACGGCTTTCCAAAGTTTGTAGGCTATATCGTCGGCCGGTTTAAAATCGTCGCACGAAGGATCGTAATCAGTAGGGGATGGATGTTCGGGCTCCGGTTTTACCTCGGCGGCGTTAAACATCGGCATATTATGCAATGATAAAAAACGGGATATCAAGACCCAAAGCGGCAAGGTGATCAGCCAGGCGAGAAGGACAAAGGGGGATTTATTAAAGGCAAGGAAAACCGCAAGGCAGAATACGGAAATAATCACGGAAATTACTTCGGTAAAAGATTTTTTCACTAGCCAGCCGCCGGACTCGCGATACCAGGTGTGGAAATCGGGATCTTCTTCGCCATTCTTTGACGTGCCGCACGACCAGCAGAAGGACCACAGGCCATCCACGTCGGCCCGGCATTTTGGGCAGTGCCACTCGGGCGGCTGAAATAGCGGCGGGACGGGTTGCGGGGAAAGAATAATTGCCGCTTGCGGGGCGTCGGATTGGTTTACGAAAAGTTTCACTCCGCCGGTGGCGTTGCTGTACCACCATGCCCAGGATACAAATTCCGCGTTGCTTACGCGGGCGGCGATGCCGTCCATGGCCAGGCGGATTCGCGCCAATTCGGCTTCCGCCACGCCGAGAAACGATCGGACTTTGACCAGGGAGGGCATGCCTGCATACTCCGGGTTATCCGCTGGGGAAATAATGGAGAAAATACAACATAACGCCTTTTGTCATCAGAGGCAATTCCCCCCTGTTTCAAACCAAGTCGTAAAAATCGGGCAAACACGAAAGATCGAAAGGACGAAAACACGAAAAAGGTGCCATTAAATTTTGAGAGCATTGAACTAACGTGAGAATTGGAAGAATTCACATTATATGAGCGCATAACGAAAATGGTCCGGATGCGGTCACAATTCGTGACCGCAAAAGCAAATAAAGTTAAGTTTTTTTCGTTATTTTTTTTACAAGCGGGCCAAAAACCGGATCGGACTCGATGTCTTTTTGAACTTTTTTTACGCTGTTGTTCCGGCGTCAAACCTTTCATTTCATTCATTATCTTTTTTTGGATGTCATTTTTCATTTTGACGCAGTCGAATTTTTTTTGTGCCATTATCAAATCACCTCCTTTACCCCAGTCCGTGTTTGGCGAGTTTATCGCGGAAGGTGGAGGGTTTCATGCCTAGGGCGGCGGCGGCGGCGGATTTGTTGCCGGCGGAGTTGCGGAGGGCGTCTTGGAGGATTTGTTTTTCGGCGTGGTCGATGGCGGCTTGGAAACCGCCGATGGGGAAGCGCTGGTTTGGATCGGGGCCGCCGATCTCGGTGGATAGTATTTCGCTTGTGATGTGTCCGGCGCCGATGAGGTATGCCCGCTCGAGGGTGTGGTGCAATTCGCGGACGTTTCCCGGCCAATCGTGGCGGACCAAGAGCGCCAGGGCGTCGGGATCGATGCTGCGTGGGCGGTCGGCGGCGATGCGATTTAGGAGGTGATCGGTCAACTCGGGCAAGTCTTCGAGATGTTCCCGGAGCGGGGGTATGTTGATCCTGAGGACGTCGAGGCGGTAATAGAGGTCTTCGCGGAACTGGCCTTCGCCGATTTTTTCCAAGAGGTTTCGCTTGGTGGAGGCGACGATCCGCACGTCGGCCTTGATGGTGGCTGCGCCGCCCACGCGCTCGAAGATTTTTTCCTCGATGGCCCGGAGCAATTTGGGCTGTTGCTCCATGGGGATGTCGTCGACGTCGTCGAGATAGAGGGTGCCGCCTTCGGCCAGGTCGAAGCGTCCTTTGCGTTGCTGATCGGCGCCGGTGAAGGAGCCTTTTTCGTGGCCGTAGAGTTCGCTTTCGATGAGTTGCGGGGGGAATAGTGTGCAGCCGACTTTGATGAAGGGGAATTCGCGGCGGTGCGAGTTGCGGTGGATTACGGTTGCGATGAGGTCCTTGCCCACGCCCGTTTCGCCGCAGAGCAGTACGTTGGCGTCGGTTTTGGCGGAGATTTCGGCCATTCGCTTGACGCGGTCGATGGCCGAGGACGGGCCGACGATGGATTGCTCGATTTCGGACAGAGCGGCGAGCGAGGCCGGCATAGTTGCCCCGGCGGCGGCTTTTTTTTCGCGTTTGATGCGGGCCAGGAGCGGGAAGACGTCTTCGTTGCGGAAGGGTTTGGTCAGAAAGTCGAATGCGCCGAGTTTGACTGCCTCGACTGCCACGGGAATGCTGCCGTAGGCGGTCATCATGATGACTTCCATGTCGGCCAGCGGGCCTTGCTTGATGCGTTTGAGCAGTTCCAGGCCGTCGAGTTTGGGCATTTTCAGGTCGGTCACGAGGACGTCGAAGCGTTCTTGTGAGAGTTTGTCGAAGGCTTCTTCGCCGTCGCTGGCCATGTCGACATCGTGCCCCTGCGCGGCCAGGTCGTCGGCCAGGGTGATGCGTTTGATTTTTTCGTCGTCGACAACAAGGATTTTCATGGCATTTTTTAACAATAGCAATTCGACAGTCGGACTCGCCCGACGTACTATACCGGCGGGCCGATGGTTACGGCGCCCATTGCAGAGACGGTTTCCGTTGATTGGCCGCGCAGTCGCGTAAATAAAGATTGATCAGATTTTGATAGGGGAGCCCGGTCTTCTTTGCCAGCTTTTTGAAATAAGCCACGGTGTCGCGGTCGAGACGTATGGTGATCGGTTGTTTGAGCAGATTGACATAAGGGTTTTTCCGGGCCTTCATTTTCGAGAAATCGTAATGTGCTCTCATGGCGTTAACTCAAATTTTTATCCTAATTAAAGCAGAGATCTTTCATATTTACATTGTATGTAATTTCATTATGATATACAAATCCATTAATTAGATTTTGGGGAAGAGTTCCATGCGGTAAACAATGGCACAGTTCTGTGAGGAATCCGGATTAGGAGGAAGAGCAGGCGGCCTGGCAGGCTGCCTGCGTGGCCTGGGCTTCGGCGAGATCGCGTGAGCGAAGATGGGTGAAAATTGCTACCGCCTCCTGCGCATGGGGCAGGGCCTCGGCGGCGCGCTGCTGGTGGAGCATGGCCTGGGCAAGGCGGTGATGGTCCGAGGCGATGAGTTCCTGGCGGCCCACGCCTTTGGCCAGTTCCAGGGCCTCGGCTGCTTGGCGCTCGGCCGCGGGCCAGTCCTGGCGCTTGAGGAACACGTCGGTGAGATTGCCGGTATAGGTTGCGACTCCTTCGCGATTTCTCTTCTTGAAGGCAATACGCAAGGCCTCGCGGTAGTCGGCCTCGGCACCATCCAGATCGCCGGATTCGAGTTTGACTTCAGCCAAATCATTGAGGCCGATGGACATGACGTTGCTCTCGGGATTGATGGAGTACCACAGATCTATCGCCCCTTCATAGATCGCTATGGCGGCCGGGTAATCCTTCTGCAACCGATGCCCATGGCCGCGTAGAAGAATGGCAATAGACTGCTTAATGACATCAGTCCCTGCCTGCCGCCAGTGTCCAGCACAGCGTTCGGCGCAGGCTACCAAGGCTTCGGCTTCACCTCGGAAGTCGTGGATAGTGCCTACGTGGTAGGCACGCCAGCCGGCGTTGTCATAGTCGCTGCCGGCCAGGGCCTTGGCCTCGGCCTCCTGGTTCAGGGAGAGCCATTCGTCCCAGTGTCCAGTGAAGTCGAGAAAATTCACAATCGCATCGCACAGTTTTTGCAGACGGGCATTGTCACCGGCGATGAGTAGCGGCAGCGCGGCCTGGACGGTGGGCCAAGCGGCCTCCAACTCTGTGAATGGGGCATTCTTCAATTTGCCATGCTGCAAGGCCAGAGCGTAGGCTTCATCGGCGAGGCGCTGGCCCGCGGCGCCAACCGAATCGGGGCGGCGCTGGCGGAGGAAGCGAGCGGCCAATGGCGGGAGAAACCAGGTTCCGGTGGTGTCGTCTTCGATAAGTAGTGCGCGGTTGCGGAGATCGTCCAGGGCGGTGAGTGCGGCTGTTTCGCTGAGTTCTGCCAGCGGTAGAAGCCATGCCAACCGCGCTGGCTGGGTGAAGTGGGCCAAGGCAGCCAGCACGTCCGTTTCGTCATCGGTGAAGGTGTCCAGCAGATCGCCGAAAATAAATTCCAGCGGATCGTTCTTCTCGTTTATTTTCTGGAGGCGATGCGCCTCTTGCAAGCGCTCAATGGCTTCTTCGACCGTATGGCAGCGGCCCTTGGTGCGGCCGAGTTGGCCGGCGGTCCAGGTGAGCAGAAGGGGATTGCCGCCGGTTTCTGTATAGAGCCGATGGCGCTCTTCGGAAGTTAGCTTGGCAATGGGCGGCCACTTTTGGCCCAGGGAATCGAGCAGTTGACCGGCGGCATCAGCATCAAGCTTGTCGAGCCGCAAGGTGCGGGCGGCCGTATCGTCGCGGCGGCGGGTGGTGACGATGGCCCGGCAGGTGCGTGGCAGGGCCTCGAGCAGATCGTAAACCCGGCGGCGCTCCGCAGGGTTGAAGCTCTCGAGGTTGTCCAACACAAGTAGGGCGCGATTCTCGGCGAGGGCATGCCGAACCAGGTCAGGCCGCTTATCGGGCGCGGCGCGAGAGGCGTCATCGCGGCCCAGGGCGAGGCCGATTTCCGTAAGCAGAGCGTAGAAGTCGTCCACTCGATGATCCTTTAGCTCATGTTCCCCTTCAGGGTCCAAAATGCGGCCTTTGGCGGTGATAAAGAGTTTTAGCGGGTAGTGTTCGGCCGGGGCCAGATGCGCGGCTTCGAGAGCGAGCGCGGTCTTGCCGATGCCGCCCGGCCCGTCGAGCACCACTCCCCAACCGACATGATCGGGATGGAGTGCCTTGGCGATGGACGCCAATTCCTTTTCCCGGCCAAAGAACGGGCGGCGCGACGGCAGAGTCGAGTGCGGGATGGATGGCGCGGTGGTGCTGGGGGTTTGAGTTGCCTTGCGCTTTATCGGCAAGGATTTCTTTTTCGGGGTCAAGCCTGAGGTGGCTGTTTCGAGGGGTTGAACGTTGATCTTTTCCGGCTTCGTGCCTTGGTCATCTTCGAGGTTGGCATGTTCGTGATCCGGAATATAACGCCATGAGCCGGTCTTGCTGGTGGCGATGCGTGGCCAGAGGCGCAGTGTGGCGGACTTTTTTCTAAATTCAATGCGGCCCGCGGCGTAACCGTGGCTGCGCACCTGATGGGGAGGTTCGCCAAACAGTTCCATGCCGAATACGGAGCAACACTGCCATAGGCGGGTCGCGTTGCCTTCACCGATTTTGTGAACGGAGTCGAGGCGCGTCTCGTGCATGTGCCCGAAGAGATGGACAGCGAATCGGCCCGGGGGCGCGATTTCGGTCTCGCCGTGTTTTCGAGCCTCGGGCGTGAGCCAGTCGGGACCTTGGTGGGTGAGCAGGAGGCAGACGTGGTGTTGGTTCAGCCAGTCATCGATAGCGCCGCCGCAGACGGCGTCAAGTTGCCGAACATCCCAGACGAGCTTGCCCTGGTAGTCGCCGCCCTGGAGTTGGAGATAGGTGGTATTCAGGCCCACGATGCCGATACGCCGCCCGCCGCAATGAAGCGTGCAGGCGAAATCGCCAGGGAGGATGCCAGCGGTCAGATTTTTTGGACGGTTCGGCGCGGCCTTCCACCACTCGGAATAGGCGGCGAAGGAATCGTTGATGACGCGGCGGTAGGCGCCGGCGGGATTGTCCCAAAACTTGGCGGCGATGCGGCTGAAGCCGTCTTTGTCCAGCAGTGCATCCAGGGCGGGATTGTCGTCGATCGGGTTGGGGCGGTAGAGGTCGTGATTGCCGGGCACGGCGAGGAGCACGGCATCGCCCGATCCGAGTTCGCGGAGTTTTTCCCAGAGCCGGTCGAGGACTTCCTTTTGCATTTCGCGGAATTCATCCGATTTGCCCTGCTGGACGAAATCGCCGGTGAAAAGGACGGCCTGCCATGGGCCGGTGCGTTGGTGGAGGTCGGCCAGATCGTCGAGGAAGGGCTGGCGGAGATTCGGCCAGAGGAATTTTTGCCCCGGCAGACCAAAATGAAAGTCGGTGAGATGCAGCCACGAGAATGATTCTGATGACATAGAAAGAATGATAGCAAATTCGCAGGGCGCGGTCAAGGAGGTGCATTATGGGCGTGATGTCGACTCCTGGGCAGGAGCCCCGTGAACGGGGCTGACCGAGAACGACATATCGAGACGGTTCCCTACCCGGCGTAAAGAGACAGTCTAGTTTTTTTAGTATTGGAGGCATAGTAGTAAAATAATTGACCTCCCGGCATTTGGGTGATTTGTGCAGACTAGTTAAGTGCAAATAACGGTCTGCTCCCAAATGCAAGGAGGCTAAACGATGGTAGGCTGCACGAGGCGGCCTCGCAAGAGGGCCAAGGTGCGATTCGCCGAGCCGCCCTGGAATGAGCGGTCGGCGGAGTGGCAAATTCGGGACCAACAAGTGTCGGCGGATCATCCGGCGCGAGAGGTGGTGGAGGCGATGAAACAACTCGATTTGACGCCATTGTACGATTGCTATCTGGGCGTCGGCGTGCCGCCGATCCGCCCTGACTTGATGTTGACCGTGGCGCTGATTGAAATCTGCTTGGAGCGGCCTCGGCCGAGCCAATGGTTCCGCGACGTTAAGGAAAACATCGTACTGCAATGGGCCGATTTTGGGATTCAGCCGTCGCGCGCGTGTTGGTACAACTTCGCCGATCGCATCGCACCCTTGCTCGAGCAATGGCATGTTGCGGCGCTTCAATTCGCTCGTAAGCGGGGCGTGACTCGAGCCGAGCGGATGTCGTTGGACGGCACTTCGGTGGCCGCCAATGCTTCGCGTCATCGTCTGGTGAATGAGGCGACCGTCGAGCAACGTTTGACGGAACTGGAAAGTGCGTGCCAGGCCGACGCGGCCGATCAGCCGCCGCCAAACGTGTGCAGGTGGATGGCCAAGAAACCAGCCACGCGCGAAGGGCAGCGGCGACGATACCTGCGTGCCCGCCAGCGCTTGATCGAATTGCACGCGGTCAACAACCGGCAGGACCCGAAAAGACGGCGAAAACCCGAGAAAATCGTGGTCAGCGCGAGCGATCCAGAGGCAGCCTTGGGTCGCGACAAATACAACGTCTTCCGGCCGTTGTACAACGTGCAGTTGGTTCGCGACTTGGACTCGCAGTTGTGCCTGGGTTATCAAGTCTTTGCCCAACCGACCGACGCGGGAACATTCGGCCCGATGTTGGAACGGATCGCGAACTGGACGGGCGTGAAACCGAAGGCCATGCTTGTGGACGCAGGCTATGTGACGGCGTGCAATCTTGCGATCTGCGACCAAGCGGGAACCGCGTTGTACGGCCCGTGGCAGGAGAACGATTTTTCGAAAAAGAACCAAGGCGCGAAGCCGCGTCAGATGGGGAAGGAACAATTCACTTGGGCGTCGGAACAAAACATGTATCGTTGCCCGGAGGGCCATCCCATGCCTTGGATCGGCCATCAAAAGCGACGACAGAGCGACGGACAGATCAACATGGTGCATAGTTATCGCTGTTCGCCGCAGCATTGTCGGGCGTGTTCCCGGCAAGTCTTGTGTTGTTCCAATCCGAACCGTGGCCGAGCCGTCAAACGCAGCGAACACGAGGCCCTGGTAGAAGCCCACCGAACCCGTATGGCCACGGCTGAGGCGAAAGCACTCTATCGACTCCGCGGTCAAACAGTGGAATTGGGCTTTGCCGACTTCAAGCAACATCGTTCCATGCGTCAATTTTCCGGACGCGGCCAATGTCGCGCGCAACGCCAAGTTGGGTTGACTGTGCTCGTGCATAACCTTCTCGTCGTTCACCGCGCCAAACCACCACCAAAAAACGATGTAGACACAATGCTAACTACCGAAAATATAATAACTTAAAAACTAGACTGTCTCTTTACGTCGGGTTGGGCGACACAACAAACGATTGTGGAACTCTCAGGCCCGTTTACGGGCCTCCTCCAATTTAGTTTGAATCTAAACCTGGTTGCGTAGCCTGGAATGAACATTAACAACTATTAATTTAGTGAGCCCAGACAACCGCAGCGTGGGCAAATATTGCTAGAGGCTTTCCAACCACCGTAAGTCTAGGAAACTTAGCCCCACTTGTGTTATGATGCGCGCCTGACTATGCTGACAGAAGTGGAAATCACCTTCTAGAGCCAGTTCGCTAGAGGAAGAATTGACGGTCATGCAGGCCGATTACGAATTCGACGTTTTTATATCCTATAGCAGCCGCGACAAGGCGTGGGTGCGCGGCGAATTGCTCAATCGCATTGAGCAGGCC
>JBEKZY010000073.1:0-22137 GCA_049509395.1 Thermoguttaceae bacterium | reverse complement strand
GTCCTCCTTTCGGCTTCCGGCCTCCAGTTCGGCCAATGCGGCCTGGACGGTCTGCAGATCGGCCGCACGCATCGCCACGTCGCATTTCAGATCAGAATCGTCCAGCAAGGCCACCAGGTCGCCTTTTTTGACCATGTATCCTTCATCCACCGGCCGCTCGACTACCCGGCCGGCTATTTTGAAACTCACATCGGCAATGGTCGCCTCGATGTTGCCCGATACGCTAATCCCAGACGATGTATCAGCCTTGTGACTGGTTTCGAACCAGTACACGCTGCCGCCTGCCGTAGCCAATAACAAAACAAGTATTAGAAATTTCAGTTTCATGTTCATTGATGCTTTACTTAGTGAATACGAATTCACATCATGTCTATAATCGCTGCTTCTCATCAGCAGGAACGATTGCGCTGCAAACCATCTCCCATGCCCGCGCGGCATGTCGTGTCACGTCGAATCCGCCCTCGGTCAGATGCCAGAGGATTCCCGCCGGCAAGACAATGCCAAAAACCATCATGGCCACCGTGGCCGGATCAAGATCGCCTCGTACCGTGCCTTGCTCCTGTCCGCGACGGACAATATCGGCCAGTTGTCCTGAGTATTGGCCAAAAATGCTGAGCACTTTTTCTTTCAGTTCGGGATGCCCGCCGTGAAAGTCGTCGGAAAAGATTATTCGCGGAATCGCCCGGCCTTCCCGAATAAAGCGGATGTGCCTCATTAATACATCATGCAGGCACTCCAGCGGATCGCAGTGCTCCTGGCATGCGGCTTGGACGTTATCCGTCAATCGCTGTCTGATCCGGTCCAGCACGGCATGCAAGATTTCGGTCTTGCTATGAAAATGCCGATAAATGCCCGATGGCACCAGTCCAACCCGCCTGGCCACCGCCGCCACGCTCAGCCGCCGCAACCCCTGGCTGGCCACCAATTCCAACGCCGCCTGGGCTATCTGCTCCCGGCGAATCTGCGTATCCAGCTTCTCTTCGCTCATATTTCACCTCTATTGTGATTATACGTTCACAACAGCATGCGGTCAATTGAATTCAAGTCCCCTCTCCCTCTGGGAGAGGGTTAGGGTGAGGGCGGGTTGGGATGAGGGAGAATGGTTAATAATGGGTGCCATGCCCACGCTAATCATGTGCATGTCAGAATCGTTTAGCCGCGAGCCATCGGCGAGCGTGTGTTTTTTATTTAGGCGAGCTTGGGTTTTAGAATACCAGTCGAAGTTTTTTTAGCCGCTCTTCCGTTTCGGCCATTAAGGCGTCTTCGCCTGCTTCGCCCTCGGCTTCATAAGTTACGGAAAGCCTTAAAAACGCCCCGGCATCGTCCCACGGCACAGTGCAAATCGAATGTTCTGTGATCAAATATTGACTGCACTCCTCGGCCGTGGCAAACGCCGGTCCGCCCGATACGCCCTTAGGACAGGGCACATACAGGAAATACGTTCCTCCGGGCATTTGGCACTTTATACCGCAACGCCGCAGGGCATCGACCAGTTTCTTAAGCCGCCGTTGATACTTTTCCCGAGTGCGGCGGGGAATCTCCGCATCGTCAAGGGCCGCAATGGCCGCCCTCTGAATCGCGATAAACTGGCCCGAGTCGCAGTTGTCCTTCACGTCGGCAAATGCCCGCACCAGCCGCTCGTGCCCGCACACCCAGCCCAAGCGCCAGCCGATCATGTTCCAGCCCTTCGACAGCGAATGTACTTCAACGCCCACGTCCCTAGCTCCGGGCACTTCCAAAAAGCTTAGCGGCCGGGCTTCGTAACTCAGCATCAAATGAGCCGCATCCTGGACTACCACGATCTGGTTCGCCAAGGCAAATTCCACCACTTTCGCGTAAAATTCACGCGTTGCCACCTTGCCCGTCGGGCTGTTGGGATAATTCAGCACCAGCAGTTTCGCCTTGGCGCGAATATCCGCGGGAATCGAATCCAAGTCGGGCAGAAAGTAGTTTTCCGCCCGCAGCGGCAGCCGATAAACCTCGCCCCCGTAATACTTCGTGTGCGTGCCCGCCACCGGATAACCGGGCACGGTCATCAGCGTCACGTCGCCCGGATTGATAAACGCCGCCGGCAGCATGGCCAACGCCGTTTTCGTGCCTATGCAATGGTTGATTTCCGTGACCGGATCGAGCCGGACATCAAACTCCCTGGCCATCATCCGCGCTGCCGCCTCTTTGAACTCGGCGATGCCGTTGTCGGCATATCCGCGATTCCGTGGCTGGTTGATCTCATTGGCCATTACGCGGCGGACCGATTCGGGGGCCATCTCGTCGTTTTCGCCAATGCCAAAATCGATCAGTTTCCGCTCTGGATGATCGGCCCGGGCCTTGCGCTTGGCCCGCTTGATCTTCTCGAACTTGTAAATATCGCCGCCTTTGCCGTAGCCGCTGCCGCCGATCCGCTCCGCAAAAAGCCCCTGAAAATATGGATCGCTCATATAAGTTATGTTCTTTTTGTAAAGCCGCGACCATTGGTCGCGCTTTGGCCGCGACTAATCGCCGTGCCAGGTAATGGATTCATAGGTCAAAAAGAAAGTTTATCTCAAAGGACGGTTTTCGGCAAGGCAGCGGCAATTCATGTCTCGAACGTCATCCAAGCCCACGGGTTACAACCCGTGGGCTTAAATTTAATATCATAAACACAATATCCAACGCCCTTTCCCCCACAATTTCGACTTGCCTTGCGGCCTTAACTCCCATAGACTGTTCAGAAATGTGGCAGGTGCACGCCGTGTGCCGTGCGTATTAAGTGTAGCAGGCACACGCCGTGTGCCGTTTGAACGAATATAATTGGTTTAGAAATTGATCACTCCACGCCAATTTTACTTTTTAGGGGAATGAAACATGAAACCTCGTAGAATGTCCGTTCTCGCGATGATTATCCTTCCGTATGTTGTCGTCGCCGTGCTTTTTGCCGACGACAAGACCAATGGCGTCGCCCAGATTGACACCATTCATCCTCTCCGCGTTGACACTGTTCTGATTAATGATACGGCCGAAGGCTTTGTCCCGCTCTTCGATGGCAAAACACTCAACGGCTGGATACAGCGCGGCGGCAAGGCCAAATACGCGGTCGAAGACGGCATGATTGTCGGCTCCACCGTTCCCAAAACATCAAACAGTTTCCTTTGCACCGAAAAGAATTATGGCGATTTCATTCTTGAACTCGACTATAAAGTCGATCCGGAGCTGAACTCAGGCGTACAGTTCCGCAGCGAGTGTTTCGACGAGCCGACGACGGTCAAATCGGGCGACAAGGAGATTAAAATCGCCGCCGGGCGCGTGCACGGCTATCAATGCGAAATCGACATGGACGGTAAAAAAGCCCGCTGGTGGACTGCCGGCATCTACGACGAAGGCCGGCGCCTGTGGCTCTACCCCGGCTCGTTGGGCGGCGATAATAAAAAATTCACCGAGCAAGGCGCGAAGATCAGCAAACCGAACGAGTGGAACCATCTACGCATCGAGGCCGTCGGCGATTCCATCAAGACCTGGCTGAACGGCACGCCCGCCGCGGAAATTAAAGATTCCATGACCCCCAAAGGTTTCATCGCCCTGCAAGTTCATGCCGTGGGCGACAGGCAAGAACCCCTGCACGTCTACTTCAAAAATATCCGCATAAAAGAAATCGCCTCGAAAGAAATTAGTACGGAAAAATAATCTTGTAATCGTTGACGAAAAAGCTCGTAAATGGTTGCTTAATTTGTATATTAAAAGGAGTCATGCGTGGATAAACCACTATTGCAATCGGCGAGTGCCTCTGGCTCTGCCAGTGCCGCCCATGCTACTGACTTGGCCAGTGCGAGTGCCACTGGCTCAGCCAGCGCCACATCCAGGCGGAAAAACGGCACCGCCGGTTCCAATTGGTGGCCCTACGCCCACTTGGACAACCTCGACCGGGCGTTTTGGGCCTTTTGGCAAAATGCCCCGCAAGGCTCCTGGGGCGGGGCACTCCGCGAATCGCTGGGCATGTTGGAACTGAATTGGTCTCAGGGCCTGACCTACATGTTGGCCGTAATGTCGATATTGCTGATCCACGAGATGGGCCATTTTTTCATGGCCCTGCGCTACGGCATCCCGGCCAGCTTGCCCATGTTCATTCCTGTGCCCATACTTCCTTTCGGCACCATGGGCGCGGTGATCAGCATGGAAGGCTCGCACGCCAATCGGCGGCAGATGTTCGACCTGGGCATAACCGGCCCGCTCTCCGGCCTGGCCCTGGCGTTGCCTATCACTTTGATCGGCATTTGGCAACTACCCGCCGCACCGGCCTTAGGCTCAGGCTTCCGCTTCCACAACCCCTTGATCTTCCAACTCTTAATAGCCCACCTCCGGCCCGAATATCCCACGCCGATGTACCTCGATCTGAACCAGTTCAATCCGTATCTCATGGCCGGCTGGGTGGGAATGTTCGTCACCGGCTTGAACATGCTGCCCATCAGCCAACTCGACGGCGGACACGTGGCCTACGCCCTGCTGGACCGCGGCGCTCATACCCTGGCACGCGGCCTGCTCATCTTGGCGATGCTTTTCGTGCTCTACACCGAACAATACGGCTGGGTAGTAATGCTGGTGGTCATTATCCTGCTGGGCATCGACCACCCGCCCATGACCGACGACGACGCCGAGCCGCTAAATCCGCTCCGCCGCGCAATCGGCTGGCTCGCGCTATTGATTCCCATCCTATGTTTATCGCCCATCGGTATCACGCCTGCGCCGCACTAATGTCATCCTGAGCGCAGCGAAGGATCTCATAAAAAAGGGTTCAGGGTTCGGGGTTCAGGATTCAGGATTTTTTCGTTTAGCCGCGAGCCATCGGCGAGCGCGTTGTCTTGTTCCCAGGCTCCGCCTGGGAACACATTGTTCAGACGCTTCGGCGTCTCTGTAAAACCGCGGCCATCGGTCACGGCTATATGGACATAATCTGATAAATCAATTACAATATAGTTCAGGAAAATTTAATCTCTATGGGGATAAAATTTATGCACAACGAATTTACCGCCGTAATCGAGCGTGATGAAGATTGGTATATTGCATATTGTCCGGAAATTCCCGGCGCTAATGGGCAAGGCAAGACCAAAGAAGAGTGTCTTCAAAATCTGGCAGACGCTATTTCCTTGATCTTGGAAGAACGCCGTGAAGAAGGCCTTCGCGGTATTCCGGTCGATGCCATCACACAACCTATAAACATTACCGTTTCGTGAAACGCAACGCACTCCTAAAACATCTGCGGCGCTATGGGTGCTGTCTCAAACGCGAGGGCAGATCACATTCATTGTGGACTAATCCGGCAACAGGACATATAGAAGCAATCCCCCGACACGTTGAAATCAGCAACAAACTGGCGCAAATAATCTGCCGCAATTTATCGGTGCCTGATATTCTTTAAAAGATTTTTCCTTGTTACCATGCTCCGGCGTGGGAACACACTTTTCCGACGCTCCGCGTCGATTGGAGTTGGGGAACAAATTGCGATTTTTCCACGTTTGAGGATTCATATTTTGGTCACCAAATTGTGATTTTTCCACATTTGGGGATTTGTTTAATTAAATTTTCCTCTCTTTAAAAAAACTCTAATGGCAAGGAGCGATGAGCGTAGCAGATTGGAGCGTGGATTTCCAGGTCAAGAATTGGCCACCCGCGGATGAGGGATTAGGCTAGGGACTAGGGGCTAGGGGAGTGAGATTAGAGAATGGGGAAATTGTTTTTTTTGAGTATGTAATGAGTAAAAACACACTGCTTGACAAGTCGGGCACTGGCACCTGGGGATGTAGCCACTAACAAGAACACCGCTACCCTCGAAGGAGATACCAAAAACCTTCTTACTGTCCAAATAGAGTTGGCGTCCCATCCACTGTTTTGACGCGAATAATTGTGGAATTCTGGACAGAGACTTTCCTGGCCGGGTCGGGGCTCGATATATTTATGCTCTCGAACCAATCCCGTTCAGTAAAAACTTTTTCGTTGTCTGCCTTGTCATAATCCCCGCTAAACGTAACCCAAAGATCTCCTCTATGCCATCCTGCGGATTGAAGAGGATACCGCGCTTCGAGGTCATAATAATCAGCTATCGCATCAAAATCCACCCAGCCCTGTCCGGGAATAAAGACCTGATTCCATGTGTGACAGCTTAAATCTGTTCCCGGGGCAAATTCATTGTCTTGATCTTGTCCGATCCCTATTCCGCCGATTGCCCGAATTGGTAATCCGGCGGCACGTCCCAACGCGCAGAAAACAACGGTATGGCCATAACAGCGCCCCACTCCCTTTTCGAGGATCTCACTCGCCTTGACCCACGGCCCCGATGGGCCATCACACTTAAGATTATGGTTCATCAAATTTTCCACCCCGATAATTTTGTTTCGCCATGTGGAAGCCTCCGGTAATTTTCGGGCCAGTACCTGGACGCGTTCTGAAGAACAATCAAAACAGAAGGTCTCTCGCGTGTAATCGCGAAGGATCTCGGAAGGTACTTTTTTGGGATCGAACTTTTGAGATAAATCCTCCTGAAACTGCACTGTCCAACTGGTGTTGACAAAACTGACGCTGACCTCTTGATCCTTGATTTCTTTCAGTTCGATCTGTGCCCAATGATTACCCCAGCGATCCTCCAGAATTTTAGTGGGGCACACCCGCCATTGGACTTGCTCCACCTTTTGAAACGGCTTGTTTTCAGGCTGGGCCAGGAAAAAGGTCAGATTGAAGCTGTTTCCCGAGTCTTCTTTAAATCTTTCTCCAAATGTGACCTGGCGAGTTATTGGCGCTCTAATCAAAAGCCCCGGCGACTCCCAAACCCCAAAAGGAACAATCTGAAAACCGTTTTTCCTCCGCACCAATCCGTAAAGGATTCTCTCATCGCTATCCAAGCCTATCAAAGGAAAAGATACAGAAAAATCTCTCCATAGCCGGAATGATTCGGCATGGGCTGGGTCCAGGGAGAACAACCACTCTCCATTACACATGCGTTCAGGTCTGTCGCTATACCATGCTGTAAAAGATCTAAGGGATAGGTCGAAAACGTTTTTCAGGGTTATAAATCCGGTTTTTTCACTGTACCATCTTGTAAGCCAGTGAGCCAATTGGGCGAAAACATTTTTCAGGATTGGGGGTTTTTCACTGTACCATCCCCACAGTTTTCCACGGTGCCACGTCAGGCTGGGCAACCAGCCTGAAATCTCCCGAATTGTTCTGCACGCCTGCATCTGTCGATCCATTTCAACCACAGCAGATTTGTCGCCATTGTCGTTGTGGACCACGAAATACAGTTTTTCTCCTGCCAGGGCAAGACCATAGATTTTCCCGGAGGGGATATTATCTGCCGCTATTGTTTTAGTCAACACGCCTTGCAGATCGTAGCAGCGGAGAAACTTTGCCTTGTTCCGGCTCAAAATCCAAAGAGTGTTTCCTTCAAGAGTTGCGGCGCAGGCGCCGTTCCTGCCCAAATACCAGGTAGTTTTCGGCGATCCTGTTTTTTTGTCTATAACTATCACGCAATCTTCCTGGTTCTGATTGGCAGATTGGATCAAAACAAAATAGAAGTTCTGCCCCACGGCAAGATCCATTGGATTGCCTTTTGCAAGTTCAGTGTAGGATACTGGACGGCCTGTATCCTTAAAAAGGCGAGTGAGATCGTCATTGGAAGGAAGTTGGCCCCAAGCATTTCCTACAACCAGAGACCACAGCACCCCCAGTCCCATCAAAGATGTAAGCAACTTTTTCATTTCACGCTTCCCTAAAAGTAAGTGGCTTAACATCATGGAATCAAATCACAAGCAGGAAAATATTTTGAAAAATTGGAAATACCATAATTATTATAAATTCTTCTGGAGGGGTTCCATCCAGGCCAGTGACCCAGCCAAGGCATGCCACGTTATCTTTATGGGACTTCCCGGGTGCAACTGCTGTCCTGTCCAGCAGTGCATGTTCACCGATTCTACCATGCCCACCATCTATTGCCCACGGCCCACCAATTAAAATTTTCGTCATCTGTCCCCTCCATCTTGTCTTCTGCCGGTGGCCAAATTTTCCGCTGGAAATCCCAACTCCATTCTGCTACGTTGATCTAGAAAAATATTTTGGCAAAAACCGTGACTTGGAGGATACACGATGTCTACCTCTGTGCGCAAACAACGCAGCGGGCATGATAAGACCCGTACGGTGCATGAAATGCACCAGTTTAATAGAACTCACCAATCAAATGGCAAATCTCTTACGGTCAAATGCAAAAAACAAAATCGCCATTCACCCCAACCCTACCCTCAAAACGTCCCAATCTGGGCCCCCGATGGCGTCGATCTTGAAGTCGTCCCGCCCGAAGTCCGCCAGGCCATTGCCCAACTCATCCAGCCCATTTACGAGCAATTCGTAGTCAACGCCTCCGATGGCCTGGAAAAATCCCTCGGCATCACCATCACCCATCTCCTCTGGCTCGAAATCCTCGAACAGCTCGACATCAAACGCGAATACGTCCAAATCGAGGCCGTCCTCCATATCACCCATAACCGTCCTGAAATGATCGACCGCCATCTCCGCCTCTTGGATTCAAAGCTCCGCTTCGGTTATTTCCTCCTCCGCATCAAAGAACTCCAACAACGCCTCGCCGCCGGTAAACCCCAACTCCCCCCGCCCCTAAATATAGATAATCCCATCGTCATCCCCACCAACCTGGCCCCTATCCAATCGCCCGCTCCCGAAACCCCCTTCCCTCAACCGTAAATTCTTTGTGTTCTTTGTGGAGAAAAATGTTTGACCCACCCGTCGAACGTGGAAAAATCGCGATTCTGACCCCAAAAAAATCCTCCCATGTTTGAAAAAATAAAATCGCAAATCCTTGCCAAATCGGCACTTATTGCCCGCCAAGGCTCGATCATCGCCTCCTGGCGCAAACACGGCAATATTCGTCTCGGTCCGTATTTCTCGCTCCGCTATTTTGAAAACGGTGTCCGCCGTTCCATCTACCTGGGCTAATCCCCGGAACTTGTCCAACAAGTCCGCCACTTTCTATTCGATATCCAATTCAAACGCATCTCTCGCCGCCTGCAAGTTAAAATTCGTAAATCCTTACGCCTGCAAAAAAACAACCTCCAAAACCACCTCCGGGCCCACGGATATCGTTTAAAAGGAAATGAAATCCATAAACTCATAAAATATCCGAACCCCGAATCCTGACCACTGAAGTCCGATCCCTGAATTCTGAACCCTGAACCCTTTATCCCACCCCCTGGTCATTGACATGGTTTTTGCTATCCTGTCGGGTTCGGTATAAAAAATAATGGGTCTAGCGCACGCCCTCACCCTAGCCCTCTCCCGGAGGGAGAGGGAACCAATATAAATACTCAAAAAATTATTAACAATAAAAATGGAGAATTCCCATGTCAGTTACTGCTAATGCAATGGTTTCCTGGTGCCGTAAACTTTTGGGGGCCGATCCGGGCTGCCCGAAGTTGAGTTTGGAACAGTATATGAAGGGCATTCCGCGGATGGAATGTTTGGGCAAACTGCCTAGCGGAACGGCTGTATTGATCCGCGGCGACGTGGACGCAAAGCCGGGGGCCAAGGTGGGCGAGGGCGATATTCGGCTGCGGTCGATGAAAGAGACTCTGCAATTCTGCCGCGACAAGGGCTGGAAGACCGTGATCTTTGGGCATATCGGGCGGGAGCCGGAAAAATCGCTTAGCAAAGTGGCCGCCCGAATCGGCGAGATCATGGGCTGCAAAGTCGCGTTTATCGAAGATTGGCTCGATCCGGCCACGACGACCATCAAGGACGAGGCGGCGAAGGCGATCGCTCAAAGCCAGCCCGGCGACATCATCGTCCTGCAAAACACGCGGAAGTACGACGTGGAGCGGGTGCTGTGGAAGGCCAAGGCGGACGATCTGCCCAAGCTGGCCGACAAATTGGCAAAACTGGCCAACGAGTTCGCCGCCAAGGTGGCCAAGATTTACATACACGAGGCGTTTTCGGCCGGCAGTTTGGATGCATCGAGCGTGGTTGTGCCGGCGGCGATGGAAATGGTAGCACTGGGCAAGTACGAGGCCGAGCAGTTCACCGGCCCGCTTAGCGATTGCCTGGCCGCGCAGATGGTCATTTTCAGCGGGCTGAAAATCGACAAGCTGGACGACCTTGAGGCCATGATCGCGCGGGGCAAGATTCGCACGGTAATCACGGCTGGATCGCTGGCCATGGCCCTGAAAAAGGCGGCCGCGGAACTCGACGGCAAGGAGTTCAACCTGGGATTGTCCGAGGACCCGGCGCACAAGGACAAACCTTATTTCATTCCCCGCGAGCGGATCGAGCAGGCGAAAAAGATGGTTTCCGACGGCCGGAAAAAGGGGATGGAATTCGTCATGCCGGTGGATTTTGTGCTGCAAGACGGTCGAGTGTCGGAGACGGTGGGGCCGGGCAACCAGCAGTTCGACGTGGGACCGGCCTCGAGCGCGGCTTACGAAAAGAAGGTCGGCGAGTTTATCGCAGCACACAAAAACGACAAGCCGCCGGCCGTGGTCTTCCATAACGGCGTGTTCGGGATGTTCGAGGATCCGCGATTCGAGGAAGGCACGAAAAAATTCGTGGCCCAACTGAAGCGGATGAAAGACGCGGGAATCAAGGTCTACGTGGGCGGCGGCGAAGGCGGCACGGCCTTGGAAAAATACGGCAAGGAAGACTGGATCACATATTGCTTTACCGCCGGCGGAACAGTCTTAAACGCCCTGGGCAGCGAACCGGTGCCCTATCTTGTGGCGCTGAAACTAGCGGCGGAATCGATGGGCCCGGCCCCTCACGCGATTTAGAGTCTTTGTTTGAGGCTTGAGCGCTTTTTGCGCGCATGTTTTATATTGCAAATTGAACAATTGCAAATTTCAAATTGCAAATTGAACAAAGGTAAAAGATTAAGCTGACATATACAAAAGTATTTCGTATATGTTAATTTAAAATTTGCGATTTACAATTTGCATTAAGTTTAGTTACGATCAAAGGCCGCACTAGGGTATGTGAAACTTTAGCCCCCAGTGAAGACAGCGGGGGTTTGGGTTGCGGTGAGTGCGGAATGTCCAATTACGCCTGGGACGGCGTTCCTGCGCGGGCGCGATTGCACATGCTTACCAGGTCATCGACGGCCTGGCGGATGTTTTCTTCTGGCTCCTGATCGCGGATGGCGTATTCAAGTTTGCCTGCGCAAGGCGAAATGGCCCCAAATCCATAACTGCCGGCCGCACCTTTAATCTGATGAGCCGCGCGCCGCAATTCTTCCCACTCGCTGCGGTCAAGCAAGTCGAGGATATTTGCCACTCGATTGGGCATCTCCTCGACAAACAATGTAACCAGGTCGCTGAGATCAGGATCTCCGCCCAAGGTTGAATACATAAGTTCCATAGCCCACTCCCTTCGTGTCTTCATGTAAACTGCCCCCCTGCCAAGCCCCTTTTGAGAAAATAGGAATATTCAGCGGTTGTTTTGCAACTTCCGCGGTATGCACGTATTAATTCCCGTTAAAAAACAATAGGTTATCGGGGCTAGACAATCCAACATGGGGAAATGAATTATTCATTAAAGCTTTGAGGGGATCCTAGTTTTCGTTTACAAAAGGCCAAACCAGAGGAGCGAATTCCGTTAAAACGATATTTTTCACACTATTCAAAAAAAACCGGCAAAAGCCCCGTATCTCCCAGCCCTTAAGGGCGTTAAGTCCGTTTCCTTCGGTTTAGATGTTACATCTGTGAGATACGATTCGGATGGAATGGCGTAAGGAAAAGTTTTGGCGGAAATGGGTTGTCTGGTTAAGGAATGAGACCTTGGTGGGACGATAGCAGAACCTAGATTGGACCTAAACCCCCTAACTACGCTATTTTGCGTTAGTATCCCACAAGGTTTTTCCTAACAAGGAGTACCCCCATGTACCGTCGAATTTTGTTGCCGGCGCTGGTAATGGCAGCGGTTATTGTTGCCATCGGCGTCTCCAACTCGAGCGCCTCTCTACTTGGCGATTGTTGTGCCCCGGCATGCTGCGAAAAGGCTTGTTGCGCAGCACCGGCTTGCTGCGGAAATGCATGCTGCTGCCAAGAGCGCTGCTGCAGAGTCCGTTGCTGCCGTTCATGCCGTCCAGTAAGCTGCTGCCCAGCACCCTGCTGCTGCGAAAAGGCTTGCTGCGCCCCCGCTTGTGGTGGATGCTGCGAGAATTCTTGCTGCTGCAAAGAGCGTTGCTGCCGTGAGCGTTGCTGCCGAGTTCGTAGTTGCCGTCCGCGGTCTTGCTGCCCGGCGCCCTGCTGCTGCGAAAAGGCTTGCTGCGCCCCGGCATGCTGCGAAAAGGCATGCTGCGCTCCAGCCCCCTGCGCCCCCGCTTGCTGCGCCGCCCCCGCTTGCTGCGGAAATTGCTGCTGCAGAGAGCGCTGCTGCCGAGTTCGTAGCTGCCGTCCGCGGTCTTGCTGCCCGGCGCCCTGCTGCTGCGAAAAGGCTTGCTGCGCCCCGGCTTGCTGCGAAAAGGCTTGCTGCGCCCCCGCTTGCTGCACCCCCGCCTGCGGTGGATGCTGCGAAAAGGCATGCTGCTGCCACGAGCGTTGCTGTAAAGTCCGTTGCTGCCGTTCATGCCGTCCGTGCTCTTGCTGCCCGGCGCCCTGCTGCTGCGAAAAGGCTTGCTGCGCCCCGGCTTGCTGCACCCCGGCTTGCTGCAAATAACTATGGATGTATAAGCGAGTGGCTCGGACTAATATCCCGATCCGAGTCCGAGCAAACTCCTTTATCATAAAACAAGCGGCCCGTCTCCAACGAGAAGGGCCGCTTGATCTTTTTTACAGGCTTTAGTCCGGAGGCCGGAGCGTGGGGACGAGGAAACGCCCGCCCTGTGCCTCTCATTCCGGGAACAATTTAGTCGATAGATATCGTTCGCCCAGATCGGGAAGGATGGCTACAATCAGTTTGCCGCGATTTTCCTGGCGCCGCCCCAACTCCAGGGCCGCCCAAGCCGCCGCCCCGCAACTGATGCCGCACATCAAACCTTCCAGCTTGGCCAAGCGCCGGCTGGTGTCAAAAGCATCCTCATCCTGCACTTGAACAACGTCGTCAATGATATCCAGATTGAGCACGTCGGGAATAAAGCCCGCGCCGATGCCTTGGATCGTATGTTTGCCGGGCTTAAGATTCTCGCCGGCAAGCCGCTGGGTAATAACCGGACTGGCAACCGGTTCCACGGCGACCATTTTAACCGACGGTTTCCGGGCTTTCAGGGCCTCGCCCACTCCGGTAATCGTGCCTCCCGTACCCACGCCTACGACTACAATATCCACGGCGCCGTTTGTATCGCGCCAGATTTCCTCGGCCGTGGTTTTGCGGTGAATTTCCGGATTCGCCGGGTTTTTGAACTGCTGCGGCATGTAATAATTGGGGTTTTTAGCCACTAATTCTTCGGCCCTGGCGACTGCGCCGGGCATTCCTTCGGCGGCGGGCGTAAGCAATAATTCCGCGCCCAATGCCTTCAGCATCCGGCGGCGCTCGATGCTCATGCTTTCCGGCATGGTAACCACGAGCTTGTATCCCCTGGAGGCGCAAACATACGCCAAACCAATCCCCGTATTTCCGCTTGTCGGCTCGATTATCACCGTGTTCTTGTTGATCAGTCCATCCCGTTCGGCGGCGTCGATCATCGCTCGGGCAATGCGATCTTTGACGCTCCAAAGCGGATTCATGTTTTCCATTTTTCCCACAACTGTGGCAACACATCCTTCCGCAATGCGGTTAAACTTAACCAAAGGCGTATTGCCGATGCACTGAGTGATATCGTTGAAAACTCCGCCCGATTCTGTTTTATTCATGTGTTGGGTCTCCGAATTATCGCCATAAAATCGAAGGAATTGTACTAATCTTTCCAAAGATAGTCAACTCTATATTCGCCCTATCATATAAACCTGTTTAATAATGGCAAAAACCTTTATTAAGTGAACCACCATAAAGGGTTGTAATTCGCATTAAAATGCAATTGCATCGTATCCTTTTTAAGCAAATAATGCATACTGGCTTTTCTCCCATGAACCCTTTCCTCATATCTATACGATGTTCCATTTAATAACCCCACACCTTCGCGTGGAAAGCATTTTGGAACTGACTGTGGATCGGTTTCGGGAGCTGGGAATTGACGGAGTTTTGCTCGATCTTGATTGTACTTTGAAACGTTATCGCGAGACCGACGTCCGGCCGGAGACGGGCCAATGGCTGGCCGCCTTAAAGGCAGGCGGAATTGGCTGTTGCATCGTTTCCAACGGCCGGAACCATCGCATTGAGCAATTCGCCGATAAACTGGGCCTGCCATTTGTGGCCAATGCCTTAAAACCGTTTCCTTTCGGAGTGCGCAGGGCCATGGCCAAGATGGGATTTCAACCTGCGCACACTGCCATGATTGGCGATCAGGTCTTTGCCGACGTGCTGGCGGGGCGCTGGGCAGGTGTAATGTGCATCCTTGTCCGCCCCTTGCATCCTGAAGAAGAACCCTGGTTTACCCGTATCAAACGCACTCCCGAACGCCTTTGGCTCGCTTGGCTGGGGACAAGGGACAAGGGTCGAAGCGAAACGAATGAACCCAGAAAACGAAAAACTTAAGGCTGAATTTGTACTGCGGCCGATGGACTATTCTTTCGGACTCGGCTGGGCGGGCGCCGGCTGCGCGTCTGGCACGTTAGGCGGCGTGTCGGCGTCGCGGACGGAGAGATCGGCGTAAATCACCCGGTATTTCTTGCTGTCCTTGGGTTTGTACCAGAAGATAGGCGTGTCGGCCGCGCCAAGCGAAACGCCTTTGCCCGCGTAGTGCGCGTCGGCTTCCCGTGGCAGTTCTACGACAAATCCAAGACCTCGCGTAATTATCATATAAACGTCCGTCCACTTCGCAGTGAAGGCCTTCATGGCTTTCTGCCTCGCGTTCTTCGCCGCGTCGCCCATCTCCCGTATCTTGTCAAATTTGCCATTCCTCATCAGTCGTAGTAGCTCAGCCTGCTCTTTCTTCTCGTTCTTCCGCCTCTCGGCTTCGATGATCTTCCCGACGTCCTCTTCCGTCCGGGCCATGGCAATCTTGTGCAAGACCTCGTCGCTGGGCCGCTCATTGCCGGGGATCGTGGTCGCGATACTGATCCTCACCTGTAGCGTGGGCAGTAGGCGATCCATGTCGAGCGCTTCTGGGAAGGCGTTATTCATTAGCGTGCCGTATTCGCAGAGCAGAGTGATCAAATCCTTTTCCGTAGGCTGTGAGGCATCGACCTCCACGGTTTGCACGGTGTAGCCGGTCGGGGGCTCGATGCTGAACAGCGACTCGTCCAGGTCAACATTAAACGCGAAGTCGCTCAGTGTGCTTTTCACGCCGTCCAACGCAGAGTAAGATTCGATGCGAATCGGCAAACCCGTCTGCGGATCGCCCCAAATAGTGACCGTTCCCCCCGGCTCATGGAGACCGGGGCCACTGACACGCCATCCGACGACTCGACGTCCATCGACTTCCTTCTCCCCCAGCGATTCTCGCTTAACATCCGGCTTTCTTACATCGAGAACCAGCGACCGCATCTCTTCCAGTAGGTTCATGGATGCTATCTCGCGGGGGAGGCCTACCACCTTATTGATGACCACGGTTTTCCTAGCCGAGTCGATCATTACGCCCACGCCTTTGCTGGTATCGGCAATCTGTATCTCCATGGGCTGGCCCAGTTGCTTTAGTTCCATTCGGTCCCGATTGGGAGCCAACACCATGCAATTAGCAGTCGCAACTTGCTTGCCATCACGCTCGAATGTGGCCTTGAACGTAGCGCTCTTTGCTTCCAGGATCGGCTGCATGAACTCGGCGAAGGCGGGCGTCGTGCCGCCTGCGTGGAACCACAAGGCGACTCCTGTAATGGCGAGAACGAAAATGGCCGCAGCCGTAGCGAGAGAAGCCGGATGACGCATAATCCACCTCCATTTGGTTAGCGATTGGGTAAGTAGTGTGGGATGAATGATCTCCGCCCGAGTGAGAACGCTGTCATTCTGAGCGCATCTAAGAATCTCATTGGAGGGCGATTCCGCGTCAGATTCTTCGCTGCGCTCAGAATGACGGATTCGCTGTGAACTTTCGCAACCGTACGCGACGGCCGACATCACTTGCTTGACTATGGCCGCTTCCGCGCCGACTGCCGGCAACCGCAATTCAGTAAGCGCGCCGCACAATTCCGTCAGTTGCCGGAAACGCTCGCGGCAATCGGAACACGTCTCGATATGCCGGCGAACTTCTTGCTGTTCGTCGGGCGATAGGCAACCGGCGGCCGCCAGGCTGATTGGCTCGGCCCAATGTTCGCAGGGGTGATGGAGATCATTCATGGCTTAGAGCCTATCAAAACTGTTAACACCAATAAACGAATTAAAATATAATAACTATAGGCAATTCCGCCCTCACCCTAGCCCTCTTCCGGAGGGAGAGGGGAGTTTTTGGATAGGCTTTTGCTCTCCTTTGTTTCCCTCGAGGTGGCAAAAAGGTTCACCGCAAGATTCATTTGCCGCAGTTTTTCCAGCGCGTTATGCAATCGCGATTTTACCGTACCCAATGGGCAGTCCAGGGCCGCTGCAATCTCTTCCAACGTCGCACCCGCAAAGAAACGAAGTTCGACTACCAGGCGATGCTCTTCCGGCAGGCTCGTCACCGCTCGGCGAACGCGCTTCGCATCTTCGGACACCTCGGCGGATTGATCGGGCGACAGCGTAGTGCATTGCTTTTGGCCTAGGACATCTGATGCGGAAAGCCCCACGGCCTTATGGCCTCTCTGTCCTTTCAAGTACCGGTGCCGGAGAATGCCGTATAGCCAGGTGGAGAATCGGCAACGACCATCGAAACGCGCTAAGGATCGCCACGCTTTGACCAGCGTCTCTTGCACAAGATCCTCGGCCCAATGGCTATCCTTGCCAAGAGTCATCGCACAGCGCCACAGGGGTACTGCGTGCTGCCCCACGAGCTGCTCGAAGGCAATTCTCTCGCCAGCCTTGGCACGGTCGATCATTTCCCGTTCGTCGTCTGCGTGTGCGTTCACCGTACCCATGATTCCCATATTGCCGCCGAAAGGTTCACGCGCCGGGGACATTTTCTTGTAAAACTCCCGGCGCATCCCCCACTGCTTGAGGGGGGCCGGGGCTCTGCAAGTCAGAACCGCCCTATTTGATAAACCATGAGGACTTTAAGGTCCAGGCATTAGAGCGCGGAAATAAAGCGCGGGGCTAAGATCGCATTAGTCATGTTGTATTCACCGGGTGTAAAATAAACAGTGTACATGATTCGTGTAAAACACACACAAATCCCAAACCAAGACTCTATCCACCTAAACCATTGACTTTTCCCGCGTTTCAAGGTCGAATAGATAATATGGGCGACCGGGCCGGCCTGCCGAAAGGGCGAGGGACGAGAAGAGTATTATTGCCATGACCAGATCGTTAATCTACCGGCCTGTGCCATCCAAGGGTTCAGGGTTCAGGGTTCAGGGTTCAGGGCGAGCAAGTGCAAATTGCAAATTGTCGACAAAAGTGGGCAGTAAGCGACACGAAACCGCACTTCATCCCTCATCCTTCAGCCCTCGTCCCTTATTCCTCAGCCCTCATCCATATAAACCGGGCAATAAATTGCCCGGCCCTTATGCCGGATATACGCTGGTCGAGATTCTTGTGGCCACGGCCATAACGTTGTTATTGATGGGGGCCGTGGTTCAGATGTTCGGTTCTTTGGGGCAAAGCATTACCGATTCCCGTTCGTTTTTAGAAGCCTCGGAAAGATTGAATTCGGCCGCCGCCCGACTGCAAATGGATCTTAAAGGCGTTACCGTAAAAATGCTTCCGCCGCGCAATCCGGATGACGGCGAAGGTTATTTCGAATACATCGAAGGACCGGTTCCGCCGCAAGAATACATACAGGGAGCCGTTTATAATTCGCCCTACAATTGGGATTCCAATCCAAACCCGATAAACTCATCATTACGGCCGGTCAACACTGACAACGGCCAAACAGACGCCACGGTGGGCGATTATGACGACATGCTTATGTTCACCACCCGCTCCACGGGCAGACCATTCGTGGGCAATAAAGCAATTTACGGTCCCAATCCGATTACTGGTAAATATGAAATACAACAAGTTATAGCTACGCAGTCCGACATTGCAGAGGTGGCATGGTTCATTCGCGGCCGGACCTTGTATCGCCGACAATTATTGATCTCACCCGGGTCAACCTTTCCCGGTGCTCCCGAAGCGGCTAATGGATTTTATGCAAGTAACGACATTTCGGTACGGGTACAAAACGGAGTAGTCGTTCCCAACACTTTGTCCGACCTGACGCGGCGTGAATGCCGTTATGCCCATCCCACCGATGTTTTTCCCTTTGACGAGCGGAGATGGGGTTTATTGGGTTTGCCCACCTTGCGCGAATCGGCGACCTGGAATCTTTTGAATCCTCCAATACCCCCGTCTATTCCTAATTCCCCGCCTTTAAATGCAAACTATCCTAATCAATACTTTGATCCCGGGTACTTTAACCTGACCTTGACTAATCCCTTGGATTTTTGGACAAACGATCCAAGCCATCGCATTCCGGACCCATATATAAACCTTGTTCAAGGGCCTCCTACTGTTCGCATCGCCGATGACATAATACTCACCAACGTGATCAGCTTTGACGTCAAGGCCTGGGAGCCGGCCCTGGGACAATATGTCGATCTGGGATATGAAATGCGGCCGATCGACCCTACTAATCCAACCAAAGTGCAAGAGATTAAACACTATCCGCCCGAAATAGCAAATGATGCTCCTTATGTATCCGGCGAGATGTTCTATCATCGCGGATATTGTCTATCAACCGCCCCTGCTAATGGATATTATGCATACTTATTGGGAGATTATTTTATTGATAATAAAACACCGCCCATTTTTGCGCCCCGGGTGTACGACACCTGGTCGACGCACTATGAAAACACGGGCTTGCCAGGATTATCCACGGCAACGTATCCGCCCGGCCGCGGGACCAACGGATTTGACGATGACGGCAACGGGGTTATCGACGACGAAGGCGAAAAAATCACATCCCCGCCCTATCCTGTGCCACTCAGGGGGATCCAAGTCAAAATCCGCGTTTTCGAGCCCGACAGCCGGCAGATTCGCGAGTTAACCATCGTCCAAGATTTTCTGCCCAAATAATGGCGGCCTTCCTTCATAAAGCCCGACCATCAGTCGAGCCCAATAATCTCTATCAAAATAAGACTTCTCGCTTCGACTCTGTGGAATTTCGAACCTATGTTTGTTAGAATAGTTTATCTTCCAATTGTGGCGGAAATCGATATGCCGCCCCCGGTAATATATTGGGAATGAGAGAAAAACCCGGTGCATTAAATGCAACAAAATAGGGTGCATGAGATGCACCGAATAATATGGATTAAAATTGGATGCGTTCCGCGCACCCTGCAAGTACACATAATCATTCGGTAAATAAAGGGACCATGGCTTTGACACCGACCGATCCTAAAGAACAAGCCCGGACAACTGAAAACTCGACTGGGCAAACGTTGCCTTCCCAGACCGCAGAGAACCCGCCCGATCACACAGTCGAGGAAAACAATGAGCGGGAAAAATCGTCCCGGCGGCGGATTCTAATCGGTTCCGAGCGCGATCCTGCGGCCTATCGGGCCCGGCGGCGGCGTGATTGGGAGCCGGTTGTCGAGACCGATGCCGATAAAAAAACATCTGAAACTCCTGACACCGATGTACCACAAGAGCGAACATTAAAAGATAAAACGAGCCCTCACCCTAGCCCTCTCCCGGAGGGAGAGGGGACTTCAGAGACAGAAACCAAAGCCGAACCGCGGGTATTCGTACCCCAATCGGTGCTAAGCGAAATGCTGGACGAGCCCGCTCCGCTCCCCACTCTCCCCACCAACGCCATGCCCGCCTCGCCCGGCAGTTTCCCTCCGCCGAACATCCACCAGCGCCTTGCCCCCGACCAGGAAGCCGAATTCGAGACAGCCATGGGCGGGGCATCGCTCGACCAGTTGCTGGCGGCCGGTGATTCAGCGATGATCGAGGAGCAATTGGAACCCGACTCAAAACATACAGCCCGCATCGTAGTGGTGCGCAAAGATGACGTTTTCGTGGAACTTGGCAGCCGCGAGCAAGGCGTGCTCTCTTTGCAGCAATTCATCGACCCGCCGGTCATCGGCGGCATGGTCGATGTAATCGTGCAGCGCTTCAATTCCGAGGACGGCCTTTATGAATTGGCTTTGCCCGGCACGGCGGTACACGTCGAAGACTGGTCGGACCTGAGGGAAGGCGCCACGGTCGACGTCCAGGTAACCGGACACAACAACGGCGGGCTGGAATGCGAAGTAAACCACATTCGCGGCTTTATTCCCATCAGCCAGGTAACCATGTATCGCGTCGAGGATTTGTCGGAATTCGTGGGCCAGCACTTTCTCTGCCTGGTGACCGAGGCCAATCCCGAGCGGCGCAACCTGGTCTTAAGCCGCCGCGCGATTTTGGAGCGCGAAAAGGCCGAAGCCAAGCAAAAACTGCTCGAGTCGCTCAAGCCGGGCCAGATCCACGACGGCATTGTGCGCAAGTTGATGGCTTTCGGGGCGTTTGTCGACATCGGCGGCGTGGATGGCCTGCTACACGTCAGCCAACTGGCGTGGGGCCGGGTAAATCACCCCAGCGAGGTCGTCGCCGAGGGCCAGCAAATCCGTGTGCGCATCGAAAAGATCAACCCGGAAACCGGCAAAATCAGCTTTGCCTATCGCGATATGCTGGAAAATCCTTGGACCCAGGCGTCTCAAAAATTCCCGCCCAATTCGATAGTCAAGGGCAAGGTAGTGAAGATCATGGACTTCGGCGCCTTCGTTGAATTGGAGCCGGGCATCGAAGGACTGATCCACATTTCGCAACTCTCGCACAAACGCGTGTTCCGCACCACCGACGTGGTAAAGGAAGGCCAAGAAGTCGAGGTGATGGTGCTTTCGGTCGATCAAAACGCCCAGCGGATAAGCCTCTCGATAAAGGCCCTTTCCCAGCCCGAGCCGACCAAAAAAGAAAAGGAAAAAGCCGAGCAAGAGGCAGCCGAGGCGGCGGCCGGGCCGTCAAAGCCCAAAAAACCGGAAAAAGAACTGCCGCTGACAGGCGGATTGGGAAAATCGACCGGCGCGAAATTCGGGCTGAAGTGGTAACATCTCAAAAAACTGTTATGATGTCAAACAGTTGAACTCTGGCTGTTAGCTACCGGAATATAGGTTTTGCGCCAACAGTTCCACCGTATAAGCGAGGAAACATGGCTGCTTATCGACTTTGCAGGAAAAAGCGGCTTGTCGCAACCATAGCGATCGGTCTAGCGATTGGTTTCATCTGCCTAATTGCCGGCTGTTCTGAAAAGCAAGCGGGGAAAAAGGACGCGGCAAAAAAGGCTAAGGAATCGAAAACCGCAACGGAATCGACGACTGCCACCGCGGAATCAAAGATATCGGCTGCGGGATCGCCCCCAACGGAATCGAAGACCGCCGCCGCGCCCTTTCAGGACGAGCCTGCCGCGCATGCGCTCTATAATCAAATGATCGAGGCGCTGCACAAGGCCGATTCTCTTTCTTTCGTCAGTCGTTCTAAGTTCGAAGGGAAAAACGATTCGCAAGAGTTCACATATAAAGCATGGCTGAAAAAACCGAACTACTTTCGCGTAGAAGCGCAATCTTCCACTCCGGAGAGAGATGGAATACTCGTTGGCGACGGCAATACGCTATGGATTTACTGGCCCGAGGGACGCCCCCAAATGTTTGGCGACGAGGACACCGAGGCCGATAAGCAAAAACGTCTCACTTCTTATATGAAGCACCCGGCCCCGTTGGCCTCGCATTCCATCGCTCACGAAGTAATGTATATTGGGGGTATCACCATTCTTGATCTCAGCACCTTCCACGGATATACCGACCCGCTTCAACAATATATCGACGGCGTGAAAAGTCTGCCGGACGAAAAGGTTGGAGATGAAGAGTGCGAAGGTATTGAAGTCAGCATCATGAAGCACCAGCGAAGCTGGTATCTTTGGCTTTCCAAGCGCGATCATATCCCGCGCAAGCTAAAAGAAATCGTGCGCGTAAGTTACGATCTTATAATAACCGAAGATTG
>JBEKZY010000072.1:0-18509 GCA_049509395.1 Thermoguttaceae bacterium | reverse complement strand
GCATTAGCGATGCGCAGCAAGTGGGTTATGGAAAAGGATCAATCACTGGCGGCAATTATCATGCTCTTCTTTGGAGCGGCTCCGCTGCAAGCGTTGTGGATCTTAACCCAAGCGGCTTTGATTACTCGATCGCTATTTACAATAGTGACACGCAGCAGGTGGGTTGGGGTTATGGATCAACCACGAACAATTCCTTTCATGCCCTCCTGTGGAGTGGTTCGGCATCGAGCGTGGTAGACCTGCACCCTAGTGGATATGATTTTTCTACTGCTCGTGACATAAACGGCACTCAACAAGTAGGTTATGCCGGTTGGGGCGCAAACACTAGCAACAATTATCATGCTATTGTTTGGAGCGGTTCCGCAGAAAGTGCCGTTGATCTGAATCCCAATGGCTTTACTTCATCTGTCGCTTATGGTACGAACGGCTCACAACAAGTAGGTAGTGGGAGTGGATCAAAAACTGGCAATAATTTTCACGCTCTCCTTTGGAACGGATCTGCGGAAAGAGTTGTGGATTTGAATCCGAGCGGCTTTACTAGTTCTATATCGGTGAGCACGAATGGCGCTCAACAAGTGGGTACTGGTTATGGATTGGCTACGAGTGGAATTAGTCACGCTCTTCTTTGGAGCGGAGCAGCGGAAAGTGCTATTGATCTTAACCAGTTCCTGCCTGCCACATTTAATCAGTCTTATGCCTTATCGATTGATGCCCAAGGCAATATAGCAGGTTATGCAATTGATAGTGCAAATCGTAGTCATGCCATTCTCTGGCAGCCGGTGCCCGAACCGGCGACCTTTATGATGCTCGGCATGGGTGCTCTTACGCTGGGCTTTTTTTGGCGGCGGAAGCGGGGCGGATAATAATCCTTGAAATAATCTGCACAATAATGGGTCGTCTATTGGGCCGGCCCGTTTTTTATTTCCGGCAAACGAATCGGATAACGTTATGTGTTCCCTTTTCTCTAGCCCAGGCGTTTACGCCTGCGGATCGGGAATGACCGTCCATTATTTCCTTTTTCGTGCAGACCCTTTAGGGTCGTGCGTTATGCGGCCAATCGCGCCCCGTAAACGGGGCTAAAGAAAAAGTTAATGATGGGGCCGCAATTGACCACAGGCATAAATGCCTGGGCTAGAGAAAAGGAAAAAATTATTGCCGATTCAAATCCGCAGGCGTAAACGCCTGGGCTAGGGAAAAGATGCTTGGCCGGAGATTAATGAATTACTCCCGGAGCGAGATCCGGGGCTAAACTACACTGACCACTGTCCACTGCACGCTCCCCTCCGGGTCGCGGCTAAACGAAAATATCACCGTCCACTTGCCCACAGTCCACTGCCCACTATTCCCTAATTCGCCTCCGGCCCCTTGTTGCCGTCTTCCTTATTCAGGTAGCGGCGGAGATAGCGGGCGCGCTCGATGTTGCGGTCGGCCGAGTCGAGTTCCCCGCCGGTGAGCTTTTGCAGATGGGCGGGTTGGGTGCGGAGGAAGAGTTCGTTCACGGCCGGGATGCCCACGTCGCGGATCAGGCCCAGGTTCACGCCCATTCGCACGCTGGAGAGTAGGTGCATGGTTTCCTCGGAACTGATGGTCTGGGCCGTGCGCAGGATGCCGAATGCGCGGCTCACGCGGTCGTGCAGGTTTTCGTGGCTTTCCTTGATCAAAAACTCGCGGGCCTGGCGTTCGTAGTCGATAATCACCGGCACGATGTCGCCCACCTGCTGGATCAGATCGGTTTCGGACCGGCCCAGCGTGATCTGGTTCGAGATCTGGTAGAAATCGCCCATGGCCTGCGAGCCTTCGCCGTACAAGCCGCGCACCGCCAGGCTGATTTTTTGCAGGCTGCGGAAGACCTTTTCGATTTGCCGGGTGATGACAAGGGCCGGCAGGTGCAGCATCACGCTGACGCGCAAGCCAGTGCCGACGTTGGTGGGGCAAGCGGTGAGATAGCCCAGGCGATCATGGAAGGCGTATGTCACTTTTTCCTCGATCAGGTCGTCCAGGCAGTTGATCTGTTCCCAAACGTTCTGCAAGTTCAGGCCGCTTTGCATGACCTGCATGCGGAGATGGTCTTCCTCGTTTATCATGAGGCTGTATTTTTCACGGGCGTCGATGACCACGGCCCGGGCACCTTGTCCTTCGGCATGTTCGCGGCTGACAAGATGCCGTTCCACAAGGAACTGGCGGTCGATTTTTTCCAGGCCCTGCATGTCGAAATACAAGATTTCGTTTTGCGCGACGACTTCGAAGATCCGGTCGTGCAGCATCTTTTCGATATTCAGCCGATCTTGCGGAGTGGCGCGGTTCATGAATGGGTAGTCGGCCAGGTTCCGCGCCAGGCGCACGCGGCTGCTGATGACGATATCCGACTCCGGTCCATCGCCGCGCAACCACTCTCCGGTGCTTTGAGTCAAATCATTCAATTCCACTTCTTTTCGCCCGTTACTTTCGAGAAAATTCCTCCCGGAGCGACCATGCTTCGCATGGTGCCCCCGGGGCTTTTATGTTGGGGCAGCAGTTAAACTGCTGCCCCAACTTGTGTAGTTAAACTGTCATCCGATAACTTATAACTTAAAACTTTTTTTTACGCTTGTTCTTTTTCGGTGCGGCGGATATCGTCGCGGAGTTTGGAGGCCAATTCGTAGTTTTCATCATCGATGGCCTCTTTCAGTGCGCGGCGCAGTCGGATCAGTTGGGTGCGTTTTTCGCTGCCGGCGGCCGGGCGCCGGGGGTGCTTGCCCACGTGCGCCGACTCGCCGTGGATGTTCACGATTAGCGGCTCGAGTTGGGTCTGAAAACAGACGTAATCGTGGGGGCATCCCAGGCGTCCTTGGCTGCGGAATTCGTAAAAGGTAATGCCGCAGACAGGACAGGCCTGCTGATCCAAGTGCGCCAACTCTTCGGCGGTTTGGCCCACGGCCATCTGGTGCGCCAACATGGCGGCCATGCTTCCCGTGGCCGATGGCTCGCCGGCCGAGGATGTCAGGTACTGCCGGGCGTGATCTTCGCAAAGATGCAATTCCTGGGGCTTGCCGCCGGTCAGTTCGGTGATGTGGAACGTCGCCGGCTTGTCGCATTGTTGACATTTCATCGTTACGCGCCCTATGTTTGAACATGCCCACGACAAGCATGGACATGGCAGCCAACTTCCGCACGAAAAACCAATATAGCCGGTAGGGTGCGTGAAACGCACCGCCCTTTATTATATTTTGGTGTGTTTCACACACCCTACATGGATTTTATCAGCAGCCCCCCCCGTGTCAAGGCGAGAGAAAATCAGTGGTTGCCGCGGTTTAAGCGATCTGGATAAGCCGGTTGCCGGAAATAAACAGGGCTGGTAAGCTATCATCGTGTGAGTAAAACATAATATATATGGTCTAGTGCCCATTTCCGCGTAATCTGGTTCCTGCGCTTTGCGTGGGAACCGGTAATCCAAGAGTTCGAATATATACATATATGAAATCTTCATTTTGCCAGTATTATCCGGACTTTGAGGCGTTTAAACAGCATTCCCAGGGTGTGCAATTGGTGCCCGTCTATCGCCGATTGCTGAGCGACGCCCTGACGCCAGTGTCCGCCTTTCACAAACTCGACGCCGGCCGCTGCGCTTGCTTGCTGGAGAGCGTCGTAGGCGGCGAGAAAGTGGGCCGGTACAGCTTTTTGGCCACCGAACCGTTCTTCGAAATCGAGGCCTATGGCAACCGTGTAACCACGAACGCCTATACGGGCATTTCAGCGGGTGGATCTCCCACGCTGGTTACCAAACAGTTTGAATGCGCAAATCCGTTGGAGGAGCTGCGCAGCCGGGTGGAGGCGATTCGCGCGGTGCATCTGCCCGAATTGCCGCCCTTTTATAGCGGAGCGGTCGGATACGCCGGTTACGACACCGTGCGTTACAATGAACATTTGCCCCATGTTCCCCCGGATGATCGGCAGGTTCCCGATCTGGCCTTCGCCTTTTACGATCAGATGGTGGTCTTCGACAACGTCACAAAAAGCATCGACGTTGTGGCGATGGCCAGGGTGGATAAGCCGGGAGTCGATCTGGCCAAGGCCTATCAAGAAGCCTGCCTGCGCATCGACCGCCTGGTCGACGAACTCTCCGTGCGGCCTTGCGACCTGAAACCGGTGGATATTCGCGTTTCAGGCCCGGTGAACATTGCATACGAATCGAATTTCACGCAGGAAAATTTTGAAAACGCAGTGCGAAAATGCGTGGAATACATCCGCGCCGGCGATATTTTCCAGGTTGTACCCAGCCAGCGGCTTAAGGTGCCGATCCACGTCCATCCCTTTGAAATATACCGTGCCCTGCGGGTCATCAATCCAAGCCCGTTCATGTTTTATTTGCGCACGCCCAGCGTGACGTTGGTGGGCAGTTCGCCGGAGGTCATGGTGCGGGTGGTCGATCGCGAGGTAACGGTCCGTCCGTTGGCCGGAACCCGGCGCCGCGGGGAGAGCGAAGAAGAAGACGCCCGCCTGGCCGAGGAATTGCTCGCCGATCCCAAAGAAAGAGCGGAACACGTGATGCTCGTCGATTTGGGGCGCAACGACGTGGGCCGCGTGTCGCAGTACCGCTCGGTGCAAGTCTCCGACGTTATGACCATCGAACGCTACAGCCACGTGATGCACATTACCTCGAACGTCAGCGGCACTCTGGCGGCGGATAAAAGCGCATTCGACGCCCTGCAGGTGTGTTTGCCGGCCGGGACAGTGTCGGGCGCGCCCAAGGTTCGGGCCATGGAAATCATCGACGAAATAGAGCCGCATCGCCGGGGTCCGTACGCCGGCGCCGTGGGTTACGTCGATTTCAACGGCAATATGGATACTTGCATCGCCTTGAGAACGGTAGTGATCCACGACAACATCGCATACATCCAAGCCGGGGCCGGCATAGTGGCCGACAGCGTGCCCGAGAACGAATGGAACGAAACCCTCAATAAAGCCAAGGGCCTGCTCAAGGCCATCGAATTCGCCGAACAGCACGCCGGAGAATAATGAGTGGAAAGTGGGCGATGGACTACCCACTCATTACCTCCTGGTTGTTTTGAAGACGCCATACCCAATTCACAAAAACGTGTATATTAATTGGCGATCTAGGCAGGTGTTGTTTAATATTAAATATTGTGTTATAATAAATACCGATTAGAAGCCATTTTTTCAGGTGTGACATGGAATCCCCAGACGAGATTCAATACGTTACCGATGCCGAGGGCCGGCCCGTGAGCGTGATCGTGCCCATCGAATTGTGGCGCGAGATTGAATCGGAAAAGGAAACCGCTTATCTCTTGAAAAGTGAAGCCATGAAGAGTCGGCTCTTGGCGGCAAAACAGCGGCAGCAGGGAATTTCCCTAGATGAAGCCCGTACGCAAGCTGGAATTTGATCCTTCGGCCGTCGATGATCTGACGTATTGGGTTCGCCAGGACCGTAAGAAGGCTTTGCGCATTCTGGAACTGGTGCAAGAAACTCAACGAGATCCGTTCGTCGGAAAAGGCAAACCTGAACCGTTGAAGCACGAATTGGCAGGTTGCTGGTCCAAGCGAATCGATCAAGAGCATCGTCTAGTTTATCAAGTTACTGAAAACTGTGTTCGCATTTTGGCCTGTCGCTATCATTATTGATAATTGCTATTAGGCCAACGACTTTGCCCTGTGCCGCGTCCATTCCTGCCGAGCCCGCCGTGAACATGTGTCGGGAGGAAATGCCACCCGGCCACGCAAAGCGGCTGACTTTGGCCGACGGCGTCCGCCGCCCACTCGTTTCCCCCCCATCTTTCCTCCTTTGCGGCAAACGGCTAAACTCATATATAGGAGAAATGGCAATCAATGGCTTCTATTGGGGGAGTTTATAAACGCGGAGAACGAAGACATTGGCGCACGCTTCGTGCGCTTGTGTGGTTAGCGATTATCCTTGTGTTTGCAACCGGAATGTCGGGTTGCAGCGGTTGTCGCAAGTCCCCGCCTAAAACACTGGAAGATGCGGAAAAAGAGTTAGCCCAGAAAAAAGAAAAACCCAAAGATCCTTTCGAGGCCAAGCGCCTGGTTACCCAGCCCGCCGGCGGAACATCGGACGGGGGGAAATCGGACAAGGTGAAATCGACTCCCGGAGATTTAAGCGCCGAGGAATTAAACGACAGGGAATCGGCCGGAAGATTATGCAAGGTGGGGCATTGGACCGGCGTCTCATGGGAAAATGTCAGGGCCAACGACTACGATTTCATGGGCGAAATGGAAATCGCGGCCAACGATGTCAAGGGCCAACGGATTGCCCTGCCGGCCACTCCCTATAACTTGACCACGGCCAGACAGGCGGCCCTGCCCAAGGGTCAGGCCAAGATATTCGATTCGGTGTTGTATGTTCCGCCCAACACCCCCAAGGCGTTTATTTCCTGCCAACTGAACGCTTCCAGGGGCGGCGGCACGGCTCTGGAGTTGGAATCGCCCGTGCAAAACATGCCTTCTTATCAATATCATTTCATCGTCTTGGCCCGAGTGCCGGAGCAATATGGTTTTCTTAATAATCTTTACTCGGTAAAACCATTTAGTACCAAGGACATCGATAACCGGGTTGACCCGTTTTACCGGATTACTCAGATCCGCAGCGATCGGCACGCGCAGTTGCCTGCTCATCCGCTGCTCTGGACCAGCATTGCCTATGTGTTGTGGGACGACGCCGCGCCGGCGGCTTTAGACCCGGTCGTGCAGCAGGCCTTTTTGGATTGGCTCAATTGGGGCGGACAACTGATCCTAAGCGGGCCGGACACGCTGGACGGGTTAAAAGGGAGTTTTTTGGAACCGTATTTGCCGGCTACGGCCTCGGGCGAAATGAAAATCGGGACCGACGAATTGGCCGAAATCAACGCCTTCTCGGGCAAGAATATCCGCAAGCTGGCGCCGGTAAGACCTTGGTCCGGCATCCAATTGCAAAAGGATCCCCAGGCCGAATTCGTGCCCAAGTCGGGCAATCTGCTGGTCGAACGCCGAGTGGGCAGGGGGCGGATCGTGGCCTCGGCCTTCAGGCTGGGCGATAGGGAATTCGCCAATTGGCCCGGCGTGGATGAATTCTTCAACGCCTTCCTGCTCAATCGGCCGCCGCGCCGCTTTATCCGCGACCAGGAAGCGAAATTAAGAGTTCAATGGGCCGATGGCCACGAACGACTGGACGCCGCGCGGATCACGAATCTTCGCTTTTTTACCCGCGATGCCGGCTTGAAATGGGAAAATTACTGTTCCGACTTGACCAAGGACATCGAACCGCCAATTACCGCCGGCGGCAATCCATGGAATCAGCCGGATGCCGATTTATCGAATTTTGGTCCGCCGCCGCCTCCCGGGCCCGGCATTGCCGCTTGGAACGACTTCAGTCCCATCGCCGCCGCGGCACGCGAATCGCTGCTTAAGGCCGCGCAGGTCGAAATTCCTGATCGCACGTTTATATTCTTGTTTTTGTTCGTTTATTTGATCGTGCTGGTGCCCTTCAATTGGAGCGTTTTTCATACCTTTGACCGCGTAGAATGGGCATGGATCGCCGCGCCCATCGTGGCAATCATCTCCACCGTCCTGGTCATCAAATTAGCGCAATTGGATATCGGCTTCGTGCGTGCGCGGACTGAAATCGCCGTGTTGGAGATCCAGGGCTCGCACCTGCGCGGGCATCTTACCCGGTACAACGCCTTGTACACCTCGCTGTCGACGCCCTATGATTTCACTTTCGATGACGGCGGGGCGGTGGTGCTGCCGTTTCCGTCGGTTTCGGACGAGAAATTTTTTGCAAGAACCCCCGGCCAGCAACCGCGCAACCTGCGTTATACACGCTCGGACCAGGCGAATCTGGAAGGGCTGCCCGTGCCCTCAAATTCCACCGCTCTGATGCACAGCGAGGAGATGTTCGACCTGGGCGGCAAACTTGCTTTGGTGCAAAACATAAGCGGCGGGTTGGAGATTGCCAATAAAACCCGACTTAGTTTACAAGGAGTCGGATTAATCAAGAAACTCGAGTCCGGCAATTTGCAAGTGGCCTGGGTGGGCAAACTCGAGCCCGGCGCTGTAAGGACCGTGGCCTGGGTCAATCGCTCGTCCACGCAATCCGGCGGGCGCCTGTGGCCGGACGAGCGGGATCAGTCGCCCTTGACCGCGGCAAAGGACCCCGCCGCATTAAAGGGCGAATTGAACCTTCGGCAATTGATGGACCTTGCGGAAAAACTGCAAAACATGCACCCCGGCGAGATCAAGTTGCTGGCCTGGATGGACGTGGCTTTGCCCGGTTTGAATATCAGGCCCGCCGCCCCGCAATCGCGTCATGCCGCGCTGGTGCTGGCCCACCTAAATTACGTTTTGGACGATCCGCCTCGTCCGGATGCCAATACGGCCGATAATTTGTGAATAAGGGGTGGGCAGTTTACTGCCCACTTTATGAAATGATAGTTGCAAAATCCCAAGCATTTTTTTGAAGTTTTTTTAAATCCCAATCCCGAATCCCTAATTCCCAATCCCCTTAATCCCTGACTAGTCAAATGATAGAGCTAATTAACTTCAGCAAACATTACGGCGAACTGGTTGCGGTCAATTGCCTGAATTTGAAGATTCAGCCCGGGGAGATGTTCGGATTTATCGGGCCCAACGGAGCGGGCAAAAGCACCACCATCCGCTTTCTTTCCACGTTGCTTAAGGCCACAGCCGGCGATGGGATCGTAAACGGGCATCGGGTGAGCAAGGATCCCATGGGCGTGCGCCGCAGCATCGGCTATATGCCCGATAACTTCGGCGTTTACGACGGCATGCGGGTGTGGGAATTTTTGGATTTTTTCGCCCTGGCCTACCAAATTCCCCGCGCGCGGCGCAAGCAGGTCATCGGCGACGTGCTCGATCTGCTCGACTTAAGCGTAAAGCGCGAGTCGTACGTGAACAGCCTTTCCCGCGGCATGAAACAGCGGCTTTGCCTGGCCAAAACCCTGGTGCACGATCCGCCCGTGCTCATTCTGGACGAGCCCACAAGCGGCCTGGATCCCCGGGCGAGGATCGAAATCAAGGCCCTGTTCAAGGAACTCCGTCAGATGGGTAAAACCATCCTCATCTCCAGCCACATCCTTACCGAACTGGCCGACTGCTGCACTTCGATCGGGATTATCGAGCGGGGACGATTGCTGATGTCCGGCCCCATGGAGGATGTCTATAAGCACATCCGCCGCAACCGGATAGTGAAGATACATTTTTTGACGAACATGGATACTGGCATTTCGATCATCCGCAACATGCCGGAGACCCGCGACGTGCAGATCGAAAATCACACCGCCACCGTGGAATTGGCCGCCGACGACCAGCATGTGGCCGCTTTGTTGGAAAAGTTGGTGGCGGCAGGTGTGCGCATGCACTCATTCGCCGACAAAGAACCCTCACTGGAAGATGTTTTTATGATGGTCACAAAGGGGGCGGTAGCATAAACTCGTTTATCCGCGAGCCAGCGGCGAGAGCGACGCGATACAAGGGAAATAATAGTATGTTTTTCATTGCAAATCGAACAATTGCAAATTGCAAATTGCACAAAGGGAAATGATAACCTTCGATACATGAAAGAATTCTTTTAATTCTCGTTCAATTTAAAATTTGCAATTTGCAATTTACAATTTGCAATAAGATTGGTTTCATCTTTCATCCTTCATCCTTTAAATGTACATTCTCGAAAATCCCGTACTACAACGCGAACTGTTGGTCAATCTGCGGATGAAGCGGGCCTTCGTGTTGTTGTTTGTATACGTGGCCCTGCTGGGCGCTGTGGTTTTCTTTGCCTGGCCCAGGGATCAGCGCCTGGACTTGACCCAAAGTCCCGAAGAAGCCCGGCAGTTGGTCAACTGGTTCTTCCTGGGCCAATACGTGCTGATGTCGCTGATGGTGCCCAGTTTCGCTGCCGGTTCGATCACCGGCGAAAAAGAGCGGCAGACGTACGAAATGCTGCTGGCCAGCCCCATGCGCCCGCAGGCCATTGTGACCGGCAAACTGGCGGCCGCCTTGTGCCATTTGGCCGTTTTGGTCATCGCTTCGCTGCCGATAGTGATGCTTTGTCTGCCCCTGGGCGGAGTATCGCCCTACGAGGTCATGGCCACGTACCTGGCCATGGCCATGTCGGTGATTACCTTCGGAATGATCTGCCTGACGGCCAGCAGTTATTTCACTCGGACCCTGGCGGCCTTGGTGGTTTCGTACTTGATTATTCTGCCGATGGTAATTTTGGGCGTGCTGGTTTACCGCCTTTTCCAGGAAGCGGGCGCGTTTCGCTTGATGCTTTTGACTGTGTTTTTTCCCGCCGGTTGCATAGCGGTTTGCGGGATGTTGTTTTACAAGACCAGCCGGCGCCTGCTGCACCCGCCCGACGTCGGGGCCGGGGCCAAAGACGTCGTCGATCCCGACGTGGAACAGAAGACCGCGGTGGGGATGATCATCCGCAGCAACCAGTTTCCCGACAAACTGTTCGCCCCGCCCAAGCGGACCGGGGTAATGAAGGACGATCTTAATCCGGTTTACGATAAGGAAATGCGGAGCGAGTTGTTCGGCCAGGGCACGCTCATGTTGCGCCTGGTGATCCAATTGAGCATGTTCCTGGCCCTGCCGCTTATGGCCGTCTGCTGTTTTATCTGGCCGGTATGGATTCCCTGGTATGCTTGTTACGTATTATTGTTCAACGTGCTGGTCGGACCGGTGTTCGCGGCCGGCAGCATCACCAGCGAACGGGAACGGCAGACCCTGGAACTACTGCTGACGACCACCCTTTCACCCTGGGAAATTCTATGGGGCAAGATGCTCTCCAGCCTGCGGGTTTCGCTGGTGCTTACGGCCTTTGTGGCCTGGCCGCTGCTGTTGGCATGGGTCCTGCCGCCGGGAACATATTGGCGCGACACGTTCTCCATGCTGGGCTACATGGCAGTGGTGGTTATGAGCTGCCTGACGACCACGATCTTGGCCATGTTCTGTTCGGTGCTGATGCGCAAGACCACGACGGCAATGATGACGGCTTATATCGTGATTATATTGTTGTATGCCGCGCCCTTGGCCGTGGAAAGCTTTGCACGGCTGAAATTTCCCGATTCCGACTTCACATTTTGGGTCGGCAAATTCACCTTTACCAGTCCCTTTGCCGCCGCGTTCAGTTTACCCTTGCACTTCTCGGAAACGCCCGTCTCGGCCAATTGGACGGTATTCTTCGGATACCTGGCGTTTTATGGAGTGCTGAACTTGGGCATGTTGTTTTCAATCGTGGAGTTGTTCAACGCCCGCTGGCGGGCGAGTTCAACGTAGCAGGCACACTCCGTGTGCCGTTGATGCACTCTTGCCAATAAAATCGCTCGAGCGTTCGCGAAAACTATCTAATCAAGTGGGCAGTAAACTGCCCACCCCTAATCTCTTATCTTTCATCCCTTATCCCTCATCCTTTACCCAACCGTCCTATCGCGTCCTTCCTGTTTTGCACGGCGCAGGGCATCGTCGGCTTGGGCGAAAAGCTCGCTTGGATTTTTGGTGAGAGTTGAGCAACCGACTCCGGAAAGACCGGCGCTGGCCGTTACCTGGTGGACGCCCGACGCGGCTAATTGTTCGGGCAATGCCGTGCGCACTCGTTCGACTACGGCCGGGGCAATGGCCAGATCGGAGACCCAAATCAGCAGGCCGAATTCATCGCCGCCGATGCGGGCGACAAAGTCGTCCTGTCGCAGACGCTCGCAAATGACCCGTGCCACCGATTTCAGGACTTCGTCGCCGGCCGCATGGCCAAAGGCGTCGTTTATCTGCTTGAAATGATCCAGGTCGAATATGGCCAGGCAAAGCCAACGGGAATCGGTTACCGCTTTCAGGCGTTCGCGGAGCGTTTTATCCCATGCCCGGCGGTTGGACAAACCGGTCAAAGGATCGGTAAAGGCATCGGCATACAAGCGGTGCCCCACTGCGGTGATCGCCCGTTCCCTCCGCCGTAGACGCACGATCTCGGCCAGCAGGCGGCAGGCCAATTGCAATTCGCGGGCATTTGTATCGGCGGGCAAATTCACGTCGGCCGGGGCGTCGCTGCCGATGCGGATCACGCCGCCGTCCCCCTCCAAGACTGGGGTGCCATCGGTGACTACAACCTCGGGCTGCTGATCCGCCGGGATGGAGGCGGAATCGAGCCAAATACTGGCCGATATTGGGCTGAGCATTTCGGTCCAGAGCCGGATATTTTCCGCCCTTTCGGCCAGCAGCAGGATTTTCACTGATTCAGGAGATTTTGAATTCATAACTTGTGTTTGCGAAACCGCAAGCGGTTTCATGCATTAAAAACTAATCCTGAATGTCATCCTGAGCGGAGCGAAGGATCTCTCCGGATTTGATATTTTGCCAATATTTCCCATATTTCTCCACCTAGATTCTTCGCTCCGCTCAGAATGACGCATTTGTTTTAAGATAGGCTCTAATCTCCCAGGATTATATCATATTCCCAGTGCTTGCAGCATTTCGGCTGCTTGGTAGAATCAGCGGGAACAACATTTTCAATAATGGGCTGGTACTCATGGGAACCGAGAAAATCGAACTTGGGCCGGTCCCCAACTGGTGGACCCGGCGGCATTTGCTGGGGCTGGAAGAGCTTTCGGCCCAGGAAATTCTGCTGATCCTGGAAAAAGCGGCTGTTTTCAAGCATATTGCGGCCCAGGAGCAAAAACGCCTGCCCCTGCTGGCCGGAAAAACGTGCGTGACCTTGTTTTTCGAGAATTCCACGCGCACGCGGACCAGTTTTTCGCTGGCCGGCAGGCGGCTTGGGGCCGACATGGTGGATTTTTCCGCATCCACCAGCAGCCTGTCCAAGGGCGAGACTTTTATCGACACCGCGAAAAATATCGAGGCCATGGGTGTGGATGCGGTGATAGTTCGGCACCGAACGCCCGGCACCCCCCAGTTGTTGGCCCAAAATCTTCGCTGCGCGGTGATTAACGCCGGAGACGGCGCACACGAACATCCCACCCAAGGCCTGCTGGACATCATGACCATCGGCCAGCGCAGGGGAAAGATCGAGGGCCTGACCGTGGCTTTGGTGGGCGATATCGCCCACAGCCGCACCGCCAGATCGAATATCTGGGGACTGAAAAAACTCGGGGCCCATGTGATCGTGTGCGGGCCTTCCACCTTGGTCTCGCCGCGCTGGGCCGAGTTGGGCGTGGAATATTCCTACAGCCTGGATGCAATCCTTCCCAGGGTGGACGTGTTGAACCTGCTAAGGATTCAATTCGAGCGGCAGTATACCCGGCCGTTTCCCTCGGTCCGCGAATACGCTCATCTGTATGCCATGAACCGCGAGCGTTTGGCCAAGGCGAAAGCCGATATCCTGATCCTTGCCCCCGGCCCGATCAACCGCGGCGTTGAAGTCACCCCCGACGTGGCCGACGGCACTCAATCGGCCATCCTCGAACAAGTCACCAACGGCGTGGCCGTGAGAATGGCCGTGCTGTGGTTGTTGCTGGGGAACAGGGGCAAGGGCTGAATGCTGATTGCTGATTGCTGAATGCAAAACCGTAAACTGTAAACTGAAAACTCTCCACTAACCGATATTATGCCTAGTTTACTGATCCAAAACGGGCGCATCATCGATCCCTCTCAAAAGATAGACCGCATTGCGAATCTTCTTGTCGTGGACGGCCGCATCGCCGCATTCGACGTGCAGCCGGGCGGAGAGCAGACGATAATCGACGCCTCGGGCAAGATCGTGTGCCCGGGACTGATCGACATGCACGTCCACCTTCGCGAGCCGGGCCAGGAAGAAGACGAGACCATCGAGAGCGGTACTGCCGCCGCCCTGGCCGGCGGTTTTACCTCGATCGCCTGCATGCCCAACACCGAGCCCACCATCGACAGCCAGGGCGTGGTCGATTTCATCCGCCACCAGGCCGCCCAGGCCGACAACTGCAACGTCTTTGTCGTGGCCTGTGTGAGCAAGGGCCGGGAAGGCAAGGAACTGGCCGAAATCGGGCAATTGGTAAAGGCCGGGGCTGTGGCCTTCTCCGATGACGGCTCTCCAATCTACAATCCCGAACTCATGCGCCGGGCCTTCGAGTACTGCCTGATGTTCGACAAACCCGTGCTAAATCACTCTGAAATCCGCGAACTGACCGAGCACGGCGTGATGCACGAGGGACTGACTTCGCTGATCCTGGGTCTATCGGGCATGCCTGCCGCGGCCGAGGACGTTATGGCCAGCCGCGACATCGCATTGGCCGAGGCCACCGGGGGGCGATTCCACCTCATGCACGTTTCCACCGCCGGCAGCGTCGATGTCGTGCGCCGCGCCAAGCGCCGCGGAGTGCACGTAACTACCGAGGCCACGCCGCATCATTTCACCCTTAACGACGAATGTCTCCGCTCCTTCGATTCGAATTTCAAGATGAATCCGCCCTTGCGGGGCAGCGAACACGTCGAGGCCGTGATTGCCGGATTGGCCGACGGCACAATCGACGTAATTGCCACCGACCACGCCCCGCACGCCAAAGAAAAGAAAATGCAGGAGTTGGACCAGGCGCCCTTTGGCGTCATCGGTTTGGAAACGGCCTTGGGGCTGGTAGTCACGAAACTGATCAGGCCCGGCCACCTGGATTGGTCCAGCGCGATTCAAAAGATGACCGTAAATCCCGCCCGCATACTGGGCTTAAGCAAAGGCACGCTGGCCATCGGCGCGGATGCCGATATAACGATCATCAATCCCGACGTCCGCTGGAAAGTCGACACGGCCGAGTTCCGCTCGAAAAGCACGAATTCGCCCTTTATCGGCTGGGAACTCACCGGCCGGGCCGAAATCGTAATCGTCGGCGGCCGGGTAAAATTCAAAAGAGGCTAGATTGCCAACAACTTATTTAGCCCCCGGTGATTACACCGGGGGTTTGGTTGCAGCAAAATCAGAGATAGCATAATTCACAGTTTTTCCCTTCACTCATCATTCTGCATTCTGCATTTTAAAATCAAACCTAATCCTTCATCCCTCCCGCCATGTCAATAATAATCGACGGTTACAACCTGCTCTACATGGCGGGAATTCTTGGAGAGGGCAGGGGGCCGAGAGGCTTGGAAATGTCCCGCTTGGCCTTGCTGAATTTTTTGGCCGAATCGCTTGCACCGGGGGATATTGCAAAAACCACCGTGGTTTTCGACGCCAAGGACGCACCCTGGGGCGCAAAGAATATTCTGGAACATCGCGGTATCACGGTGCAATTCGCCTCGCGCTGGCCGGATGCCGATTGTTTGATCGAGGAACTGATCCGTTTGGATTCCGCGCCCAAGCGGTTGACGGTGGTCTCCAGCGATCATCGTCTTCAGCGGGCCGCCCGGCATCGCAAGGCCAAGGCCGTTGATAGCGACGTTTGGTACAACGAACTGGTGCAAAAGCGTCTTGCCCGGCGCAAAACGGAATCCACTGCCCCGGAGCGTCCGGCCGTGCCCCTATTGGCCGAAGACGTGGCATATTGGGTCAGGCAATTCGGCGGTCAATCGGAACTGGAGCAATGGATCAACCAGGAATTATCCGCAGGCGACGAATCCGCTCGAAAGACCAAGCAAGAAGACACCTCTCAAAAACCCCGGGAAGAGGATGCCTTGAAAGATAACCAAACGCTCGATTCCGAAAATCCATTTCCGCCGGGCTACGCCGAAGACGTGGAAGAGGAAGAAACTTAAGAACGATGATTTGGAGTTCGGGATTCAGGGTTTGATTCTTTGTTTGGGATTAATACCAGTGCTACCCGCTGGGAAAAAAGCGCCGTTGCCGATCTTCTCTCGCCCCAACCGGTATTCACTAACCACCTTCTCAGGCCTACAATTCCTGGTAGTGCCGTCAAGTCGTCTGCACCTTGTATACAAAGAAAGGCGGTGGACGCCATGAAATACCTCAACTCCAGCCGCCAATCTCCGCCCATGTCTGGCGATTCCAGGACGTCTACAAAGTGTCCTGAGCGGGCACCGGCAGCGGTTCAGCACGGGCAAAGCGTGCTATCTGGAAAGATAAACGGCGATGCTTTATGTACTGGCACGACCGTGGATTGTTACGAGTTTCTGGACCGCGTGTTCCGGCAGGCCGGCGTGTTGGACTACACCGAAGGTTTTTATAACGGCAACGGTACGCTTACTTACGAGCAGGCCCAGCACAATCAGATTTGTTATCTCTTGGACCAGATCGAATGCCGCAAAGGATCGCGAATCCTGGACGTCGGTTGCGGCAACGGAACGCTCCTGGACGAGGCGCGGCGGCGGGAAGCCCATGCGACGGGCATTACAATTTCACTTCCCCAAACACGGTTCTGCAAAGAGAAAGGATTGGACGTGCATCGGCTCGACTACCGGAACATCGGCGCGGATTGGAACGGCCGATTCGACGCAATCGCGGCCAACGGCTCGATCGAGCATTTCGTCCAGCCCTCCGACGCCTTGCAAGGCCGGGCGGACGCGATTTATCGCGATTTTTTCGCCATCTGTCACCGCCTCATCGATCCGCGATCCAAGAGCCGCAAATTGATTACCACCACGATCCACTTCGGCCGGGTCCGTATTGAACCTCGGGACGCGATGAAAAGCCCCTGGTCTTTTCCATGGTTCTCCGACAAATTTCATTATGCTTTATTGGTCCGCGGCTACGGCGGCTACTACCCCTTGCCGGGACAACTCGATCGCTGCGCCCGGCCCTATTTCAAACTTGTACGGGAGCGGGACGCCACGCATGATTATCATCTGACGTCGGAGCAGTGGCTGAGGCATGGAAAACAATCGTTGTTAAGCATCGGCCAATGGTCGCGATTTGTGCCTTTCGCCATGCGCCATCCGCGTTACGCGGCGTTGATGCTGTTTACTTTGCTTTTGGCACAATCGTGGAATTGGCAGTTCCGCTCCAAGGAACCACCCATGAAGCATCTATGGCAGACCTGGGAGTACATCAAATTGTAGCAGGCACACTCCGTGTGCCGTTTGTATGTTCAGGCATGCGCAGTGTTACTCAAAGCACATAAAGCATAGTCATCCTACAGTGAATCCTGGATCACATGTGGAAATCTCCAATTGTTCCCAGACGGCACACGGAGTGTGCCTGCTACATTAGAAGCCTGTGGCAGATCCTCTGAGACCAAAAAAGTTTGGGCGGCAGTTCGACTGCCGCCCAAGGCGAAAATATAAATGGCCGTGGAATTGCCCTCAGTTCCACCACCATTTTGTATCGTTGGAAGGCGCCGCTTTGGCGCGAATCGGCGCGGCGTCGTCGCTTTGCTTGGTATTATCGGCGATGATCCAGGAATTAATCGCCACGCCGCCCGATACGCTAATAATATATTTTTGCCCCTTGGGGAGCATGCTGGTTTGGCTGGGCACATGCTTGGGGGCATTGAACTCGGCTGGTCGTAGTTCCGGGGAGCTCATAAGCACGGGCAGGCTATATCCGGCCTTATCGGGCAATCTTTCTTTCACGATCAAAGCCCCCACAATAGCCAATTCCATGCAGTTGCGCAGTTCGCCAAAAACGGGTTCGGCCAAGGCAAGGGCGGCAAATTGGTCGGTCATGTTTTCCGCCCATTTTTTGGCCAGGGGATTGGGTTTGCTTGTGCTTTGACGTTGTCCGGAGGCACTGAACAAGCTGTCTTCGGTGAGTGTTTGCACGCTTGCACCGCACAATTCCCAAGCCAATCCGTCTTTATCACGAAGCAGGGGATCGTACTTGGGTTCCATCCACCACCGCGGCGTGCCGACAATCGAGGAATTCGACGGCACCATCTGTAAATAGCTGGGCAACTTCACACTGCGGGGCGGCGCCTGCAGGTTCATGCCCAAACATTTCATTCGATAGTCGGCCGCCACCAGGACCTGGGCAAAATGGCTTGTTGCGGGCACTCCCTCCACCGTGATCTGCTGCATGCCCATGGCTTCCGCAAGTCCGGCCGCTGCCTGCTGTGGCGTAGGTTTGCTGCTCATGAATTGTTTAAAGCGGGCTACACCTTCGGGCGTGGGATCGATTGAACAAGTAATCCCGCCCTGAGCCGCCGCTTGCGCCGTTCGCAGTGCGACCAGCAGATCGTCCAGCAGCATCACGGGCCTGCCTGTGGTAATGCCCACCATGTTGCCCCGGGCGTCGACTTTCCAACCTTCGCCGGGTCCGACCAGGATAATGTCTTTTTGCTCGGGATATACAAAGACATAACGAATTTGTTGCAATCCGGCGAGAAAACGGATGTCGTCTGGCAAAGGCTTGCCGGATTTCGTGGACTCTTCGATTGCCGCTTCCAAACGCCTAAGCGACACTTTGCGAGAATCGGTAAAGACATTAAGCCCTTCCGGCACTTTTTGCAAAGCCTCGGCACGAAGCTTGGCCAACTGGCCCAAGGCATCGGTCTGCACGTTTTCCAGCACGCCTTGAGCGTCTATCGATACGCCGCCGATAGGTCTGGCGAAAACAGTTCCAGTGGTGCCCGTGCCCCCGCCTGTATTAGTATTATTGGTGACATTTACTGTTGGCGCCGCGGCGGATTGCCCCAGGG
>JBEKZY010000071.1:0-18658 GCA_049509395.1 Thermoguttaceae bacterium | reverse complement strand
ATGATGGGCAGATTGAATTTTACTGCGAACTCGAAATCCCGCGTATCGTGTGCGGGCACGGCCATTATCGCCCCGGTGCCGTAGCTGATGAGCACGTAATCAGCTATCCATATTGGAATCGCCTCGCCATTTACGGGATTGATGGCATAAGAGCCGGTAAAGACGCCGTTTTTTTCCTTGGCCAGGTCGGTGCGGTCCATATCGCTTTTACGGGCTGATAGTTCGCAGTACTGGCGGACTGCTTGGGCCTGTTCGGGTTTGGTCAGGCGTTCGACATACGGATGCTCGGGCGAGATGACCATGTAAGTTGCGCCGAAGAGCGTATCGGGCCGGGTAGTGTAGATGCGGAGCACCTCTTCGTCGGGCTTTTTGAGCCAGCCGCCCAACTTGCGGTCGACAAGCCAGCCCTGGTATTCCTTGGGCGATGGCTTGCCTTCTTCGTCGGTAATAATGCCGATGAAAAAATCAACTTCCGCCCCGGTGCTGCGGCCGATCCAATTGCGCTGCAACATTTTAATGCCTTCGGACCAGTCGAGCGAGTCGAGGTCGTTTTCCAGGCGGTCGGCATAGGCGGTGATGCGGAGCATCCATTGGCGAAGCGGGATGCGGACAACCGGATGCCCGCCGCGCTCGCTGACGCCGCCGACTACCTCCTCGTTGGCTAGGACAGTGCCTAGGGCCGGGCACCAATTGACCGGGGCTTCGAGTTGGTAGGCCAGGCGGTGCTCGTCGCGATATCGGGTAACGGCGTCTTCGCCTTCGTCGGCGATATCGGCTGGGATGGGCAGATCGGTAATGGGCCGGCCGCGCTGTTGGGCCTCGTCGAACCAGGTATCGAACAGCACGAGAAAGATAAATTGCGTCCAGCGGAAATACCCTAAATCGGTAGTGGCCAGTTCGCGGTCCCAGTCGTAGGAAAAACCGAGCATCTTCAACTGGCGGCGGAAGTTGTCGATGTTTTTCTCGGTGGTTTCACGGGGATGGGCGCCGGTTTTTTTGGCGTGCTGTTCGGCGGGCAGGCCGAAGGCGTCCCAGCCCATAGGGTGCATAACGCTCGTGCCCCGCATGCGATTGAAGCGGCAGACGATGTCGGTGGCGGTATATCCTTCGGGATGGCCTACATGGAGCCCATCCCCGCTGGGGTAAGGGAACATATCCAGGACATATAATTTGCGGCCTTTAGGCAATTTAGGTGCACTAAATGTGCGATTTTCTTCCCAAAACTGCTGCCACTTGGGTTCGATAACGGCCGGATTATAACGAGGCATGACACACTCCGCAGGAAATTGCTTTGAAAGACCACTTTATAAAACGGTCTTGCAACTGACAAAGCCCGATTTTACATATTCCGGGCAGTAATCGCAAACGGAGTGCTTAATGAAAGATTTATGCGATGGGGAAAAATTTAGAGATTTATAGATGCTTTAATCGCAGATTTGGTGCAGCAGTTCAGCTACCACCCCAATATTATTGATTATTTACTACTTTCGTTTCCGCCAAGCACAGGCCAGTAGGCCAATAACACCCGTACAAAGCAGGACAATACTGCCGGGTTCGGGAACAGGGTCAGGTTTTGGATCAAGGTTAATATTGTCCATTCCGGTCACTGGGGCATAATGAATATTACCAATTCCAGTCTGTCCAAAAATTATAAACTGAGGATACGCTTTGAGCTCTTGTCCATCTGAGATAAGAATTTTTAAGGAGGTGACGTTTTGAAGAATGGATGACCATGATCCGCTGTCTATGATCCAATTTGTAGCATCAATAGGTGCAGAAAAAGTTTTCCAAGAGGTGGTTAGCAGGCCATCAGCAGTATAAGTGGCTGATCCGCCCGGTCCGGAGATGATGACGGATGACCTTAATTCGGAATCAGGAGTGCCGCACAAATAGCCAGCGCTTCCGATACGATCCCATGACAATGTTCCTATGCCGTCATACGTTGACCAATCGCCCAAATAAGCGGCAGGTGCAACCATCCAATAGCTATCGCCCAATATCGGCAAACCCGTAGTAACGCATCCGCCCGGATTGCCGTCAATGCTGTCAAATAAGAGTGTTAGTGGTGTGCCGTTAGATGTTACCGCTGTCCATCCATCCAATCCTGTATTGAAATCACTGAAAACATCAGCATTAGATACAGTAGCAAATAAAAAAGGCAAAACAGATATAATAATACGTATTGTGCTTTTCATAAAATTTATGGACTCCTCGTTATTGAAGCATGCCTATTTTACCCCTTTTATCTCCGATGTCAAGATATTTAATAAATACCCAAAAGAGCCATAAATCTATGCTAAAGGAGCAAATCGCAAAACGATGCAGATTGACCAATTGCCCTTGAGTTGCCTGATCGATTTCGATATAAATTTGCGGTCTGTGATTCTCATCTTGCTATATCTTCTCCAAATTGACAACTGATTGTGTCAAAAACCCCCGGTGTGATCACCGGGAGACTAAATGGATTTTTCATACACAATTTCATTGCCGGGAGGCATTGCCATGCCCAGGTTGCTGGTTGTTTTTGTTGGTTCAATAATATTGTCCGCGTCCACGGCTATGGCGGAACAGGCGTTTCCGTACAAGGCTTATGTGACGGCCGATGACGTGGAGGTGCGCTCCGGGCCGGGCGAGGATTTTTATCCCACCGACAAGCTGCAAAAGGGCGAGACGGTCGAGGTGTATCGGCGCGATGCCGGGGGCTGGTGCGCAATCAGGCCGCCGGAAGGGAGTTTTTCCTGGATCTCGGGGCGGGTGCTGAAATTGCAGGACGGCAACATAGCCGTGGTCAAGGAGGACGATGTCGCTTCCAGGGTAGGCAGCAGCCTGAGCAACGTGCGCGACGTGATCCAAGTGCGGATGCACAAGGGCGAGGCGGTGGAACTTCTGGACTCGAAAGAGACGCCCGGCGGGAAATCGCAGGTCTGGTACAAGATCGCCCCGCCTTCGGGCGAATTCCGCTGGATTTCGGAAAAGTTTCTCACTAAAGAGCGGCCACGCGATGGTTTGCGGAGCGCCGGATCGGTAGATTCCGCCTTAGGGCAGGATTCTTCGCGCGATCGGCATGAGGCAGAATCGGATCCACGTCCATCGGGCGCGGACGACAAAATTTCGTCCGAACAGTTTCAGGCCGAGTTGGATAGGATCGATCTGGAATTGTCGATGATGGTGGTCGAGGAGCCAACGGTCTGGTCGTTCGATGCCATGCGGATTCGCGGGGAAACGCTGTTGGATCGGGCGGATACGGCGGCCGATCGGGGCAAGGCGAGACTGCTTTTAAACAAGATCGCCCGATTCGAGGACATCAAGCAGCGATACGATTCCATCACGGCCATGCGCGAGCAGAACGCGGTATCGAATCGTTTTCTGGCCGGGCTGCAACGGACCATGGAAAAGGCGGCGGCCACGGCCGATCCGGACGGGCAATTCGACGGGGTGGGCCAGTTGCAGCAGGTCTTTTCGCCTAAGGTCGGCGCGCCGCGTTACGCCCTGGTCGACGAGGCGGGCAACGTGCGGTATTACGTCACGCCTGCGCCGGGTGTGAATTTGCAGAATTACGTGGGACGGCAGGTGGGCATAACCGGCACCCGCGGGTACATGCCCGAGCAACGGGCGCAGCACATAACGGCCCGGCACATTTCTTCGCTGGAGACGAGGATTCGATAAAAAAGGATTCAGGGTTCGGGGTTCAGGGTTCAGGATTTCGAGACAACGAATTGTGCAATATTAAGGAGGCTCTCCGAAACCCTGTTGGGGTTTAAACTTTTTCCTGTGCCCTTTTAACCAGGGTAGCCGCTACGCGGCAACCCTGGCCTATCTTCTAAAAGCCCTTCGGGCTATCCGAAACATCATCATTCGCTGGCGAAATATCATCGTTTGCTGGCGAAATATAATAATTCTTTATTAAGCGATGCTTCAACGGCTGGACAGAGTATTTAGCGCGGATTGCGGGCTTGGAGCGATTGGGCTCCGCCGCGGGCGATTTCCAGGGCGGCGGTCAGCATGGCATCGGTTTGGCCGGCCGAGGCGATGGATTGGCCGTCGACCGGTTTTGCGACCTGCCGGGCCGGGGAAACGTCGGGTTCAACGCCGATCCCGCTGTAGGGGTGGCCGGAGGGCGAATAAAACTTGGCCGTGGTCAAGCGGATGCCGGCGGTGGTGCCATCCAGGGGGAAGATGCCTTGCACCGAACCTTTGCCGTATGTCCGCACGCCGACGATCGTGCCGCGATGCAGATCATGAATTGCGCCGGCGAAAATTTCGGCCGCGCTTGCGCTGTCCTGATCGACAATGACCGCCAGGGGAATTTGCCAGATCCCTTCGGCATGTGCGGTAAAGGTGTTGTCTTCCTGTGCGCTGCGGCCGTGGGTGGTGACGACGACTCCATGGTCGACGAAGCGATTTACCGCCTCGACCGAGGCCACCAGCAGCCCGCCCGGATTGCCGCGGACATCGACGATCAGGCTCCGCATTCCGTCGCGCTGGAGTTTCCACAAGGCGGCGTCCAGATCGCGGGCGGTGGTTTTTTGGAAGCAGTTGAGCTTGAAATAGCCGATGCCGTTTTCGCGGTCGATCATGCTCACCTGATCGACGCTAGGGACATCGATCCTTCGCCGGCGGACGTTCATCTGCCGCTGCAGTCCATCCTCGCCGGCCACGGTCAGGGCCGCATAGCTTCCTTCGACGCCTTGCAGGAGGTTGGCGGCCTGGTCGGTGGACATGGAGGATGTGGTTTGCCCATCGACGGCGATGATGCGGTCGCCCGGGCGAACGCCCGCTTGCTCGGCGGGGCTGCCGGTAATTACCCTGATGATAGTCAGGGCGTTGGCCTGAACCTTAAGCTCGATCCCCAGGCCGACGAAGTTGCCCTCGATTTGGGAATAGACTTCATTTAATTGATCGGGCGTGAGGAAGGAGGAATATTGATCCAGGGAGTTGGTAGCCCCGCAGAGATACTCCAGCGCAGCGACGGTGGGTGGAACGGCCAGGCGCTTTTGGGCCAGCGCGGCTGCCACGGCCACGGCCTGGCCCGCTTCTTCGCGAGTGCGGATCGGGCGAACGCCGAGCACCGCCCTCAGGTCGGTGCAAAACCCTCGGGTCGCCGGGCGGTAGGTCTCGGGCACGTAGCGCTCCAGGAAAACCGGCTCGCTTAAGGCGACTTCCAGATTGTTGGTGCCGCGCTCGACCAGGTTTTTCCAGTCGGGCGAATCGACGTAATGGGAATCGATCTTCAACAATACCTGGGCGTAAAGGTCCAGTGCCCGGTCCAGAGGCAGCCGGGTGAGCGTTTCGCTGAAGCTGCGATCGATCGAGCGGCGTTGGATATCGTAATGCAGGCGGGCGGTATCGAAGCGGCGCTGCAACACGCTGTCGGCGGGGAACTGGCGAAGGGCCTCTTCGTAATGCGTCAGCGCGTCGCCCCAGCGGCGTTCCAATTCCATTTGCCGCCCGCGATTCAAAAGGTCGTCGACCTCTTGGGTGCGGCTGGAAATGGCAATCGTCGTGGGCAACTGCGCCAGCGCGGTTGCACCGAGCAACAGGACAAAGGCCGTGAAAGTCGTGCGTAAAAAGCCGGTGCTGATCCGTCGCATGGTGTAATCCGTCGAAGAATGAAACGTTGCCGGCGCCTATCCGTGGGCGGCGTGGCCGTGGGAGGGTGGTTTGTCGACAATATGACCGGCAGGCGGGCATGCAATGCCGGTCAGTTTTAAGCATAGGTTATTTTTTCAGGCAAGTCAAAAAAACTGGGCAGGATTTTTGGGTCGAATTTTACCCAGCCCGCACAGCCTGACCGCCCCTGTGCACAAAACACCGATAACGCCCAGAAATAGCGTAAAAAACAGTTTTGCCATTTGCATCAGAAATGTATGTGAAAACCGTAAGAAACGGTCGTAAGGCCGGGGCGTCAAGATTGGCGCGTCCGGCAGAAACCGTAGGGGCGGAATTTGGAAAAAAGCGTAAAGTTGTGTTTAAAATGGATTCTTTTGCACTCATTGACCATAAAAATGCTTGGATATAAAATATGGATATCTTATTAAATATGCATTCCATCGAAAATAAAAATGACAACGCTCATTCCTCCAGAACTTGAATCTTTTGTACAACAGCAACTGGCGAGCGGCGAATACCGGTCAGCCGAAGAAGTAATTGGCGCCGGATTAAGAGTTTTACAGGAACTAAAACACCGCCAAGAAGATTTCCGCAAAGAAGTACAAATCGGTGTCGATCAATTAGACCGGGGTGAAGGAATTTTGCTCGATCAAGCGGGTTTGCGCAAACTCTTCGACGAGATACAGCAGCGCGGACAATCGCGCTACAATGCCGGCTGGAGCAATGCATGAGGTTTTTTCGTCTTGCTCCGCAAGCCAGCCTCGATTTGGAAGGAATTTGGGATTATATAGGTCTAGAAAATCAAAATCCCAATGCGGCCTTTCGCCAAGTTGAAATGCTTTATGAAAAGTTTAATCTACTTTCTTCTCATCCATTACTAGGAGAATCGCGAGGTGATCTCGGTATAAATCTTCGCAGTTTTGTGGCGGGTAACTACGTCATTGTTTACCGGCCGGGTCAGAATGAAATAGAAATCACCCGCGTAATCCATGCCGCAAGGGATATTCGATCGATGTTCAAAACTTCATGAAGCAATCGCAGTATCGCGGCATTATTTCCCAGGCAAGAAAAGTCCAATACAAAGCCCTATTCATTGTGTGCCAAACATAGGCTGAGAAAAAATAATCTTGAATAGATAAACAAAAAAGCCGCGAGAACAATTAAGCAGTCGCGGCTTTGTCAGTTAATCTGCAATTTGATGTCTTTATTCACTCGGCGGCGCTTCGGGCGGCGTTTCCTCGTTGGCGGGGAATGTGATCAGCGGTCCGCTGCCTGTGCCCACGCCGCCTTTTAGTTCGACGGTCTCGGTGGTCTCGACGGTGCTTTCGACGGGTTTGCCTTCGGCGGCAGCCTCGGCTTCCTCGGCCCATTCCACGCGCTTCCGCGACAGGCCGATCTTGCGCTCGTCGGGATCGACGCGGAGGACTTTCACCTCGATCACTTCGCCCACCTTTACCACGTCTTCGGGATTATCGACCTTGTGGTCGGCCAGTTCGGAGATGTGCAGGAGTCCTTCCAAACCGTCTTCCAGACCCACGAACACGCCGAAATTTGTGATCTTGGTGACCGGGCCGTGGACCAACTGGCCGGGCTGGTACTTGCCGGGAATGTCGGTAAGCCAGGGGTCGTCGGTCAACTGTTTCATGCCCAGGGCGATGCGCCGCCGGTCCTGATCGACCGAGAGCACGCGGCATTCGACCTCCTGGTTTTTTTCGACCAGTTCGTTGGGATGGCTGATTTTGCGGGTCCAGGACATGTCGCTTACGTGCAGCAGGCCGTCGATGCCTTCCTCGATCTCGATGAAGGCGCCGTAGTTGGTCAGGTTGCGGACGGTGCCCTTGACTATTGCGCCGGGCGGGTATCGATCGGCGACGCGGTCCCAGGGATTTTCCTGGGTTTGTTTCATGCCCAGGGAGATTTCCTGCTTGTCCTTGTCGATTTTCAGGACGATGACTTCGATTTCTTCCTCGGGCTGGACAAGTTCGTTGGGATGGCTGATGCGCCGTGTCCAGGACATCTCGCTGATGTGCACCAGGCCCTCGATACCCTCCTCCAACTTGACGAATGCGCCGTAGCTCATCACGTTTACAATCGTGCCCTTGATCCGCGCGCCGACGGGATATTTTTGTTCGACGCTTTCCCAGGGACTGGGCGTGCGCTGCTTGAGGCCCAGGGCGATTTTTTCCCGCTCGTGGTCGATATGCAGGATTTGCACTTCGATTTCCTGGTCGATTGTGAGCATCTCCGAGGGGTGATTGATGCGTCCCCAACTCATGTCGGTGATGTGCAGCAGGCCGTCGATTCCGCCGAGGTCGACGAATGCCCCGAACTCGGCGATATTCTTGACGATGCCCTTGCGGCGCTGGCCGGTTTCCAATTCGGCCAGGAGTTGCGATTTTTTCTCGGACCGCTCGGACTCGATAAGGGCGCGGCGGCTGACGACGATGTTTCGCCGGGCTTCGTCGATTTTCAGAACGATGCACTGGATTGTGCGGCCGATGTAATCGCCGATGTCGGTGGGCCGGCGGATGTCGACCTGGCTGGCGGGCAGGAAGACGTTTACGCCGATGTCGACCAGCAGTCCGCCCTTGATTTTGCGGGTGACGATGCCGGTGACCACGTCGCCTTCGTGGACGGTTTCGATGACCTTCATCCAGGCCTCGATTTTTTCGGCCTTGCGCTTGCTTAGGGTGATCATGCCGCGGGTGTCGTCGACAAGCCCGTGGATGTCTTCCACGTCCTCGATCAGCACTTTGACGATCGCGCCGGGTTCGGGCAGCTTTTCGCCTTCCTCCCACTCGGAGCGGAAAATGATGCCTTCGCTTTTATATCCCACATCGACGAGCACCACGTCGCCTTCCACGCGCAGGACCCTGCCCTGCACGATTTGATTGAGGTCCATCTCCTGAGTAGTCCAGTCGAGGTCCTCGGGCTGGTTGCCCTCCATGGCGTCGTTCAACTCGCTCTGCCAATCTTCTTCTGAAAGATCCAATGATCTGATTAAGTTTCGGTCAACCATACGTTAATAGCTGTCTAACAAAATGCGGATGGGCACCTTGTCGTGATTCTGACTTCAGCAGAATTCGGGGAAACTTGGGAGCCGGTTCCCATTTTATTAGACGTCCTAAATAGGTTAGAGGCTCTTCCGCCAGCCCGGCCCTCGACACAAAGGACCGATACAGCGACTTGCGGATAATCCTGCAAATATATCAGGGTGGGTGGGGAAAGACAATGGTGAGCAATGAATGGTAGTGGGTCAGTTTGATTTTCAGATTTCCTAAATTACCCTTGACCCCACCTTATAGTGGGTGTATGATTATGACATGCCTAAGCGATCAAGCAAAGAGAGAGGGAAGTATGAGCACCGATAGCAATTATGACAAGAAACGACACGAAGAGTCTATGAAATCAACCATAATCGAAGAAATTGCCTCAAGGCTCGACGAATTGGGTTACATTTCGGATTGGTCTCAAAGAAAAGTGGCCCTAAAGTCTTTGACGATGGAAAGACTCCACCAATTAACCGCGAAAGTTAATCAATCGAAAACTGCAAAGGAAGCCATGGAGGGGATCGTAAAAGCGATTTGTGATTATAAACAGGTACAGCAGAAAGAAGATAACAAGAGACTTGATAATCTAGCTGGGCCAGCCAAAATGAGTCCTCCAGATGAATTTTGACATAGTTATTAGATATAGAGTTATGGCATGCAAAAGAAATTAAGCAAACAGAAAGATACTCAAGAACTGGCCCGATCCATCTTGGATCAGGTGAAGCCAGATGCTGAACCGGCCAAACCAGAGAAAAACCCCTCGGCCGTGGCTCTAGGAAAGCTAGGTGGATTAAAAGGCGGACCAGCCAGGGCGGCAAAGTTATCGGCATCTATGCGTAAAGCAATAGCCAAAAAAGCTGCTACTGCTCGCTGGAAAGATAATCGGCGCTAATATCCTTCCAAAGATCACTAATTTCAACATCTAATGCTCTTGCCACTTTTTCGATAGTTCTTTTCTGTGGCCGGCACTTTCTGTTAAGCATATTACAAATAGCCGATTGGCCAATACCTATGCGATCAGCTAATTGCTCTTGGGTAATGCTTTTATCTGCCATAATCTTCCGGACTTTATCTGCAAAATATTCTTCCTGACGACTTAATTCATCGTTATATATCTGAGACTGAGGGTTCTTTCTAATGTTCTCACATGCATCAAGGATATTGATAGCAAGAGCAGGAAATATAGCCTCTACTATTGTGTATAAAGCAGCCTTTTTTTCGTCTTCCGTGGATTCAGAAGAATTAAATACTTCAATCATGTCGCGAATAACTTCTTGAATCTCGTCTGAACATTCATCGAATGCACTCTTGACCTGCAAATAAATTTTAACATTTTCAGTGAAAAGTTCGGCAGCCGGATTTTTTAATATCTTATTTCGATTTGTAGCGATAGTTCCAGTCATTGTAAGCTCCATATCATGTCAAAGGACCATGCCTTAAAGATAATCAGCGTATTTTCTTTGCCTGATTATCTTTACCCTTGCCGAAAAAATACGGAGATTTGCATTAGAAAAACGTTCTGTTTTCTTTTGCATAATACTAATTACCCAAATTCTAGGCATTACATCTCCATCAATGATAACATCTTTTTCAAAAGCATAAAAAATAAGTCTTAAGTTGTTGAATCCACCAATCACATCGTCAATACGTAATTCGCATGCTTTAGGGCCATTCATTCCCTTTATTTCTTCCCAATCCAAATCTCCAACCATGCCACCCACTCCAACCACAGTTCTCTTTGGCCAAAACGCTAACTTTAATGCATGCCTGCGCACCTCTTGATAGTCCCCATAGCGAGGAAATAAATCCATCGCCTCTTTCATTGCGGTGTGGGTTGGGGTGACGTGGTAATCGCCAAATAAGGCCGTTTCTATTTCAGACATGATAATCTTCTATTGTTATCACACTAATCCGTCCTTGTAAATAGATTATATTACAAAAAAGTGAACATTTCAAGAAATTATTACTCTTTTATCACAAAATATATGAAAATCCCTATTTACATGCTTGAGCTGTCAAGTATAGCGTAGATATGAATACAATAACAAGGGAAAAACACTGGGCAGTCATCCAATGCCTAGTGGATGGCTGTTCTATTAAGCTACCACCCGAATGATGGGGTTACTAAAAACACCATCAAAAAGCTGACCCGCGAATTGAGCCAAGATTGAATTCGGCGTTAGTTTGGAGAAGATATTCCAAGTTGCTTGAGGGCTTCGGCTTGGCATTGGCGGACGCGATTTTCCACCAAATTCACGAGTTCTTGCTCGTTTAAGCCTTCGTATTCTTGGGGTAAGATGGGCCGGCCGTAATGGACGCGGATTTTGCCGGGGCGGGGAAATGTTCGGGTCTTGGGCCAACATTGAAAGGCGCCCGCGATGGCCACCGGCAGGATCGCCGCGCGGGATCTGACGGCCAGACTGGTAAAACCCGGCCGAAATTGTTTTACCTGGCCGTCGGGCGTGCGGGTTCCCTCGGGAAAAATCAGGACCATCTCGCCGCGCTTCAGGCGTCTGAGCGATTCCTTGATGCCGGCGATCCCAAATCCCTCGCGGTCGATGGGGATGGCATTGATCGATCTTATAAGCCAGGCAAAGGGGGCGAAGTCGAAGAGGGTTTCGCGGGCCAGATAATTCATGTGTCGCCGGCAGGCCATGCCGACCAGGGGCGGATCCAAATGGCTCTGGTGATTGGGCACCACGAGCACGCCGCCTTGGCTGGGAATATTTTTCTGGCCCGAGTGGCGAACCCCAAAAACCAGCACCGCAGCGATTTGCACTACCACGCGTAGGAAACTATACCACAAGCGGTTGGGCAATGAATGCTGGGACATGAGTGAGGGGAGGGTTCGGGATTCAGGGTTCGGGATTTTTTATTGCAAATTGTCAATTGCAAATTGCAAATTGCAAATTGAACAATATAGATTCATTACTTATTTTGATTGCTTTTTTGACGAATGATGTCTTCCAGTTTATCGACTACCTGATCGAGCGAAAGGCCGTCGGTCGAGACTTGTAAGGCATCGGGGGCGGGAACCAGGGGGCCCAGGGCTCGGGCGGAGTCTTCCTGGTCGCGGCGGGCTTGGGCGGCCAAGACTTGCTCGATGCCGACCGGCTCGCCCTTGGCCGTGAGGTCGCGGAGCCTGCGCTGGGCCCGCTCCCGGGGGCTGGCCGTGAGAAAGATTTTGCACTGGGCGTTGGGGAAAGCCAGGGTCCCCTGATCGCGGCCCTCGGTGACGATGTTCTTTCCCGCCGCCGCCGCCCGCTGCAAATCGACCAGATGCCGGCGGACTTTCTGGTTGTCGGCGGCGTATCGGGTTACGGCAGTTACGGCCGAGGTGCGGATTTCCTCGCTCACGTCTTCACCGTCGAGAAAGATACGGTCGTCTTCCAGGTTAAGATCAATGCGGAGGGCAAGGTCGGCCAGATCGCCGGGCTGATCCCAATCCAATCCTTTTCGTTTTCCGGCCAGGGCCACGGCGCGGTACATTGCGCCGGTATCGAGAAAGGCGAAACCCAGCCTTCTGGCCAGCGCCCGGGCAACCGAACTTTTTCCCGCACCGGCGGGGCCGTCGATGGTTATAATCATGGCACTAGTAATATCACTTGGTTTGCACTTTGGCAATAACACCCTGGATGAACGCATTCACCGCGTCGGCGTGGGTGAGGTTTATGAGGTGGCCGCCGTGGGGGAGAATTTCATCGGGCGCGACGCATTTTAAGGGAATGATTCGATCGTGCGCGCCGTGGATTTGATACTCGGGCGTTTGCGTCAGCGGGACTGGATTCCAGTTCAGTATTGCCGAGATGGCCCAGCGCATGAAACGGGAGTCCGCTTCGGAGAACATCCGGGCGCAAAGCCGGCGATGCTCGGGCATAAGAGAGCCGAACATCCGCAAGGCCGGCAAGGAAACGAATTTTGCGACCGTAAATGCGCCGGCGGGCACCACGGGCCAAATATGACCGGCGGCACGAAAGAATCCGCGAATTCCCCGGCGGGTCCGGCAACTGGCGATAAGCACCACGGCTTGGGGTTTTACGTGCCGGGCGATTTCGTAAGCCATCATCCCGCCCAGGGAAACGCCGCCCAAAATGATATTATGGGTGGAAGGGGACAGTCCCATTTTCACTTCGCGAAAATCGGGACAGTCCCCAGAGAGGATAATTTCGGCCATTCGCGCGGCGTAATCGGCCAGGCTTTCATCATCGCGAACCAAAATCCACGGCGGCACCCACAGATTGGGAAAGGCCGGACGCTGCCGGAAGAACAGGCGTTCGTCGGTGCCCAGGCCGGGAATAAGAATTAATTTTGGGGATTGGTTGGACATAATAATTCGCATTCAAGATCATTTAAGCCCACGGGTTGCAACCCGTGGGCTTGGGGACATAATTATTCGTTTATTTAGAATATTGCTTCCACGTCGATCATCTGATATGGAGAGAAGGCTATATTAATTTTATCGCCCTCGATCGGCAAATTAACGGGCGATGTTTCACCGGGCTCGATTTTACACGCGGAGGCGATTGGACGGAACGAGCGCAGACCCAATTGGGCATGACGTCCTTCGGTTTCCAACAATCGGACTCGAAAGCCGATGACGCCCTCAACATGGTCTTTTGACGGCACAAAACCCCCGGTGTATTCACCGGGGGCTAAATAAGAATGCTGAATCCTGAATCCTGAACCCTGAACCCTATCGGCGCTCTTTGCTTCTACGCCCTCACCCTGGCCCTCTCCCAAAGGGAGAGGGGACATGAAAATTGGCTGCCAGCGGGTGGCGATGACGTTGCGATGATCGAGATGGAACAGCCAGCCGTGCTTTGTTGGGGGCGAGGCAGTTGGAAAACATATTGTTTTCGGCGCTAAAAACCCTAGGGCCGCGGTCATGGCATTGGGCAGGTCGATACCAATGCCCAGGCGGAACGAGCGGGCGGTTTCGCCTTGAACGACAAGCAGCGTGTCGAGTTTCCGCAGTCCAATGCGGCGATGGTAGGGCAGGCCGCCGCACAAGATCGTGGTGCGAAGCGGATCGGAACGGATATCGATAAAATGGGGCGATTCGAAACGCGTCAATTTAGTAGATTGAGTTGTTAGATTCACACTGCGATAAAGAATACAGGTCTCGTCGCTCCAGGCGAATCGGCAGGCGTAATATGAATTCCAAGGAATCGGATCGCTTTGGCGGTCGATGTCCAATTCGATTTCCAATTCCAGAATGCGGCAGCCGCTCCAAGCCCGGGCGGTTTGTTTGAATCCGGCGAGTTGTAGGCCCTGGCGGTCGATGATTTTTCCGCTGGAGACGATTTCGCCCAAAACCGGCCCGGACGACGTAACGCGAATCTCATCGGCCGACATGATTGAATAATGGACGTCGCTTGCCGGATCCTGCTCGGCGGCGTTAGGCATTCGCAGGGCAATTTGTTGGGCCAGGCGCGGATGCCTGCTGCGAAAATCAGAGATAGCACGAATTGCTCCGGTATGGGGATCGATGATGGCCTGGAAAAACTCGTTGCGCAGGGTGTTTTCTTCGGCTATAGGCGGAGCGATTTTGTGTTTTTTTGCGAAAGGCCGGGTTTTTTTAGCTCCGGACTGCGGCGAAGATTGCATTTCAGCGCCCGGGCCGATCCAGGCGAAGCCCATGCCTGGCAGATCGACCACGGCCCTGTCTTCATCCGCCGCCCGGATGGGAACGGCCACTTCCGGCGGCGTGGCAAGCTCGGGCAGATCAACACCCAGGCGTTGGGAAAAGCTGCAAGGATTGGCGAGCAAATAGCCGGTGCATTGCGAAACCGCAAGCGGTTTTTCAGGCATTCCGGCAATCGCAAGCGGTTTGTCAGACTTGCCGGTCAGCAATTCGCAGTAGCGTTGCAGGGCGGCTTTAAGGGTTTGCTGGAGAAGTTGATCCAGTTTGGGATAAGGAGGCATATTGGGATTGAGGGAATCTTCGAGGATCGCGGGGATTTTTTGGAAATCCGTTGCGAAACCGCAAGCGGTTTCTTCGGAGGCGGTTTTGGTGGAAGGAGTTTTAAGTATTAGGGCGGCGAGAGTGTAAAGGTTTTCGATGGATTCCCAGATTGCCCGGCGGCGGTAATAACGAGCCCAGCGGGAAATGGGATCCGCCCGATTCACGGCGACGTCTTGGGCAAGGTAGGGCGAGCGGTATTGATCGACATTGTATTTCATTTTTTGGCCGGACAGGGCGGCTTGCTGGAAATAATCCTCAAGCGTGCAAAAAGCGCCCAAGACGCGGGAGTAGGAAGAAATCCGCGCCAAGTCGCGGTACCAGGGACAAACGCGGCCGGGCCAATGGGCAAATACCACCGTGGCCAGATGGTCCATTTCCATGCCACTGCCGAGTTTTTCGGGGAGGCGGAAAAACGAATCGGCTCGATCGGCATCCAGCGGAATTTTTGCCAGTGCATCGAGCGACGTGCCGTCAAGCCCTTCCCATTGTATGCAACTTTGGTTGCCCGTGGGAAATTGGCCGTCGTCGAGGGTAAAGTGCACTGCCGCCGTGAAACCGGTTTTTGCAAGTATTTGCGGCAGAACTAGGGTAAGTCCGAAGCGGCGCCGGGCAAAAATCACGGGCCGCCGGTCGAGAAGATGCTTGTAGACTTCAAGTCCGCGTTGTAAATGGAACTCGACGGCATCCGGCGGAAGCAAGGGCAATGGGGCTTCGGCGAACTCGCCGCCAACTATGCAAACCGAGTTGTTTGCCAAGGCCGCTTTGAGAGCGGTCAATGTGGCCGGTTCGCGCCGGGCCATGTCTTGGAGCGATTCGGCGGAGATTAGCAGGTTGCAGGGCAATCCGGAGTTCAGTTGCTTGAGCAAAGATTCTCCCAAAGTGGTCGGGACCGCCAGTGTGAAATCGATCAGCCGGGTCTCGACCGGATAAAAATATTCCCGGGCTTCGTGGAGCCGATCGAAGGCCGATTGAAGCTCAGCTTTAGCATTTACAATGTGGCCTTGGACGGCCGCTTTGGCGGCGGCCAGCACGGCCGTTTGCAAGGCCGTATCGTCGATATTGCTCATATAGCGGAATTTTTGCGTCAACAATTCGACAACGCAACGGCAAAAACCCAGGGCCAGGAAATCGGCGGCCAGATCGGGTTCGATTGTCGTGAGACCGCAGCCAATGCGTTCCAAGGCGGCTTGGACTATATCCGGCCGGTGTTTGAATTTGCGCAACAGCAAAACTCCGGAAGCCTCGGCACGCACCAGCCAACCTTCGGGCAAAAGCGGCTCGCAACATTCGGGGAGGACGATCAGGCTCCCGGCCGATTCCTGGGGGGGGTGATCGGCCGGATGCCAACCCGGCATGGCTTGGGCCGCATCGATTAAAGCGGGGTGCCATAGGGCGGACCAGGCCGATAGAAGCTCCTCGGACTCGTCGGGATTACGGTCAAGCCGCAAATCTTCGAGGTTGGAACAGGGCAGGAGCGTTGTTAAAAGATCGATTTTCATGGATCAAATAAAACCGCAAGTAAAGCGAATATGTACTTGGTATGATGGTATTTTTTGCATGTATTTTTGATACGAAATGTACAAAAGCAATACACCCTCATACTTCTTAAAGGGTATAAAGAGTATTTAGACATAATTTGTGTAAACGGGCAAAAGTTTGATTATAATGAGGGGATTAACAGAAGCCACCCTCTAGGTGTCGTACAAATACGGCACTTCACACCTTGCGGTAGGAACCTAATGGTCCTTATTCAACTTAAAGATATCTGCAAGAAATACAAACTTGGCGAGGTCGAGGTTAACGCCTTGGCCGGGGTTTCGCTAAACGTCGAGCGGGGAGAGTACCTGGCGCTAATGGGGTCGTCGGGATCGGGCAAATCGACGTTGATGAACACGCTGGGATGCATCGACCGCCCGACCAGCGGCAGTTATTTGCTCGACGGCGAGGAGGTAGTCAGCATGTCTCTAGACCAGCGGGCCCGGCTGCGGAACCATAAGATCGGTTTCGTTTTTCAGAGTTTCAATCTGCTGTCGCGGACCAGTGCGTTGGAAAATGTGGAATTGCCGATGATGTACTCTCATCGATTTTGGGGTCGGCGTCGCCACAAGCAGGCGATCATGCTGCTGGAGAAGGTAGGACTGAAGGCACGGTTTGATCACTACCCTTCGCAACTCTCGGGCGGAGAACAACAGCGCGTGGCCATTGCCCGGGCCTTGGCCAATGAACCGCAGATTCTGTTGGCCGACGAACCGACGGGCAATCTCGACTCCCGCACCAGTCGAGAAGTGATGGAATTGTTGAATCATTTGAACAAGGACGACGGCATTACCATTATTCTTGTAACTCACGACCAGGAAGTCGCGCGCTGGGCCCAAAGAAAGGTAGTCCTGCGCGACGGTGAAATTGTCCACGACTCAGCCGCGGAAACAACAGAGAGTTATGAATATGCTATTTAGAATTACAAAGCGCAGGGTGTTTTGGATGCTTGCTTGCGTGGCCTTTGTGGGGGCAATACCGGCGGGATACATGAAATTACAGAACTATAGGCAAGTATCGGCGGCCGACCGATTTCGCACGTCGTCCGTTCGCCGCGGCGACGTCAAATACGAAGTGAAATGCACCGGCACCGTGCAACCGGTGCTTAACGTGCAGGTCGGCTCCTATGTATCCGGGCCCATTCAAAATGTTTTCGTTGACTTTAACGACAAGGTGCAAAAAGATCAGCTTCTAGCGGAGATCGATCCCCAGGTTTACCAGGCCCAACGCCGGCAGGCTAAGGCCTCGCTGGCCCACTCGGTCGCCGATCTGGATCAGTTCAAGGCAAGGCTCAATCAAACGGAGCGGGATTTCAAGCGCGCCAAGGATCTTCATGAAATCAAGGACATACCCGGGCTGAATCACTCGATCAAGGGCATCGCCGACAGCGACTACGACCTGGCCAGAGCCAATTTCGAGATGGCCACGGCAAACGTGGAGGTTGCCAAGGCGACGGTCGAGCAAAACCAGGCCCTTTTGGATGCGGCTGAAACCAATCTGACCTACACCGCGATTCGATCGCCTGTGGAAGGCATAATCATCGACCGCAAAGTGGATGCGGGCCAGACCCTGGCCTCGCAGTTCCAAACGCCGGTGATGTTCGTGGTCGCCCCGGATTTGGAGAAAAAAATTTACATACTCGCTTCGGTGGATGAGGCCGACATCGGCCTGATCCGCAAGGCACAGGAAAAACAACAGCCCGTGCATTTCACGGTCGATGCTTATCCGGACGAGCCCTTTGAGGGGAAAATCACGCAAGTCCGGCTTGGACCGAAGGCCGCCCAGCCGAATATGCCCGTAAATGTGGTGACATACACGGCGGTGGTCGAGGCCCCCAACGCGGAACTCAAGCTCCTGCCGGGGATGACGGCCAACCTGGTCTTTCAAATTGATAAACACGAGAAGGTGTTGAAGATTCCCAACGCCGCCTTGCGATTTCACCCCAAACCTGAATATGTTCATCCAGAACATCTGGCATTGCTCGAGGGACTGAAGACGGAAGAAGGAGAAGAAGGAGAGGAAAAAGCAGCCAAGACCGCCAAGCAGGATGAAGACGCGGATGCGGATCCGGCCCCGGACAAGGAGACCGCGTCTAAAAAAGAGGTTAAAAAATACGTTTGGATCCTGGAAGGCGATTTGCTGTCGCCGGTGGAAATAAAAGTCGGCATCAACGACTCGCATCACACGGAAATGATTTCCGGAGAGCTGAAAGAGGACCAGAAGGTGGTTACGGGCATCAAAACCGCCGCAGAGATTGTGGCTTCGCAAAAGAAGAAGTGATTCTGCCCGAGGTTTATGATGAATATTTTGATCATCATTCGCGTGGCCCTTCGAGCGTTGGCTAAGAATAAGATGCGCGCGGCCTTGACCGTGTTGGGCATTGTGATCGGCGTGTGGGCGGTGATTTTGCTGGTTTCCATCAGCCAATCGGCGGGAAACAAAGTGCGAACCGAAATCATGAGCCTGGGCGGGACAAACGTGATATATGTTTTTCACC
>JBEKZY010000070.1:0-18814 GCA_049509395.1 Thermoguttaceae bacterium | reverse complement strand
AGTAGCACGATTGAGAGTAGCCAAACGACAGCACCGAGAATGATTTTCCATATTGCCGTAAAATGGAATGAATCGAAACATCGACCATATCGGGTGCCGATTCGTCAATTTTTTCCAAGTCTTGCCAAGGCACTTTTTCACCGGCAAAGAGTTTCTTCCATATTGAGAGAGACTTTTTTGCAGGCAAGCATTTTGTCGCGGCGTCGGCGAATAGCACGTTTATCGAATCGGGGTGGGCGGTTGAAATTCGCACGCCTTTGCCGGTTTTTAAACCCTCTAATGCTTCTTCCACGGTAAGGTCGCCGGGCTCGGCCCAATGAATGTCGGAGTTGGCCACTTCCACTACCGCAACAGTATAAGCCGAACCATTGGATAAATCCGAGAGTTTAACTGTTCCTTTCTCTCGCCAGATAGTGCCCGGACCGATCACGGCCATATAGTTTGTTATATTATCATCGTCATTCCGATTAGCGCTAGGGCATTTAAACTCTTCCGAACGAACTTGGCTTAGAATCTTGGAATTATAAGGGCTGTTCCAAGGTTCATCTTTTCTTAATGCGTCGTAAATCGCGCCATATTCCAACATGGGTAAAATTTCCACGCGCCAACTCATCAAAGGTTTCCCGTTTTTATCACAAATATTTGCAGGTGGGTAATGTTTATGTACATCCTTATAATTGGCTAATGCAAGACCTATACACGATAAATGACCTATGCATTGCGATCGTTGGAGTGCATTATTTATACGTGAACCAAAAGGAAACAGCAAACCGGGCAAGATGATCCCGATAAAGATGATGAGAACAGCCGATTTTATTGCGTCTTTTAAAATTTTGGTGCGGTTGAGACACAAAGCGGTGATAGATAGAACTGCGGCAAAATATAATCCCCATGTCCCGAACAATGCCAGCGATGCGGCGAGCATGAAAAAGATCAAAAACAGCGTTGATAAGCGGTATTGCATGGGATGAATTGGAAAAGTTAATGGGCGCGGATTATTGTATGGTTCCCAGATAGTGCCTTTGCCTATTATGATGATTTTGACCCGGCGGGGCAATTGATTTTCATTGTTACCCTAGTGGTCAATTGATTTTAGCCCAGCAGTTCAGAGATCGTCTACCTTTTTAAATATATGGATAACATAATTAAGCCCAAAGGGCTTTAATAGGAGAGCCCAGGGCAGCGCCCTGGGTAGAGGGGAAAGACCAGCACATCATTAGGCCTGTAAGGCCGTCATAGAACTGGGAAAAACAAGCAGTTATGCCGCCCTTTCAGGGCTTTAGGTTTGTTGTGGGCACCTATTCCCAGGGCGTTGCCCTGGGCTGCCATATTTTCAGCCTTTCAGGCTGACGTACATTATGCCTCCACCCGATGACAAGCAATATAAAAAAAGGGGTGGCAGTTCAACTGCCACCCCGGTGGATTCATGTTTATCAAACGTTCCCAGGCGGAGCCTGGGAACAAGTAATCTCTAATCTCTAGCCCCTAATCTCTAATCTCTAACTTACATCTTCGCGATCTTTTCCATCAGATCGACGCTGCGGCAGGAGTAGCCCCATTCGTTGTCGTACCAGGCTAGGACCTTAAGCAGCGTATCGCCCATCACACTGGTCCAATCGGCGGCAAATACAGAGCTAGCCTGTTCGCCAATGATGTCGCTGGAGACCAGCGGATCGGTCGTGTATTTTAATATCCCTTTAAGCGGTCCGGCGGCGGCTTCTTTCATGGCCGCGTTGACCGCTTCCTTGGTTACGAGCTTGGCCATTTCGCAGGTCAGGTCCACGCAACTGCCGGTTGGAACCGGGACGCGGAGCGAGATGCCGGTGAGCTTGCCTTTAAGCGCCGGAATGACGATACCCACGGCCTTGGCAGCGCCGGTGGTGGTGGGAATGATGTTCAGACTGGCCGCCCGGGCGCGATATGGGTCCTTGTGCGGCATGTCGAGCACGCGCTGATCGTTGGTGAAGGCGTGCACGGTGGTCATCTGACCTTTGACGATGCCGAATTTCTCGTGCAGAACCTTGGCCACCGGGGCAAGGCAGTTGGTGGTGCAACTGGCGTTGGAAATGAACTTGTGCTCGGGCTTAAGTTGATCGTCGTTAACGCCCAGCACGCAGGTCAGGTCGGGCTCGTCCTTGGCCGGGGCGCTGAGAACGACTTTCTTTGCGCCGGCGTCGATGTGGCTGGCATAGCCGGGTTTTCCGCCGCCGCCGCGCGAGGTGAATATTCCAGTGCTTTCCAGCACGATGTCCACGCCCAATTCCTTCCACGGCAACGTGGCGGGATCCTTGATGGCCATGGCCCGAATTTTCTTGCCGTCGACGATCAGATTCTGGTCGTCGTATTCGACCTTGCCGGGAAACTGGCGGTGGGTGCTGTCGTATTTCAGAAGAGTAGCGAGGGTTTTGTTATCGGTAATATCATTTATTCCGACTACTTCAAAGATCTTTTGCCTTTGGGCCAGGATTCGAAAGACCAAACGTCCGATCCGGCCGAAGCCGTTAATTCCTACGCGAATTGCCACAACTCGTCTCCTTGTGTAAAAAAGGGGCTACCCCCTACTATCGGGGGCAAAAATTCTAATCCGGTTATTCATCCGGCACGGTAGGCATGTAAAGAATTGAGAATTATACTAGGTTATTAATAACCCGACAACTCTTGCGGCGAGTGGTTCACTTGTCTAATTTATCTTCTCCACCACAATGGCAGCTCCCCACGGGCGTTTCCCGGGGCGTATGGGAATACACCCAGTCGGACCATATTGCCCAGGAATACGACGAATATTTCGCCCTGAATAGGCTTTTTGAATTCGACGAGCAGGTGCTGTCGCGATATTTTCGCCGGCCGGGACTGGTGGTTGATCTTGGATGCGGCACGGGCAGGGCCTTAATCGGACTTGCCAGGCACGGGTTCCATGGCGTGGCCGTCGATCTATCGATGCACATGCTGCAAATCGTAGCCGAAAAGGCGAGCCTGGAAAATCTGGATATTCAGGGCGTTCAGGCGAACCTGGTGGAATTGGATTGCATCGCGGACCGATCGGCCGACTATGTGATTTGCTTGTTTAGCACGCTGGGAATGATTCGGGGCCGGGAGTATCGTCAGAGGGTGCTTAAGCATGCAAGGCGGATACTCAAGCCGGGCGGGCTGTTCGTCATGCACGTGCATAATTTCTGGTACAACCTTTTCGATCCCCTGGGCCGGCGCTGGCTGGTTCAGCACATGTTGGAAAAACTTCGGCATGGGGACATTGAATGGGGCGACAAATTTTTCCATTTCCACGGCATCGCGCAGTTGTTTCTGCACACATTCAGGCAAAGTGAATTGCGAAAAGCGCTAAAGAACGCCGGCTTTAAGATTCACGAATGGATCCCATTGGACGCCGACCGCCAGCGCCCGCTGGGGCGTCCATGGTGTTTCGGCCGTTTTCGCGCCAACGGCTGGATCGCGGTGTGCGAGTGAAAGGATAAATATCAAGGCGGATGTGGAGGGATTCGACGCAAAGATACATGACTTTTATGACCATAATGGCGATAATGTACATAAAGTACATTTTAAATAGGAGGATAAAACCATGCTGGAAATCGGGGTCGCCGAAATTCGTTCTAATCTGGCCGAGGTTATAAACCGCGTGGCTTATGGCGGCGAAAGGATTATCTTGCAACGGCGCGGCAAGCAAGTGCTGGCCATGATGCCAATGGAAGACCTGGAATTGATCACTTCCATGGAAGACAAAGCCGACGTAAAAGCCGCCCTAAAAGCCCGCAAGGAAAAGGGTGGAATTACCCTAAAGGAACTCAAAGCCCGGTTTAAAATGAAATAAATTATTTTTTCTTCTTCTCACCCAGCGGGCCGGCTAGTTCGATTTTCACTTGCATGGCCTGAAGCGGGCCGGTGGCGCCGGCTATTTTCAGGCATTGCGCCTTGATCTTGTCGCCTTTTCTGGCCATTGTATAATCGGTCAGATCTAGGGAAATTTTGGGATTATCGCTCAACTCGAGGAGCACCTTGCCTTTATCGACCTGTATTTGCAGTTTGTTTTTCTTATAGCTTTCGACCTTTCCCCACACGGTGGCAGATCCGCTTGCTGCGGCCTTGCCGGCCGGGAAGCCGTCCGGGTTTACGCCTTCGCCGCCGGGCTGGTGAATAACACCGGGCATTTTTTGTTGCGAGGGAGTGACAATGGTCAACTCCTCGACCTTGTCGGCAGCCACGCCGCGCTTGTCCACGTCGGCCTTCAACTGCACAAATATGCCGGGGCGAAGGAAATCCGCGCTCGCTTCGCCGGAGACTTGCACTTTTGTTTTCGGCGACAAGGCGATAATCAAGTTTTCGCCGGAGTCGGCGAGGATTTGAATTCGGCCCGCGGCGATGGCCTCGATCGTGCCTGAGACGTCGATTGGCATGGTCTGCTGCATTTGCTGTTGCTGCAATTGCTGTTGCCGCTGCTGGGGCGTGCCGGCGCCCGATCGAATCCCATACGGATTGTATGGATTATTAATTTGGGCGTCGGCCGAAACTACGGCGTAAAACAGGACGCACGTCGCGATTAAAAATCGAATGAACATGTCAAGCACCTCTTTCACGGTAAAAAACGCAATGCCTGGGGCCAAGCGGCGGCCCTTTTGTAAGCATACCTCTACATTCCGAATTTGGACAGCATTATTTATGTAAAACGCCCCCCTGGATACGGGAGCGTCGGGGTTTTACAATAGGATTTAGCGGGAATGTTCACAAATCCCCAACAAAAACTCTAACTCGACCAAGATAATCATGCCTGCCGAGGATGCGCGAATTACAGTTCCCGATTTTACGGCCCTGAAATCGGCCGGACAGAAGATCACCATGCTTACGGCCTACGATTATGCAATGGCCGGCCTGGTCGATGCCGCGGGCATCGAAGGCATATTGGTGGGCGACAGCCTGTCGATGGTGGTGCAGGGGCATGCCAATACCCTGCCGGTTACCTTGGATGAAATGATTTATCACGCCGAGATGGTGGGCCGGGCGGTGCGGCATGCCTTGGTAGTCGTGGACATGCCGTTTCCGAGCTTTCACCTCGGGGTGTACAAGGCCATCGAGAACGCCGGCCGGATCTTGAAGGAAACGCGTTGCCAGGCAGTAAAATTGGAGGGCGGCGTGGAACAAGCCGAAGTGATCAGGGCCCTGGTTTCGGCGGGCATACCGGTGATGACCCATTGCGGATTGCGCCCGCAGAATATCCATCGCATGGGCGGATATCGGGCCCAGCGCGATGAAAAGCAATTGCTGGCCGACGCCCGGGCGGCCGAAGCGTCAGGCGCATTTGCCATCGTGCTGGAATGCATGCCGGCCGAGGCCGCGGCGAGGATCACAAAGACCCTGAAAATTCCGACCATAGGAATCGGCTCGGGCGCCGGGTGCGACGGCCAAATACTGGTCTTTCACGATCTCTTGGGTCTGACCCCCGGGCGCGTGCCGCGGCACGTCAAGGCATACGCCGATCTGAAAAACGTTGTCGCCCAGGCCGTGGCCCAGTATCGCGACGAAGTCCGCAGCGGCGCATTCCCCGGGCGGGAACACTCGTTTTGATCGGTGGCTTTAATCATTCTACGGCGCGAACTTGCGGCATCATGCCCAAGTGTCTTTTTCGCCAATGTGGGGCATAACGAACCGGTCTGGGGTCGATTGTCAGGCAATGTATAAAATTTACGTGAGAGAAGTACGTTTGCACAAATCTAAGCCCCTAGCCCCTGATCTCTAGTCCCTAGTCCCTATTCCATGTCCAATCAACTTGCCGGCGAAATCAGCCAGTATTTATTGCAGCACGCCGAGAATCCGGTCCAGTGGCATGCCTGGAACGCGGAGACGCTGGAGTTGGCTCGCGAGCGCCAGGCGCCGATATTTTTGTCGATCGGTTATTCTTCCTGCCATTGGTGCCACGTGATGGCCCATGAAAGTTTCGAGGATCGGCGGATTGCCGAGTTGCTTAACGAGCATTTCGTGAGCATCAAAGTGGATCGGGAGGAGCGGCCGGACCTGGATCAGATTTACATGGAGGCCGTGCAACTGATGACGGGGCAGGGGGGGTGGCCGCTGTCGGTATTTCTCACGCCCGAGGGGCAACCTTTTTTCGGCGGAACTTATTGGCCTGCTCAGAAGCGATATAACATGCCCGGCTTTGATTTGATATTGCAAGCGGTAGCGGAGGCATGGGAGAAACGACACGGTGAATTGGTCGATCAGGCCGCCAAAGTCACGGGCATTTTACGGGAGAACAATTTTGCCGAACAGACGGCCGGGCCCGTGGAATTGGACGAGCGGATTTTGGAGGCGGCCGAAGCCGTGTTTGTGCAATCGTTCGACCCGCAATACGGCGGTTTTGGTCCGGCGCCGAAATTTCCCCAGCCCCTGGTGCTGAACTTGCTTTTAAGCCGTTGGACTCATGCGGCTGACGATGAACTGCTGCACGTCGTTACCACGACTCTGGATCGCATTGCCATGGGCGGAATATACGATCAACTGGGCGGGGGATTCCACCGCTATAGCGTCGATGCCCGCTGGATCGTGCCGCATTTTGAAAAAATGCTGTATGACAACGCCTTATTGAGCACATGCTACCTGAAGGCCTGGCAGGCCGCCAAAATCCAGTCCCCTCTCCCTTTGGGAGAGGGTCAGGGTGAGGGCGGTTATGCCAAGGTAGTTCGTGAAACGCTGGATTACGTGCTTCGCGACATGACTGCGCCGCATGGCGGATTTTATAGCGCGGAAGACGCCGACAGCGAAGGGCGGGAGGGGAAATTCTATGTTTGGACCATGGACCAGATTCAGGACGTGTTAGGGCTCGAAACGGCCGCTACATTCTGCCGCGTGTACGAGGTCAGCGAGACGGGCAATTTCGAGGGGCAAAACATCCTCTACCTTTCCCGCCCCATCGAATTGGAAGCCAAAATGCTGGGCCGCGATCCGGCCGTGTTGAAAAACGAACTGGCCGAGGCGCGGAAAAAACTCTTTGCGGCCCGGGAAAAACGGGTACGTCCGGCCCGGGACGAAAAAATCCTGGTGGCTTGGAACGGCTTGATGATCGACGCCTTGGCCCAGGCCGGGGCCGCACTGGGCGAGAAGCGCTTTACCGAGGCCGCCGCCAAGGCCGCCTCTTTCCTGCTTACCCGGTTACGCGCCGAACCCGGCCGGCTGATGCACTGCGCACGCAACGGACAGGTAAAATACAACGCGTATATCGACGATTACGCCGCTTTGGGGAATGCCTTGATTACGCTTCATGAAACAAATGCCGGCGGCCCTTGGCTGCAGTCGGCTGTGGAGTTGGCCGAGGAACTGCTGCGGAGTTTCGCCGATCCCCAGCAGGGCGGATTTTTCTACACCCCCGCGGATCACGAGCCGCTTATCGCGCGGAAAAAAGATTTTATCGACGGCTCGGTTCCCAGCGGCAACGGAATGGCGGCGATGCTGCTTTTGCGCTTGGCGCGGATTTGCAATCGCGAGGATTATCGCAAAAAGGCTTATGACACGCTGCGTGCGGGCGCCGCTTTTATGCGTCAATTTCCTGCCGGCGCCTGCCAGATGCTAATGTCGCTGGATGCGTATCTTTCCGTTATGTAGCAGGCACACTCCGTGTGCCGTTGGTTGAATGAGACATAAGAGCGAATTATAGACGGCACACTCCGTATGCCTGCTACAAACTAGCTTTTACCGCGCAGGCTTAGGATCAACTCCACTTCGCCGATGGGCATGCCGAGGCGTTGGGCAATCGCCGAATCGCTCAGGCCGTAATCTGCCAGGGCATATATTTCCTGCTTATGATGCTGCGTGGAAACTCCGGACGCGGCCGGCGCAGGCGCGGGCCGTAGGGCCTGGGCCTGATTAGTCGGCAATCCGGCCTGGTTTTTTTCTCCCATGGGCGGAGGGCCGGGTTTGGGAGTGAAAAGCGGAGAGCCGCGGGAGGGTACGCGATTTGACGGCGGGGCGTTATGGGTATCATCCCGGCTTTCCATTGCCGCCTGCAGGCGTGAAGCGGCCCGGTCGGCCTCGGCGATCAGGGCTTGCAAGGCCGACATTTTGCTGTCCAACTGGGCCTTCAGTTCCCGGGCGGTCTCGTGCATGTCGACTTCCCACTGGGCCGTCTTGGGCATGGAGTCCAAGTGCCGCTGGGGCGTTGTTGGGGAAGCAGTTGAACTGTCGCCCGAACGAGGATAGGCGGTTGCACTGCCATCGTAACGAGGCCGGGCGGCCCGCAACCACTTGGGTTCCTCCTGACATTGCCGGTTAAAATAGCGGCTGGTCCGCATCAACAAGATAAACGCTATGCCCAACACCACAACCATAAAAATAAATGACGCAGGCGAGCCGATTTGATCGAAAAGATGCATGGTTTCCATCCTTGAATGATAAGGCGGCAGTGCAAATGCCACACCAAGATATATATATTGGCCTCCCGGCACAAGTGCAGGATAAAGTGGGCAATAAATTGCCCACCCCTTATTCAACAATCAGTGGGCAATAAATTGCCTATCCCCTTTAATTTTATTATTCCACAATTTTCGAGGGATCAAAGGCTTTTTGCGCCGCTTCGTACACGTCGCCCAGCGGCAAGTTGTGCTCAAGTGCGATGCGGCGGCAGGCATCGAACTCGGGAGTGAAACGGGGAATATCTCCGCGGAGCCAGCCGATCTTTCCCTCGACAGGTCCCCAAACGGTGTCTACGGCGTGCGATTTTCGCGCTAAAACGTGCCGATCGAGCGACAAGCGGCGAACGCCCAAAGTGGAAGTTTCCCGGAAGATGATCTTTTCCAGGCGGTCGGCCTCGGATGGCCGGCACAATACGCTAAGCAGCACCCCGGGCCGGTTCTTTTTCATACTGATGGCCGTGGTGTAGACGTCCAATGCCCCGGCATCCCAAAGCCGCTCGATGCAGTAGCCGATCAATTCGCCGCTGGCGTCGTCAAGATTGGTTTCCAACTGATAGATCTGATCGGCGGGGGCGTAGTCGTGCGCGGTAAGCGATTCGCCCAGAATAATTCGCAGGATATTGGGGCGATTGAGCCAATCGTTGCTGCCCGCCCCGCAACCGATCCGCTGGGGGATCATGGGCGGGATGGGACCGAAATCCCGGGCCAGCACGGATAAAATAGCGGCGCCGGTGGGAGTGGTCAGTTCGCCCTGGATGTCCGATTCGGCCAGGGGAATGCCCAGCAACAATTCGGCCGTGGCCGGAGCCGGTATGCTGCATTGGCCGTGCGCCATTGTTATCGTACCCCAGCCGGTCGGCACGGGCGAGGCCGTGATCCGGTCAACACCCAGCAAGTCGAAGCCTACCGCCGCGCCGACCACGTCGGCAATGGCGTCGGCCGCGCCTACCTCGTGAAAATGGATTTTGTCTATGTCCACGTCGTGAACCTTGGCTTCGGCCTCGGCCAGGCGGGTGAAGATTTGCCGGGCGGAGTTTTTTTGCCGCTCCGTCAGTCGGCCGGCATCGAGCATGGCAAGAATCTGCCGCAAATGACGATGCTCATGCTCGGGCGGATACTCTACATCGACCTTTGTCGCCCGAAACCCTTGCCGCTTGACCTCACGCGCAACCAGGCGGCAATCGGGCAGGCCCAGGGAGCCGATGACCGCGCCGAGGGCCTCGATCTTCACGCCCGCATCGACCAGAGCGCCAAGCGTCATATCGCCGCTGATGCCGCAAGCACAGTCGAGGTAGGCAATTTTAGTCATGTACGTAACTGTGATGAAACCGCCGTTTATTAAGTCTCGGGTAATGAATATCGTTAAGCCCACGGGTTGCAACCCATGGGCTTGCCTTGCGACCGGCGCACCGGACACAAGTGCCAGGGCTAAACATTACAATTTAAAGTTGAACGTATGGGTGAGGAATCGCCAGAACCGCGTACCCAGGGGGATCCAATCGGTTTGGATGCGGGCGGTGCCGCGGAGTCCCAAGCGCATCAGGCCGGTATCGTCGTCCAGGGGCACCCGGGCCTGGTACGACGTGCTCACCGGACGTTCCACGCCGTTATGCGGATCGGTCTTGGTGGCCAATTCGCCGCCTGCCTTGTTCGACAGGCGCTGCGGGCTGGCTTTCAATTCCGATTCGGCGATTTCGGCGACTTTACTGGTAAAGGTATCGTGGGGAAGTCCGTTGATTTTGATGTACACGAATTGATCGGGGCGGACAAGGTTCCGATCGGCCTGGTCGATAACCACCACTGCTTCCAGTTTGCGGGGATCGCCGATTTGACAGAACAGCACGTTCTCTTGCAAGAAGGCGCCCAGATTTTCCTGTTCCAGGGGCGAACCCGACCAGGCGGGCAACTGCCCGTCCGGATCTTCACGGCGAGGCACCAGTTGGGGAGGCAAAACCGTGCCGGAGATCGGGGCTTTTAGACACAAGCGATCAAAATCCGCCTCTTTTTTTTGCAGTTGCTCTTCGGTCGCCTTAATGGATTCTATTGTCGCGGGAATCTCGTCCTGGGCATGCGGATCGTTGTAACCTTGGCGGCGTAGGCTTTCCAGTTTGCTCTGGTATTGTTTTTTTTGCATTTTGAGCTTGCCGATTTCCTGTTCCAGTTCGATGTTCCGCAATTGCCCGAGTTGCGTTCCCTTCTCGACCTGCCGGCCGGGTGTCACGTCGATCGACGCGAGCCTGCCGGGCACTTCGACGTACACCGGTTTGGCGTCGCGGGCCTGGATTTCAAAAGTCGCCAGCACGCTGTGCGGCAAGGGTAAAAAAAGCACGATCAATGCCACGGCCGCCAACAGGCTTAGCGTCACGTACAAGTTAACTTTTTTCACTTTATCAAGCCTCCCCGGCACGTAGAAAAATTTTCCCAACTGATACAGGGGCGTGAAAAACAGCGCCCACAACGACATCGCCACCACCAACTGGCCGACAAACTTCAAATGATACGATTCGAATAATTTGTATAAAAACCAACAGATCGAAAAAGCGATAATCCAGCGATATACGGCCGCCGCGATGGAAAACAAGGCGAAAAATATTTGGTTGGACTGGGGCAGGAAGGGGTCTTCGCTCATTTCCATGCCCAGGCACCACTCGCCCAATTTCCGGCTGAGAATGGTGGTCGCTTTCTGGCGGAGGTTGGGAATTTCCGTCAAGTCGGAAAGAATGTAGTAGCCGTCGTAACGCAACAACGGATTGCCGTTGAAAAGCACCGTGCTTACCGAGCAAATGAACATGGCGTTTAAGCACAGGCTGTTTAACAAGCCCGGCACCGAAAACCACCACAAAAAAGTGCAGATCGAGGCGATCATCAGCTCCACGTATATGCCGGCCGCTCCGATCAAGGCGCGGTGCCACTTGTTGGGCAGCATCCAGGAGTCGGAAACGTTGCAATACAAGCACGGCGTGAGCACCAGGATCATGATGCCTATTTCGTGGCATTCGCCGCCGAAGTGCTTGCACGACAGGCCATGGCCGAACTCATGAAACACCTTTGTAACACCCAAGGTCAGCGCCAACAGGAAGGCGTTGTGCATGTTGAAAAACTGGTGAAACTCGGGCAGTTTTGCGCGGAAAACGTCGAACTCGGCCACGACCAATAGCAGCGCCGATATGGCCAAAAGCAGGCAAAACACCACTGCGGGCACTGAAAAAAACCAGCGAAAGTAAGGATATAGAAAATTCAATAAACGTTCGGGATCGAAGCCCTTGAAGCGGATGCAGAGGATGTTGCCCAAGGTTTGCAGCCACTCCTGGCGTTTGCGCTTATCGCGGCGCATGCGGAGTTGCCGGCCCTGGCCCGTTACATCGGCCACCACCAATCCGCTGCGGTGAAGCATGCCCAGGAATTGCTGCAACTCGTCGAGAGTGATTTTTTGGGGAGGAAAATCGTCCTCGAATCGTTCCTTGATTTCGTCCATGCTGATCGCGCCGTCGAGCATTTGCAGGATGGCGAATTCTTCTTCCTGAAAGCGGAAGTACTGCAAGCCCACGGGATCTTTCACTACCCAGTAGGCTCGCCCCAGGTAGTGCTGCCGGCGCGCAACCAGGTCCGGCCGCTTCCGGATCGTAAGGGCCCGGGCGGAACTCGATAACAAACTGTCGTGAAGAGTAACCACTGACTGCGGGGGATATTGGTTTAAAGTTTAATTATTTTGTGTTCATTTATTATATTGCAAATTGACAATTGCAAATTTTAAAATGCAAATTGAACAAAGATAATAAACTGCATTTGCCCCGGAAAAAGATTTGTTCAATTTTAAATTTGCAATTTGCAATTTACAATTTGCAATAAGTCGTCATTTCAGTTGAATAGTCATTTCGGCCTCCATGCCCGGGCGGAGCAGCCACTGGCCGTTTTGTTCCCGATTCTTGATCAGTGCGCGAACCAGAAAATTGCCGCCGAGTTCGACCATGGGGTCGACGAAAACGATATTGCCGTTGAAGCTTTCGGTGCGTCCCCGCGCGAACACGACCTTGACCGTCACGGGCCGGCCCATGACTTCCTCGGGCGCGTATTCGGAAATGTTCAGAGTTCCCTGCACCCGCAAACTGCCGGCCTGCACCACGTGCACAACCGGTTCGCCGGCCTGCACCCACTCGCCCACGTGCCTGTATATTTTTTGAACTTGTCCGGCCAGGGGCGATTTGATGCGGCGGTGTTCGACTTTTTCGGTGGCTTCGGCGAGTTCGGCCTCGCTTACTTTAGACTGCATACCGGCGATGCGGAGTTCCATTTCCGATTTTTTGATGGACAGCACCGCCGCCCTGTGTTCGAGCAAGTGCTGTTGCACCACTGCCCGCGCCACCGAACCTTGCACTTTGTTGTTTGAATCCACGTCTCCCTGATACACGGATTCGGCCACTGCCGCGGCCGCGGTCGCATATTCCACGTTGATTTTGTTGCGGGCTTGTTCCTCGGCGACGTTCAGTTTGTATTTGGCCACGTCTTGATCTCTTTGGGGCAAAAGATCGTCGATCTGCGCCAGTAATTCGCCGGCCTTCACATATTGACCTTCTTTGACGGGCAATTGCAGCAGCACGCCCGCCTCCTGGGCCGGCACTTCCGCCTTTTCATCCAAGTCCACCTGGCAATCTTTAATCGTCACCGAACTGGGCAAACCGCCGCCGGGCTGCGCGCTAACGGCACATAACAAACTTAAAATAACAGCCGAAATGGACATGGCAATAACTTTCTTTTTAAAAATACCTGAATATGATCCGCGTCTGGATAAACGAGATCAGATCGTCCAGGAGCACGTATCCCAGCGAGCGGCGGCCGCAATAGACCTTGGCGGTTACCGTGGCGCCCGGACGCAAGTTGGGATACGCCGCAATATCATCGGTTATAACTTTATAATCATCTTTGTTGATGGCCACTTTTATGAGCACCGTAACGCCCTCGTCGCCGCGGACCTCCGCGCTGGTTTCAATTTCCGTGACCATCCCGTACCGGGTAGTGCCCGGCTCGGTGTACAGAATATACGAAACCCGCAAGCGGTCGTCTTCCGGCTCCCGGTTGGGTAAAGCGGCCAAACGAACGGACAAATCCGCGTCCGTCGCCTCGGCCGTGAAAGTCTTTATTTTCCCTCTCGCCTTATCATAGGATTCTTCCTTAAGAATGTCGGCCAGCTTGTCTTTCGATTCCCCGTCGGGCAAGCTCTTGACGATTTCCTCCAGACCGTCGTGCAACATTTCGTTCAATACCGATATTTGTTTGGCGTAAAGCTCTTTGTCGGGGATTTTGGCCAACTCCTCTTCGACCGTTTTATTGATTTCCTCTTCGGCGCTTTGCGGAGTTTTCGCGGCAGGCTGCTCGGTTTCGGCCGGTTTAACCGTTTGTTCAGCGGTAATTTCCGGAGTATTTGGGGCAGGCTGCTGGGATTCGGGCGGTTTATCCGTGGTTTCAGCGGCAGCCTGCGGAGTCTGCAGGATTGGCTGCTCGCTTTCTTTGGGTTTATACGCGGCGTCCTCCTGAGTTTTCAGCGGAGATTGTTCGATTTCAGCCGGTTTATCGGTTTGCTCACCGGCTGCTCGGATAGGAATCGCGGAGGATTGTTCTTTTTCAGCCGTTTTATTGCTTTCTTCGGCTGGTGTGTTAGGCGGCGCTATTTTATTGTTTTCTTCGGCTGGCGTATTAGGCGGCGCCGTTTTGTTGTTTTCTTCGGGGGTCGTTTTGGGCAGTTTGGCGAGCAATTGTTCCTTGAGAAGATTGCGCAATTTGTCTCGCGCCTTGGAGTAGAGTTCTTTTTGCGCTTCGTTGACGTGGCCCATGCGGTTTTCGGGCATGTGCAGCTCCAACTGCCAAGGCCCGCTGGGATCGGCAACCCGCATCAACACCTGCCCGCGCTGCACGGGCCGGCCATCGGGAAGGCGGTTGCGGAGATCCCAAGTTACCACCTGACCGCTGATCGGACTCTTTATGGATAATTCCCTTTCATTTTTTTTGCACAGGTCCAATTGCAGTTCCAGGCTGTCGCGTTTTGCTTCGAGCTCGGCCTTTTCGCCCCGCAACCGGCTGCGCACCTCGGTGCTAAGCTTACCCTCTTCTTGCAGATCCCGTTGCCTGGAGGCTATCGCTTTTTTAGTGCTGGCGAGTTCGCCTTGCACGATGGCGGTTTCATTTTGCAATTTCGTGCTGCGTAGTTGAACAAGCAATTGATCGGCCCGGACCATATCGCGGTGATCGATCATGAGATTCTCAACCACGCTGTTCTCGGTGTTGACAAAGACGTCGCGTCTATCCACGGGTTCGAGAGTGCCTTTGGATTCCATATTGAAATCCCAAGGACAAAGACAGAAGAACATGATCACGGCCAGCACTGCGGCGCTTATGGAAAGCGTTTTCGGCAGGGTTCTGGCTTGCAGCACCCAGCGGGTTTTACCCAAGGTCCGCCAAAGGGGCATGAGAAACAGGTTCTGATGCTCCATGGCATTGGCCAAGGCCGTGGAACTGTGCCGGCTTACCACCTCGACCCGCTGAATCATGCTCGCCTCAACGCGGCTGTCTTCGATCTGTTCGACTATCAACGCCCCGATGGGCTCCGCAGGTTTGTCGCGCTTGGATGGATCTTCTTCTTCGGGCGGTCCGAGGCGTTTCAGCGGCAAGATGGCCACGGTTTTGGAATGGGCTTCGTCCACGTACTCTTCCACGGCTTTTTCCACTTGCGGCGCCAAATCATGGGTGTCGCCCGTGTACCACACGGCGTCGCCGGTGGCCGTGACCGCGGTCGCCAGACGGCCCAACAATCGCACCACGTTCGAGCGTTTATCGAAAACGTCCTGGCCGCTGATGGCCTCGATCTTGCAACGTTTTCCCTTGCGGATGGCCACGCTTAAACGGTCGCATTCTATCAAGCGCCGGCCTTCGTTGGCGATGGTGTAGGCCGTTTCGCGCGGATCGAGCGAAGCGTAGACCATGCGGGTGAAATCTTCCAATTGGGTCCAAAGCACTTGCCGATCGGAAAAGTGCCGTAGTTGATGGCTCTTGAGGAAATCGGCGGCCAACTCGCACATCTGCCCGAGAAACCGCAGATAACCTTTTTGCGCGCTTGCCGCGGCGTCGCTGCGCTGAAATATTTCCACCACTCCCACTGTTTCCAGGTCGGTTTTCAATAATCCGAAAACCAAAAGGAAATCCGTGGGATTGCCGGCCTGCTGACCGTCTTCCGCGCCGGAGTGCGGCGGCACCAGCGTCCCCTCGCCGCCGGAAAAAACTTTGTACAGCAACCGGCCGTGCTGGGCCTGGGCTTCCTCCTGCTCGCGAAGCCTGGTTTCCTGCAAGTTGATTTGATATTGCAGGGCCAGTTGGCCGTCCTGGTTGGCGGTCCAGACCACGCCGCCCACGGCGGCTAAAGCCGAGACCACGCGCGTGAGAAATTCGCTATAAAACTCCTCGGGCGAGATTTCCGTCTTGGTTAGTTGCGAAATTTCCCCTACCAGCGAGCGTATCTGCTGCTTGGTTTGCTCGATTAATTGCGGGTCTAATGGTTGTTCAGTGCTCATTCGGCGACCAAAAAGGTCCAATATGGATTAAATGGATGGGGAAGTAAAAAAAGGCTCTAACTGGAGGGTGACCATGACAATATACCCGGCAGGACAAAGCAACGATATTTCAGATTATCACCCTTTTATTTTTCTGTTTACCCCCCTTATTATATTACCACATATTCAAGATTAGCTTGGAGTTAGGCATAAATGCAATGAATATTAACCCAAGAGCATGCTGCCTATATAACCCTAATATCCTATTTTACGCGAAAGTTTGGGCCAAAAATAAAAAAAGGACGATGGATCAACCATCGTCCTGATCAGTGACTCGATTAATGTCTGGGGTTTAATAACCGCGGCTACTGGTTTGCCACCACGGCATAAGCCGAGAGTTCGGGCGTAAATTTGCCCTGGTCGGTCTCGATCTTGATCGTTTTCACGACCTTGCCCATGTCGGCGCCGGCTATAAAAGTCACCGGAATAACATGCACCGTTTTGGGCGTTTGTTGTTCGGCTGATGTGTCGAACTCGAACGACTTCTCATCGCAGTTGATGGCCAGAATTTTAAATGGTTTTTTGCTCTTGACGATCAACGGCTTGGTAACCTTTTGACCCGGTTGCACCACACCCATGAATAAAGCGGCCGGGCTGACGGTAATGCCGGCATCCACGCGGCCTTCGACCAGCACGGGGATTTGGGTTCCGCGGTCGTCGTTGATGACAAGCATCAGATAGTCGTTGATATTGCCCACGGGCGCCTTGGGATCGAGGTGGACCTTCAGATCGTAATTCACCTGCCCGTTGCCTCTGCCCGTTTCGACGGCTTGGGCCTTCAAGTATGGATTTCCGGATTTGATGTCGACGATGCGCCACTGGCTGCTGCTGCCGAAGTTGACGCTTACCTTTTGATCGACCGGCGTGCCTTGATCGACGTCGCCCATTTGCACGCTGCCCGGTTTGATGTCAACGTCGCTGCGGATATAGCCTTTTATGTGCAATTGCACCTCGGCGTAAAACGGCTTGTCGATGGTCACAGTGAGCGTGGCGGATCGCTGGCCGGAGAAACGGTCGGTATTGAAGTGGGCCAGAATCGCGCCTTTTTCATAGGTTTTAATGGTGGAATTCACTACGCTGGGGGTTGTGCACCCGCAACTCGATCGCACGCCGGAGACGTGAACGTCTTCCATGTAGAGATTTTCATAAACGAACTCGTATTCGGCCCTGGCATTACGGGCACAAGTGCCGAAATCGTGCTCGGAGTCCTTGAACATCTTCTTGGCCCATTCCTGTCCGAACAGGGGCGAGGCGGCAAAAACTGCTAGCGTCAACAGCAATCCGATTTTACGAGACATGAGGCGTACTCCCGCATCCTTCGTGGTAAATATTTGAACAAGTATCTTGGGTTGAAAACGTCTTTAAAGCAAATATACAACACACGGGCCCGCATTGGTATATTGATTTCGCTCTTATCTGTAATAAGAGCGAGCCATATACATTCTCCGCGGAAATCTAGGTTTATTTAATAAACGTGTCAACTTCGCTCTAATTTTTCAATAAAAAATCAAGGGGGGCGATCTCGATCAAGCCAGAGATTCGATCCGGAACTCAGCTTTTTTAAATAAACCGATTACGCTCGGTTGTTGCGTTCGAATCTTTGGGATGCGAGAGTAGGGGGAACCGCCGGATTGCTCCTAAAAAACGGTTTCCGCCCCCCTTTACTGAACTATACGCTGTCCCCACTCATCCAGTCTAGTCCAATTCTGTAGGGAAAATAACTAGTACTATATAGTGGTGGGCACCGTGAAAATTCGCACCCTTGCCGGGTCTTTTTTCTATCTTGCTGCGGGAGGATCCTTGTCAAAATGGCTGGAAATTAGTTACGATATGGGATTACGCGCATCGACCCGGATGAGCCGACTTATAAAATTAAATCGCCGCCTGCGCATGTCGGGGTCATATTTTCAGCCTTTTTGCCGAATATTCGGCTGTTTCCTAAAGAATTGACATGTTCGAAACACTCCAGGAAAGTTTGGGTTCCGCATTGAGGGCCTTGCGCGGGCGAGGCACCCTCAACGAATCGAACATGCGCGAAGGGCTGAAACTGGTCGAGCGGGCGCTGCTCGAAGCCGACGTCAGTCTATCGGTGGTCAAGGATTTCATGGCCAGCGTGAGCGATCAGGCCGCCGGCGAGCGCGTGTTAAAATCGCTCGATCCTACCAAACAACTCGTTTATATCGTTCACCAGGAACTTATCAATCTGATGGGGCCCGTGGATCATACCCTGCACATGCGGGGCGAGGTTAGCGTGCTGATGCTTTGCGGACTGCAAGGATCCGGCAAAACCACTACATGCGGCAAATTAGGCCGTTTGATCAAGCAACGCGGGCGCCAGCCGCTGTTGGTGGCCGCCGACTTGCAGCGTCCCGCGGCCATCGAGCAGTTACAGGTGCTGGGCCAGCAACTCGGCCTGCCCGTTTATGCCGACCTGTCCGCCCGCGACCCCGTAGCCTTATGCCAGGCGGCGGCACGCCAAGCCAAGCAGATGGAAGCCAATGTGCTGATCCTGGACACGGCCGGCCGCTTGCACGTCGACCAGGAGTTAATGAACCAGCTCACCCAGATCGACCGCCGCGTGGGTCCGGACCAGGTTTTCCTGGTGGTGGACGCCATGACCGGGCAAGACGCGGTCCGGAGCGCCAAGGCCTTTAACGAGGCCCTGGAGCTGGACGGGGTGATCATGACCAAGCTTGACGGCGACGCCCGGGGCGGGGCCGCGCTGTCGGTCAAGGCCGTCACCGGCGTGCCCATCAAGTTTATCGGCACCGGCGAGCATCTCGACGCCCTCGAGGAATTCCACCCAGA